>NZ_CM178725.1:2689419-2996803 GCF_058680895.1 Caulobacter sp. GSs2 | reverse complement strand
CTCGACCCCGTCATCGCGATCGAGGCGGAACTCATAGACCCCGGTCTCGCCCGGCTTGCGCGCCGCCACCAGGGCGGCCACCCGGTCCCGGTCGTCAGGATGGATGATCTCCAGCGGGTCATTCTTGAACCGGCACCACTTCTCAAGGTCCGGCGTCGCGCCCGAAAACACCACTTCACGGGTGCTCAGGTCGTATTCGCGCACCAGCAAGCCATCCAGCTCCAGCGCCATGCGCAGGCGCTGCTGATCGCGCTCGGCCCGCAGGGTGGCCTCAGCATAGCCGGTGACGTCGCGGGCCGTGACCATCACGGCATAGGGCTGCTCACCCTCGTCGCGGCAGGCGCTGAACTCGGTGCGCCAGATGCGCTGGACGCCGTCGGCGTCCAGGGTCGGCAGATAACGCGAGAAGGCGTCGCCTGCCCGCGCGCATTTCATCAGCGCCAGGACGTCTTCGCCCGCCACCAGGGCGCGACGCGCATCGACGCCCGGACGCAGATCCGGCGCCAGGGCATGGGCGGTCCACTCGCGGCTGACGGCCAGCAGACACAGATCACGATCCAGCAACGCCGCGGCGAATGGCAGCTGCTGCACGAATTGTGCGAAGGCGACGGCGCGTGAGTCGGCCAGGCGCGCCGGTCCGGTCTCGGACTCTGGCAGACACCTGACTTCCGCAGTCGACTTGATCATTGTGTCGGGTTCTCGGCGTTGTTTTTTTTGAGCGTTTCCTGGCTCGGAGACTGGCGTTCTTTTGGATAAGAAATGATGAGCGCCCAGATGACCTGTCGTCGCGGCGGCGGTCGCTCTGAGCGCCTCCGCGCGCCCATCTCTGACGACGCAGCGAGAATTCCTGTGGCCTCGCGCGAGCAAGCCGCATTGACAAGCGGCCCCGCGCCTTCGAAAACGCGCGCGCCGAGCCCCGTCAGCACCAATCGAGTTCTCGATGACCTACATCGTCACCGACGCCTGCATCAAATGTAAGTACATGGACTGCGTCGAGGTGTGCCCGGTCGACTGCTTCTATGAGGGCGAGAACTTCCTGGCCATCAATCCCGACGAGTGCATCGACTGCGGCGTCTGCGAACCTGAGTGCCCGGTCGACGCCATCAAGCCCGACACCGAGGACGAGGCCGACGGCAAGTGGCTGCGGATCAATTCCGACTACGCCAAGGTGTGGCCCAACATCACGGTTAAGGGCGAGCCGCCCGCCGACCGCGACGACTTCGAGCGCGAGACCGGCAAGTTCGAGAAATACTTCAGCGAAAAGCCCGGCAAGGGCTCCTGATCCGCCGACCTTACGGGTCCGGAACCGGGCGCAAGCCTTTCATGAGGCTGAATTTTATGATATCGTCGGCCTCAACGCGACGGTTGCGGCAATTCGCGGCTGTCCGTTTTTTGTCGAAGAGCCGTTCAACCGGCGCGCCCGATCGAAGGCGAAGGGTGTCTTAGAGGTTAATTCCAAATCCTGTCCTGGCTTGGCTCCCGCGCCCAGTTCGCGGTCGCTGGGCTGTCTCTAATGGACCGATCTGGAATGACGGTGTTCCGGGCCCCTTGGGCTCGCATTGATGAGGACGAACATGAGCAAGAGCGGTCTGGAATTCTCGGTTGGCGATCACGTCGTCTATCCCGCGCATGGCGTGGGCAGCATCCAGGGTGTTGAGACCCAGGAAGTGGCCGGGATGTCGCTCGAAGTTTACATCATCACCTTCGACCACGAGAAAATGACCCTCCGCGTCCCGACCAAGAAGGCCAAGACCGCCGGTCTGCGCCCCCTGGCCGAGGGCAATGTGGTGTCGCAGGCGCTTACGACCCTCAAGGGCCGCGCCCGCGTCAAGCGCACCATGTGGTCGCGCCGCGCCCAGGAATACGAAGCCAAGATCAATTCAGGCGACCTGATCTCGATCGCCGAAGTCGTCCGCGACCTGCACCGCGCCGAGAACCAGCCGGAACAGTCCTATTCGGAACGCCAGCTGTATGAGTCGGCCCTCGACCGCATGGCCCGCGAAGTGGCCGCCATTGAGCGCATCGACCGCGACGCCGCGATCGGCATCCTGACCAAGTCGCTGGTCAAGGCCTCGGTCGCCGCCTGATCACACGCTTCGGCGTTAGAAGATTTGACGCCCTTCGCCTCGCGGCGGAGGGCGTTTTTCTTTGGGGGCGCGGGGCTGGAGGCGGCCGGTCGGGCCGGGCGACGGGGCAAGGCGAAGGGTCAAGCTTTGCGGCAGCAGACCCAACGCCCCCAGTCCGTCCCTCAGTCTGCGTCGCCCTTGTCCGCGACCAGCGCCGCCGTGGCTGTGGGGCCCTTGCGAAGTTCGCGCGCCAACTGCTCGCGATCCAGGGCGCCGTCCCAGCGGGCCACCACCAGGGTGGCCACGCCGTTGCCGACCAGATTGGTCAGGGCCCGGCACTCGCTCATGAACCGGTCAACGCCGACCAGCACCGCCAGGGCGGCGATCGGGATGTCGGGCACGACGGCCAGGGTCGCCGCCAGGGTGATGAACCCCGCCCCCGTGACGCCGCTGGCCCCCTTGGAGGTCAGCATGGCCACACCCAGCAGGCTCAGCTCCTGCCACAGGGTCAGGTGGGTGTTGGTCGCCTGGGCCAGGAACAGGGTGGCCAGGGTCATGTAGATATTGGTGCCGTCCAGATTGAAGCTGTAGCCGGTGGGGATCACCAGCCCGACCACCGACTTGCGCGCGCCCAGCCGCTCCAGCTTTTCCATCATCTGGGGCAGGACCGATTCGGAGGAACTGGTGCCCAGCACGATCAGCAGTTCCTCGCGGATATAGGCCATGAACTTCAGGATCGAGAACCCGGCCGCCGCCGCGATGCCGCCCAGCACCACCAGCACGAAGATCAAGGCGGTCAGATAGAAGGTCGCCACCAGGGCGCCCAACTGGACCAGGGATTCCAGTCCGTACTTGCCGATCGTGAAGCCCATGGCCCCGAAGGCGCCCAGCGGCGCGAACCGCACCACCACGTGGATGATGCCGAAGAACAGCTTGGCCAGGTCTTCCAGACCGTCGGCCACCCTGTCGCCGAACGGGCCAAGGCGCGTGCAGGCAAAGCCGGTCAGCACCGAGATCACCAGCACCTGCAGAAGATTGCCCTCGGCGAAGGCGCCAAAGAAAGTGTCCGGGATCAGATGCAGCAGATAGGCGACCAGGCCCTCGCCCTCGTGGGCCTTGGCCAGGTAGCCGGCGGCGATGGCCGGATCCAGCGAGGCCGGGTCGATGTTGAAACCCGCTCCCGGCTGCACGACACGACCGACGATGAGGCCGATCACCAGAGCGACGGTCGAGACCACCTCGAAATAGATCAGGGCCTTCACCCCGACCCGCCCGAAGGCCTTGATATCGCCCATCCGGGCGATGCCGCCGGCCACGGTGCAGAAGATCACCGGCGCGATCACCAGCTTGATCAGCTTGATGAATCCGTCGCCCAGCGGCTTCAACGCCACCCCGATCGTCGGCCACAGCGCACCGACCAGTATGCCCAGCGCGATGGCGATCAACACCTGCACGTACAATGACTTCAGACGAGCCAGCAGCCCCATTGCGTCCCCTTCTCAGACGGGGTTCGCAAGCCCGCCATCCTGCGCTATTGACCCTGCGCCCGCACAGCGCGCGCGGCCCGGTAGCTCAGCAGGATAGAGCAGCGCTTTCCTAAAGCGAAGGTCAGGGGTTCGAGTCCCTTCCGGGCCGCCATGCGGTTTGTGTCGTTGCAACCTAACGCGTACCCATTTCCAACCTAAGACAGTCAATAACGCGAAGCGGTCGCAAGAAGGCTGCGAGCCGCTCGTCGTCGCAGATCGGTGCGTCCGATTCTGACATGTCGCCTCGGCAACTTCGCTCGAGATTTGCGAAGGAGGCCGGGATGGATATCTAACTGCCGCGCTGGCTGCTGCGGAAGATTGTGCGAAGAAACCCGTGGCTGTTGTCCGACGAGGGAAGGGTCAGGAGGACGGTCGTCCTCGAGGTCTTCAGGTTCGAGTTAGAGCTGTATGGTGACCTTAGCCTGACCCCGGAAGAAAAGGCCTTCCTCCAAGCCGAAACTGAGGCCCAGCCGGATCGTCTCGTCTAAACTTGGTGCGGCTTTGCGCCAGATGCGGACTCAAGCACCGGTCCAGAAACACGACATTCAGGCGAGTAGTTTTCGCAACCTGCGCACAGGCGAGGCGCGACCAAAGATCAAGGCAAGGCTACTCGCCGTTCGGCGTGGAAGTCCGAATGCGCACCGCGACGCCATCGGCGATGGACTGCCCCGGATGGAGCACTACCCGCTCTCCCGGCTTCAGCCCGGCGCGGGCCTCGGCCAGTTCCCCGTTGTTGTGGCCGATCCCGACCCGCTGCAGGCGAGCACGGTTACCTTCGACCTTGAATACCGCCCACTGTCCCTTATGCCGGAACAGGGCGGACACAGGCGTCCGAAGCACTGCCTCGGCCCGCCAGACCGTGACTGCCGTCTCCACACGATAGCCATGGCCGACCGCCGCCCAGGCTGCAGGAGGATTGACTGGCTCGATGATCACATTGACCCGCTGCTCCTCGACACCGAGGGCCGAGACTTTGAGGAAGCCATAGGGTTCGACCTGCCGGACACGGCCCTCAAGCGCCGGGCCATCCCCCCAAGCGTCGATCACGACAGGCGCCCCTACGGAAATTCGCGCCGCGTCACTCGACAGGAGCTCGGCGACCACTTCCAGATCGCGAGGGTCGCCGATCTCGATCACCGGCGCGCCCTGGGAAATGACGCTTTCGCTCTCCTGCAGCACCCGCAAAACACGGCCTGTCACCGGCGCGCGAAGAGCCACCGCCCGGCCGCCGGACCGCGCGGCGGTTGGCTCGATTAAACGCACGCGGGCCGCCTCGAGCGCCGCTTGTTGGACGCCGACGCCCGCGCGGGCGTTGCCCACGACGGCGGCGGCGGTGCGAACGTCGAGGCGTGCGCGGTCGAGGGCGCTCCGCGACGCGACCGATGCGGCGAACAGTGTCTCGGTACGGCCGGCTTCGAGACGAGCGTAGGTCAGCCGGGCTTCAGCGCCTTCCAGCTCGGCGCGCGCCAGGGCCAGGGCGGCCTCGGCCGAACGGACCCCGGCCTGGATTTCCTGGCGGGACCTTTCGTCCATGAAGGTCGCCGGTCCCGGCTGGATGATCGCGATCACCGCCCCGGCCTCAACCCGTTCGCCCGCGCGGTTGCCGATCCGCATCAAACGGCCGGAGACAGGCGCGGACACCACATAAACGTTGCGGGCCCGCGTTCGCGCCTCGTCACGAACCGCCACAGTCAAGGGGCCTGCGGTGACCTCGGCGATGTCCACCAGAACCGATCGTGGACGGAAGGCCAAGAGCAGCAGCGCCGCCACCGCCAGCACGGCGGCGACCCAGAACAGCGTCCGGAATTTGAGATTGAACCGGTTGATTATCACGGCGCTACTCTCCGGTCTTCAAGGCTTCGGCCAGGTCGAGCCGGTCGATCTGACGCCGCACCGTCAGACTGGCCACGACAGTGATGACCAGCACCACCGCCCCGGCCATGCCGAAGGTCGCTGGAGCGACGGCGAAGGGCAGCCGGAACAGGTCCGAACTCATGGCGCGGGCGAGATACCAGGCCAGACCGGCCCCTGCCGCCGCGCCCAGCGGCAGGGCCAGCAGCGTCAGGAAGGCCACTTCGCCGAGCAGTATGTAGGATACGTCGGCGCGCGAGAAGCCGAGCACCCGCAGTGAAGCCAGCTCCCGCTGGCGCTCGGCGAAGGAAATGCGAACCGTGTTGTAGACTACCCCCGAAGCGATCAGGCCGGCGAAGAAGAAGAAGGTCAGGATAGATCGGCCGAGGTTCTCATCGAGCATGGCGGCCAGCCGTTTGACGGCCTCCGCCTGCAGGCTCACCCCCGCGACCGACGGCGTCTCCTTCAGGCGCGCATAGAGGCCCCCGGTCCGGTCGGCGTCGACCGTCAGCCAGGCCCCGGACACCAGCGCCCCTTCTTCCAGAGACCGGTTCAGGTCCTCAATCCGCATCCGCGCCCCGGAACCCACATAGCTGGTGGTGACGGCCGAGACCCGCAGAGCCAGCAGCGGCCGGCGGCCTTCCGTGACCTGCGCCTCGATGATGTCGCCGGCCTTGATCCGGAGCTTGGCGGCCAGGTCGCTGGACAGGACCAGGCCGCCGGGATGCGGCTGGATCGGTCGGTTGTGGGTATCGACCATCCTCGACAGGATGCCGTCCAGCGGCGCGCCGGTGATCACCGCCCGCTCCTCGCGCGCGCCGTGGCGCAGGCGAACCGAAACGACACGAAACGGCTCGGCCGCCAGCACCCCCTCTTCGCGGGCCAGACTGAACAGGGCAGCACGTGACCGGGGCTCGACGAAGCTCACGGACACGTCGTGGGGGTTGGATACGGTGAAACTGGAATCGATCATCACCTTGATCGCGTCCATCATCGACATGGTGCCGATCAGGAGAGCGCCCGAGGCCGCGATCCCGGCCACGGTCAGGGCCGCCCGCCAGGGCCAGCGAATGATCTGGCGCAGGATCATGCGCGATTGCTGGTCGAGGACCTTGATCCGGGTGATCCAGGCCCCGGCGGCCTTGGAATAGTCGGGCGGCGGCGCGGGGGTCATCGCTTCCGCCGGGTTCAGGTTCGCGGCCCGCCGCACCGCCAGGGCCGCGCCACCCATAACCGTCAACATGGCCACACCAACCACGGTCGCGTAGTCGGCCGGATCCGCCTGGAACAGGAGGAAGGGGAAGCGGTAGTATTCCATATAAAGCCCCGCCATGCCGCGACCGAGCCAGATCCCCGCGGCGCCACCGATCAGCACGCCCGTCACCGCGATGACGGCGACCAGCTTGAGATAGTGGCCGATGATGTCTCGGTCCCGGTAGCCGAAGGCTTTCAACAGTCCGATCCCTGCGCGCTGAACGGCGATCAGCCTTGACACCACGACATTGACCAGGAAGGCCGCCACCAGCAGGAAGATCGGCGGCAGCACCCGCCCCATGGTCGCCAGCTGGTCGATCTCGCTGGACACGAAGGCGTCCGAGACCTGATCGGCGCGACCATAGGCGCCCGGGGCGCCATAGGGCTCCAGAAGACGATCCAGCCGGGCGATCACCGCCGGCTCCGAGGCGTCGCGGGAGAGGCGCACCACCGCCTCGTTGAAGGCTTCGTCCTGATTGACGGCCTGGGCCAGGGCGTTGCGCCGCATCCAGAGCACGCCGAACAACCGGTCATCGGGCACGAACTGGCCCGGGCCGATGGCGTAGACGTGCTCCGGCGACAGGGCGATCCCGACCACGGTCAGACGGCGGCGGCCGCCGTAGAGGGTTACCGGAACCGGATCGCCAATCTCGAGCCGGTGAGCGTCGGCGAAGGCCTGGAGCACCACCGCCTCGTCCCGCTGTCCTGCGATCGGAAGACGGCCTCGGACCAGGTGGAGCCGATTGACCGCCGCCTCGCCCACGTCCGGCAAGGACAGGACTTCGCCGGTCGCTGGCGCGCTCATCCCCTCCATGGCGAAGAGCGCCGGAACCCGAATGCGGGTCGCCGCCGCCTGGACCCCCTCGATGGCCCGGATGTCGGCGATCAGACGCTGCGGTGCGCGCACCACGGGGGCCCAGACGTCGGCGAACAGATAGCGTTCATAGTAGGCGCGCCGGGTCTCCTGTAGCGAACTCAGCATCCCGGCGGAGAGCAGATGAACGGCGACGCCGCCGGCGATGACAAAGGCGATCGCCAGCGCCTGGGTCTTCATGCGCCAGAGATCCCGCACCAGCTTGCGGTCCAGCGCGCCCATCCAGGCCGGCGGATGGTTCACCACGAGACCTCCCCGGGCAGCCGCTTGTCGGGATTCTCGCGCACCTCGCGCACCCGCCCATCGGCAAATATCACCACGCGATCAGCAATGGCGGCGATGGCGGCGTTGTGCGTGATCAGCAGGGTCGTGGCGCCCAGGCTGTCGTTGACCGTTTTAAGCGCCTCCAGAACCCGCACACCGGTGGCGGAGTCCAAGGCGCCCGTAGGCTCGTCGCACAGCAGGACTGACGGCTGCTTGGCCACAGCGCGCGCAATGGCCACGCGCTGCTGCTCGCCGCCGGACATCTGGGCCGGAAAGTGATCCAGACGGTTCTCCAGGCCGACCATGGCGAGGGCCTCTTCGGGACGGAGCGGGGCCTCGGCGATCTCGGTGACCAGGGCGACGTTCTCGCGCGCGGTCAGGCTCGGCATCAGATTGTAGAATTGGAAGACGAACCCGACGTGCCGACGGCGGTATTCGGTCAGCTGGTGCTGGTCCGCCCGACTGATGTCATTCCCCCGGAACAGAACTTCGCCGCTGGTCGGCGTGTCGAGCCCGCCGAGAATGTTCAGGAAGGTCGACTTGCCGCTGCCGGACGCGCCAAGCACCACGACCATCTCGCCGTCTGGCAGATCAAGGTCGACACCCCGGAGAGCGTGAACGGCCCCAGGACCGGAGCCATAGACCCTGGTCACGGCCCGAGCGCGGAAGCAGAGCCGCGATGACGCCGTCGTAGCGAGCGTATCCACGGCGGCCATCATGCGGTCGCCGTGAGCCATCGGTGTCCCGGTGCGATTGACTGTTGCGTCCCCAAGGACATGGCGCGGTGATTCCGGTCGGTCGGCAAAAGGTGCCAGTCGATGGACGTCCACCCCGTGATCTGGATCAATTATGCCCTTTGCGCACTCGACCAGGAGCGATCGAGGACGCAGAAAACCGCCGAGTCTCACCTTCGGGTTGAAGCCATGAGCTCAATTAGGCTGCACGCCGCCGCCCGCCCTGTTTATGGTGAAGGCTGATCGCGTCAGATGAAGTAGGAATGGATGTCCAAGGCCAGCCTGACGTTTCTCGGGGGTGCGGGCACGGTCACCGGCTCCCGCCACCTGCTTCAACTCGGCGGGCGCAAGGTTCTCGTCGATTGCGGATTGTTCCAGGGTCTGAAGGCGTTACGTCTGAAGAATTGGGCAGAGTTTCCGGTAGACCCGGCCGGCATCGATGCAGTCGTGCTGACTCACGCGCACCTCGATCATTCCGGCTACCTGCCAAAGCTAGTGCGCGAAGGCTTTCAGGGACCCATCTTCTGCACCAGCGCCTCGGCCGACCTCTGTGAACTCCTGCTGCTGGATAGCGCCAAGATCCAGGAGAGCGATGCGGAATTCGCCAACCGTCACGGCTTCTCCAAGCACAAGCCCGCCCTACCGCTGTACGGCAAGCGCGACGCGCTGCGCGCGCTGGAGCAGCTGCGCGCCATCGACTTCGACACGCCCACAGACCTTGGGCACGGCGCCAATCTGCTGTTCCGCCGCGCCGGGCACATTCTAGGAGCGGCGAGCGTTCAACTGCGCTGGGGCGGCAAGACTTTCGTCTTTTCCGGCGACATCGGCCGCTACGATGACCCCCTGATGCACGACCCAGTCTCTGTGGCTCAGGCGGACTACCTGCTGGTGGAGTCGACCTATGGCGATCGACAGCACGCGCAGGTCGCTCCGGCCGACGCCCTCCTGGAGGCAATCCAACGGACCACGGCGCGAGGGGGGACCGTGATCATCCCCGCCTTCGCGGTCGGTCGGGCCCAGGAGCTTCTCTATCTGTGCTGGCGTCTGAAACAGGCGGGCCGCCTGCCACTGACGCCCGTCTATCTCGACAGTCCTATGGCCATCAACGCCAGTGGCATGCTCGAGCGGCACCCGCACGACCATCGTCTCTCGCCTGATGAGTGCCGAGCCGCGATGGCCTCGGCGACCTATGTGCAGGACGTGGAGGAATCCAAAGCGCTCAGCCACAATGGCATGCCGAAGGTGATTATCTCGGCTAGCGGCATGGCCACCGGGGGGCGCGTTCTGCACCACATCAAGGCCTACGGACCAGACCCCAAGAACACGATCCTGTTCGCCGGTTTCCAGGCCGCTGGCACGCGCGGCGAGGCCCTCATCAACGGTGCGCGGGAAGTGAAGATCCATGGCGGTTTCGTTCCCGTCCGCGCGGAGATCGACAACCTGCCCATGCTCTCGGCTCATGCCGACGCCAATGAGATTCTGCGTTGGCTTGGCGGCTTCGAGCGACCGCCCAAAAAGACCTTTATCGTGCACGGGGAGGCCGGCGCTTCGTTGGCGCTGCGGGAACGGATCGAGCAGGAACTCGGCTGGTCCTGCGTGATCCCGGCCGAGGGAGACGAGCAGGTTCTTTCGTGACCGACGGGTCGCAGCCGCCCCTGCCCGTCCTAACCGCGCGCCGGTTGGGGCTGCTGTCACAACATGACTCCATCGTGCTGATGCGTGAGGACAGCCCGGTCTGCCGGTCGGAGGGCCACGGCCCACGCTCTCAGGTGCTGCTGATGGCCCACGGCCGCGAGGTGATGGCGACCCTCTACCAGGTTACCGGGGGCGAACTGGTGCAGACGAACGAGGCGGGGCTCTCCGAGGCGGCTTGGGAACGACTGGGGGTGGCCGACGGGGACGAGATCCATGTCCGCCATCCGCCGGCCCTCACCTCGATGTCCAGCGTGCGCCGGCGCGTGTACGGCAAGCGCCTGGATGCTCCCTCAATGGCTGACATCATTTCCGACATTGCCGCAGGCCGCTACAACGACGTCCATCTTTCCGCCTTTCTGACCGCCTGCTCGGCCTTGCCACTGGACCGTGACGAGGTCGTCCATCTCACCCGCGCCATGGTGCAGGCCGGCGAACAACTCAGCTGGAATTCACCGGTCGTGATCGACAAGCACTCGGTGGGTGGTTTGCCGGGCAACCGCACCACGCCGATCATCGTAGCCATTGTCGCGGCGAACGGACTGGTAATCCCGAAAACCTCGTCCCGGGCCATAACCTCTCCAGCCGGCACGGCCGACACCATGGAGACCTTGACCAACGTCGACCTCGACCTCGCGGCCATGCGCAGGGTGGTCGAACAGGAAGGCGGCTGTCTCGCCTGGGGCGGCGCCATGCGGCTGAGCCCAGCCGACGACGTGCTCATCCGGGTGGAGCGGGTGCTCGACATCGACACTGAAGGCCAGCTGGTGGCCTCCGTGCTCTCAAAGAAAATCGCAGCCGGATCCACCCATGTGGTGCTCGACATTCCCGTGGGGCCGACGGCCAAGGTTCGCTCCGATGACGACGCCGACGCTATCTCCGACGCGCTTACTCATGTGGCGCGGGTGTGCGGGGTTGAGGTCCGGTGCGTGCGCACCGATGGTGGTCAGCCGGTCGGTCGCGGCATCGGCCCCGCCTTGGAGGCGCGCGATGTCCTGGCCGTCCTGCGCGGCGAGCCCTCCGCTCCGTCGGACCTGCGCCGCCGCGCCTGCCTGCTGGCCGGCGCGGCGCTGGAGCTGGCGGGCCGCTGCGGTCTCGGCGAGGGGACCAGGCTGGCGGAGCGGACCCTTGCGGACGGACGGGCCTGGGCGAAGTTTCAGCGGATTTGCGAAGCCCAGGGTGGCCTGCGGGAGCCGCCACGTTCCGTCGTCAGCCGGCCGCTTTTGGCGCAGCGGTCAGGCCGCGTCATGACCATGAACAACCGCACCCTCGCGCGGCTCGCCAAGCTAGCCGGCGCCCCGGATGACAAGGCTGCGGGAGTCGAGCTCCATGTCCGCTTGGGAGACGAGGTCGCGGCGGGCGAACCGTTGCTGACGGTCCACGCTGAAGCCCGGGGAGAATTAGCCTATGCTTTGGACTATGCCGCCGCCAATCCCGATATGCTGAGCATCGAGGCATGACCCTGCGACTGGTTCTGCCGCTACCCGGCAGTGAGGCCTTTTCAGCCCGGCTGGCCGGCGCCGGCGGCTTCGAACTTGGCGGGCTGGAATTTCGGCGCTTTCCAGACGGCGAACGCTACCTGCGGATTGACGTCGATCCGAAGGGGCGGCCGGTCGACATTGTCTGCGCGAACGCCGACGAACATTTTCTGACCCTCGCATTCGTAGCGGACGCCCTCAGGGACCTCGGCGCATCGGAGGTCACCCTTGTGGCCCCCTACCTTGGCTATATGCGTCAGGACGCCCGGTTCCGCCCGGGCGAGGCCGTGACGTCCCGCACATTCGCACGCCTGGTTTCCTGCCTTGTGGATCGCCTGATTACGGTCGATCCACATCTCCATCGGTTCTCACACCTTGACGAGCTCTATAAGATCCCCTGCGTCGCCCTCCGCGCCGCGCCGCTGATCAGCGAGTGGATTGCGCGCGAGGTGGCAAACCCCCTGATCATCGGGCCCGACGCGGAGAGCGAACAATGGGCGGCGGAGATCGCGAGCAGATGCGGCGTACCCTATGCGCTGTTGTCGAAGACGCGGCAGGGCGATCGCGAAGTCCAAATCGCTATGCCGGATCTCGGACTGCACGCCGGGCGGCAACCCGTCCTGATCGACGACATAGCGTCATCTGGACGGACATTGATCGCGGCGAGCGCCGCACTGCGCAAACAGGGCTTTCCCGCCCCCGTGTGTGTCGTCGTTCACGCGATTTTTGTGGCAGACGCCTTCGACAAAGCCTCCGCAGAAACCCTACGCATCGTCTCAACAGACACCGTGGCCCATGCCTCAAATACGATCTCTATCGCATCCCTCATCGCCCAAGCCCTAGTCGGGCTCAACGATAGCTAGACGAGAGACGGCATCCCCGCGCGAGCCTGTCGGACCGCGTTCACTGGCAGGGATGAAAAGCCTGTCGGCGCTTGCCGTGGCGGTCGATTGTCGCAGGCAAAGCTACCGAATGGCCGATTATCTCACCGGATTCGGCAGGCGGGCAGCAGAAGCCCGGCGACGTCGCGCCCGGCCCGCCGCCGACCCTCGGGGGTCTGCATCCCGATGAAATGGCGTACAAGGACGTGGGTCTCGACGGTAGCGGCCGGCCCATCATCGTCGACCAAAAAGGTTGCCGTGGCGGTTCATGCGGCGTGGCGTGAAGCGCCGCCCCCCCGACCGCCGTGAACGGTTCCGCCTCGCCTCGGGTCGCTGTCGCCGCAATCATAGACCGAAGGGATAGGTATCGTCCTCGCCGGCGCGAACCTCGGTCGCCAACGGGGTCACTGCCCGCGTCCGATCGAACCAGACGAAGGCGTCGTACTGTTGGGACAGGCTGGCGTGGGCGTAATGGCTCAGGCGCTCGCTGTCGGGGCGATAGACAACGCCGACATAGCGTTCCAGCCGCGGCTCATGCAAATCGGCCCGCAGGGCCCCATTGTGACCCGGCCGCAGATCGATGAGGAACCGTTCGACGCCCACCGCGTGGCACCACGCCTCATAGCTGTCAGGGCGCGAGGGCTTGACCGTCTTGACCTCCGCCGGTGCGTCCCAGTCGGAAGCCGCCATCACCGTGCCGCTGTGAGTGTGTCGTTGCAACCTAACGCGTACCCATTTCCAACCTAAAACAGTCAATAACGCGAAGCGGTCGCAAGTTGGCGCGAGCTCGCGGCGCCGTGCCATAACCCTTCTTCCAAACGGGCGCCGGACTGGACAAAGCGCCGCTTTTCGAGTTCAGGCGAGGCATGAGCCAAGAGAATCCAGAAGAGAAAGTCCAAGGTTCATTCTTCGACTCGCGCGGCATGTCGATCCGCGAGGCTACGGTGGGCTGGGCCCAGGCCCTCAGCGTGATGTTCGACGTCCGGATCGGCGGCGACGACGACCACTTCCAAGGCCAGGCTGGCGGCTATGCGCTGGATCAACTGCTAGTCGGACGCAGCCGGTCAACCGCTCAGGCCTTCGACCGGTCTCGCTATCGCACCGCCCGCGACGGGCTTTCGAACTATCTGCTGCAATTCTACGTCGAGGGCGCCTGTGGACAGCGCCACAGCGCCTCGGACGCCTGGACCAGGCCCGGGGACTTGCTGATCATCGACCTTGCCCAACCGCTGGCCACTGCGGCCAGCGACTTCGAGAACCTCAACCTCTTCATCCCCAGGCGTTTGCTGGCGCCCCTGCTCACAGCCCCAGACACCCTCCATCTGACTGTGCTGCGCCGAGAAGAGCCGCTCGTTTCCCTGCTGTTCGGGCACCTGCAGATGCTGATCGAACTGGCCCCGTCTTTGACGCTCAGTCAGGCCGCCAGACTGGTGCGCCCCACCGTGGAACTGGCCGCAGCCACGATCAATGGCCAGATCGATGACACCGTGGCGACGAGCGCCAACCAGTCTCTGCTGGAACAGATTTGCCACTGCCTCGAAACCCAGCTGACAGACCGCTCGCTTACGGCCGAAGCTGTCGCCGGCCGGTTCAGCATGTCCGAGCGCAAGCTCTATTACCTGTTCAAGGAGTTGGGCGGATTTTCCGGCTATGTCCGGCAGCGTCGGCTGCACGCGGTGCGCGCGCGGCTGGCCGAGCCGGAGGCCGGGCGCGAAACGATCGCCAGCATATCCGAGGCCTACGGCTTCACCCACCGGTCCAGCTTCGTCTCGGCGTTCCGCGGCCTCTATGGCATGACCCCACGCGAGTTCCGCAGCCTGGCGGCCGCACGCGCGCCCATGCTCGACGCCGGCTCGCCCGCCGACTGGCGGCGCTGGATCGCCGAGCTGCGCTAGTCCGCACAAATCGCCCGGTGAAATTGCGCTCCGCCGCACATTGAGCCACAGGCGCCCGACGTTCACTTTCCTTTCCCCCTGAGCTCCTTTCCTTCCACGCCTGAGCAAGCGTTCAGGGCAAAGATCGATGAGCATTTTCGGGTCCAAAATCTATGCCCGCCGTAATGGCGTTTGCCTGTGCGACTGGGACGACGACGCCCGGAACGACTACGCCCGGCTGGTGTCGGACCCGCGCGTGATG
The DNA here is from genome assembly GCF_058680895.1 of Caulobacter sp. GSs2. The sequence goes on along the minus strand of NZ_CM178725.1, from coordinate 2,982,047 downwards.
GCCTTCATTTCGGATGGCAAGCCTCGGTCGTTCGAGCAGGCCGCCGGCGAGGTCGACGCCTTCAATCTGGAACTTCAGACGCGCGGCTGGTCACGCTGGGCGGTGAGGCGCGAGGAAACTGGAGAGTTTCTTGGCTATTCGGGGTTCGCGCAGAAGGAACACGGCATCAATTTCGGCCAGCGCTTCTTTCCCAAGCTGTGGCGCTCAAGGGCGCCGATGGCGGCGGCGCATATGGCCTTGGAGTACGGGTTCCTGAAGCTGGGCTTCGATCAAATCCACACCTTGACCAACCTGAACCACACGATGGCGATCCGGCTGAACCGTAATTATCTGGGCGTCGACGATGACTATGGCGTCGTCTGCGACACGCCGTTTGGTCCCCACCTGCGCATTGATGTCACCCGCGCCATGTTCCTGTCCGGACTGCAGCGTAACCGCCAGCGGATCTTCGCCCGCGCGGTCCGCGCCGCTGGACAAGACACGACCCCAGACTTCGGTCCCCCGGTGACCTTGGCATGACGCGCCCGCCCTCCGAGGCGCCGGTAAGCCACCTTTGCGACCTGGAGACCTGGCGCACCGGAACAGGACCACCCCTATGGTATTGGCCGCTCGGGATCGCCCTGGCGGCCAGCCGGCTGGCGCTGGCCATCCTGGTCGCGCCGCTGGCCATGGCGTTGCCGCCGAGTGTTTCCTCGCGGCTGTTTCCTCTGATCCGCAGGGCGATGGGCGTGCGCGTCATCGTCAACCTCCCCCGCGAGGAGGTGGTCCATCTGACAGACGGCTGCGTGGTGGCCCTCAACCATGTCAGCGTATTCGACCTGTTGGCGGTGTGCGGACAGCCCCAGGCCTGCATCGCTATTGGCCAGGACGGCGGCGCGCTGGGCCGGGCGACCGCCATGCCGCTGGCGCGCAGCTCAGGCGCTCAGCTATGGCGCGTCGCCGACCGCAAGACGCTGGCCCGCCACATCGCGGCCTGGCGCAAGCATCCCTCCGGAACCAGCCTCTACGTGTCGCCGGAAGAGACCATCGGTAACCAGCAGGGCCTGTTCCAGTTCCAGCCGAGCTTTCTGGCCCGCGGGTTCCCAGTCGTACCGACGGCCCTGCGACTGACCACGCCTTTTGACCTGAACGCCGATCCGCTGTTGTCGTCCAAGCCGGCCAACGTCCTGCGCTTGCTGGCCATGCCCGCCGTGACGTTCAAGCTAGACTACCTGCCCCGGTTGGCGCGCGCGCCGGACGAGTCCAAAACCGCCTTCGCCAAGCGCGTCCAGCAGGCGATCGCCGACCGTCTGGGCGCCGCCGCCACCGACTGGCGGCCACAGGACAAGCACGCGCTGCGCGCGCGGCTGAGGCGTGGCGAGACATGAACCGCTCGCTCTGGGGCTGCAATGTCATCTTCGACTATGACCAAACTCTGGTTCCCGAAGAGAGCTTGCAGGAAGTGCTCAAGCTCAGTCTTCGCCGTCGCCACGATAGTGAGGCCAGAATAGCGGCCCTGCAGGCGCGCTCGCAGCGGTTCATGGCCGGCGCCGCGCGCCCGGAGGATCCCCTGATACTGCTGGGGGCCCTGTTGTCGATCCAGCGAGAAGCGATCGACGACTATATCGCCGGGGCGCTGGATCGGATCACGCCGTTCCGCCCCCTGTTCCAGTCGCTGCGCGGCCAGGGGGCGCGGCTGTTCATTGTTTCGGCCGCATTTCACGACTGGCTAGGTCCGATCGGGGCCGCCTGCGGCTTTCCGGCTGAGGCCATCGCCGCCAATCGCCTGTGCTGGATCGGAAGGCAGGCCGTGGGAGTGGGCGACTGGACTCTGCTGACGTCCGTCGACAAGACCGCTCTGGTTCGGCGATGGGGGCGTAGGGGCGCTATGAGCGGACCCACGGTAATAGTCGGCGACGGGGCCAGCGACTTGGCCATCCACGCCAGCGGCCTGGCCCAAGGTTTCGTCTCCGCCAGCTACTACGCCCATGGCGTGACCGCCGACGGAGACCTCGCTCGGCGCGCATCGGCGATCGAGGATCTGGAGCCGATGATCGTGGACCTCCTGGTTCGCATCTCCTGACAGAACTCATCGATTGCAGGCCGCCCGGGCTTGCTGGCCCATGGGTTGCGCGCGGTTGACGCGCCGACCTGTTCCAGGCGCGGGTTCGGACCGGCTCACCGCGGCGAACCATCGTTGTAACCACGATCGAGTACAGATCAGGGCTGGAGCCCACCGTTGCGCTGGAGCGTGAAGGCCTTCGTTGCGTTGCGGCGCCAGTCGGGATCGATGGGACGGTCGACCTTCGCGCCCTCGCGGGCCTGATCGGTGACGACACACTTCTTGTTTGCGTCATGGCAGCGAGCAACGAGACGGGGGTTCTTCAACCTCTCGAAGCTGGCGTGGCGCTTGCGCAGGCTGCCGGCGGCCTGAGGCTGGGCGCGCAGTGCGCCGCCGCCGCCGCCGCCGCCTCGGGGCTGGTCATACCGTGAGATCGGGCCGCCGCGCTTGAAGCCCCCTAAACGGGGGCCGGCGCGAGGCCCACGCACATCATCTTCAGCTCCATGTACTCGTCCAGGCCAAAGTGAGAGCCCTCGCGGCCCAGCCCCGATTCCTTGATGCCGCCGAAGGGCGCCACCTCGGTGGAGATCAGGCCCGTGTTGAGTCCGACCATACCATACTGAAGCCCCTCACCCATCCGCCAGGCGCGATCGAGATCCCGGGTGAAGACATAGGACGCCAGGCCCGCCCGGGTGTCATTGGCCATTGCCAGGGCCTGGGCCTCTGTCTCGAAGCGCACCAATCCGGCCACCGGACCGAAGGTTTCCTCGATGTTCAAAAGGGCCAAGGGTGGCACATCGATCAGGACCGTCGGCTCGAACCAGGTCCCCGACGTCCCAAACCGCCGGCCGCCGGTCAGCATCCCGGCTCCGCCCGCCACCGCGTTGGCGATGTGGCGCTCGACCTTGTCGAGCGCCAAGGCGTTGATCAGCGGCCCCTGGTCGGTAGCCCCCTCCAACCCATCACCGACCCGCAGCGCCTTGACCCGGTTCGTCAACCGTTCGGCGAAAGCGTCGTAGATGCCGGCCTGAACCAGAAGTCGGTTGGCGCAGACACAGGTCTGACCGGTATTGCGAAACTTGCTGGCCATCGCGCCCTCGACTGCGGCGTCGAGATCGGCGTCGTCGAACACGATGAAAGGGGCATTGCCGCCCAGCTCCAGCGACACTCGCTTGACCGTGCCCATGCAAGCCGCAGCCAGCATCTTGCCGACCGAGGTCGAGCCCGTGAAGGTGAACTTGGCGACACGAGGGTCGGTCGTCAGCACCGCTCCAATTGGAGTCGGCGGCCCGGTGACAATATTGAACACCCCCGCCGGCAACCCCGCCTCCTCGCCCAGCAAGGCCAAGGCCAGGGCCGAGAATGGCGTCAACTCCGAGGGCTTGAGCACGACCGTACAGCCAGCCGCCAAGGCCGGCGCCACCTTGCGGGTAATCATGGCCGCCGGGAAGTTCCAGGGCGTCACCGCCGCCACCACGCCCACCGGCTGCTTGAGCACGACAATCCGCTTGTCTGCCTGGTGCCCCGGTATCACCTCGCCATAGGCGCGCTTGGCTTCTTCACCGAACCACTCAATGAAGCCGGCGGCGTAGGCCACCTCGCCTTGCGCCTCGGCCAATGGCTTGCCCTGTTCGGCGGTCATCAGCCGAGCCAGGTCATCCCGGTGAGCCATGACCAATTCGAACCAGCGTCGCAGGATGGCGGCGCGGTCCTTGGCCGCGCGCGCCGCCCAGGCCGGAAAGGCCGCGTGGGCGGCGGCCACCGCGCCCAGGGTTTCAGCCTCGCCCAGGGCCGGGACGACGCCCAGCACCTTGCCATTGGCCGGATTGGTCACCTCTATGACGGCGTCACCGGTGACCCAGACGCCATTGATCCAAGCGGCTTCGCGCAGCAGGTCGGGACGTTTCAGGGCCAGACGGGCCCGCTCGCCAAGGTCGTGCCGCGTCATCAGGACACCATCGCCAGGGACGCCTCGAGGATATCGAGTCCCTCGTCGAGGATGGCGTCGGGAGTCGTCAAAGGAGCGAGCAGACGGATGGTTTCGCCGAATACGCCGCAGGACAGCAGGATCAGACCTTTTTCCAGCGCCCTGACGGTCAAGGCCTTGGCCTGGGCCCCGTCCGGCTCACCGCCGCCGCGGGAGCGGACGATGTCGAAGCCGATCATGGCCCCGGGTCCGCGGATCGAAGCGATCGGCAGCAGATCGTTGCGCTGGCTCATGGCCAGCAACCTGCGCTTGATGTGTTCCCCCTGGACGTTGGCCCGATCGAGCAGCCGCTCCTCGGCGATCACATCCAACACCGCCAGGGCGGCGGCGCAGGCGATCGGTGGTCCGGCATAGGTGCCGCCCAGACCGCCGGGCTCGGCCGCGTCCATGATCGCCGCGCGACCGATGACACCGGACAGCGGGAAGCCGCCGGCAAGCGACTTGGCCACGGTGATCAGGTCCGGCTCAACCCCGCTGTGCTCGATGCCGAACATCTTGCCGGTGCGACCGAACCCCGCCTGGATCTCATCAGCGATCAGCAGGATGCCGTGTCGGTCGCAGAGCTCACGCAGCGCCAGCAGCAGTTCGGTCGGGGCCGGCTGGAAGCCGCCCTCACCTTGCACCGGCTCGATGATGATCGCCGCCACCCGTTCAGGCTCGACATCGGCGCGGAACAGGAACTCCAGCGCCCGCAGACTGTCTTCGACCGACACGCCGTACTGCGGCACGGGAAACGGCGCGTGATAGACCTCGGCCGGCAACGGGCCAAACAGCCGCTTGTAGGGGGCGACCTTGCCGGTCATCGCCATGGTCAACATGGTGCGACCATGGAATCCGCCGGTAAAGGCGATGACCGCCGAACGGCCGGTCGCGGCGCGGGCCAGTTTGACGGCGTTCTCAACCGCTTCGGCGCCAGTGGTGAACAGGATAGTCTTGGCCGGCCCGCTGAACGGGGCCAGAGCGTTCAGCCGCTCGGCCAGGGCGACATAGGGCTCGTAGGCCACCACCTGGAAGGCGGTGTGAGTGTAGGCGTCGAGCTGGTCGCGCACGGCCTGCAGGACCTTTGGGTGCCGGTGGCCCGTGTTGAGCACGGCTATGCCGCCGGCGAAATCGACATAGCGCTTGCCCTCGACATCCCACAGCTCGGCATTCTCGGCCCGGCCGGCGAAGATCGGGGTGGCGGTGGCGACTCCGCGCGGCACGGCGGCGAGGCGGCGGGACAGCAGATCAGCGTTGGCGGACATGAAGGTGCGACTCCGGAAAGCGTGGACAAGGCTGGCGGGCCGTGGAGGCCCGCGTGTGATGGAAGATCAGGCTGGCGATCGTTGTCGGTCGAGCGCCAAGGCTGGTATGATGGCCGCCAGTCCGCTGAACAGCAGGCCGATGACCGCCAAGGTGATCAGGCCGCGATACTGGCCGCCAGCGGCGACGAAGGCGGCCAGGGCTGGACCCGACGCCAACCCAAGTTTCGAGAAAAACCCGCCGAGAGCCGCCATCTGTCCAGCCTTGTCAAAGGCCGCGCACATGCCCAACAGATAGGGGATTACGAAGGCCCAGGTCACCGCCGTGGCGATATTGGCGACCAGATAGACCCAGGGCAGATGGCTGAAATGGAACGCCCACGTGCCGACCAGGGTCAGGGCCAGGCCGGCCAGCAGCGGTCGGGTCCGGCCGAACTTCAGGCCCAGCACCACGACCATGACCGAGCCCAGGGCGCCGATCCAGTTGGCCGCCCCCAGGGTGTCGGTGATGAAGCCAAGCTTCAGACCCGAGGCCTTGCCGAGGCCGATGATATAGGCGGCCAGACCCATATTGGCGGCCTGGAACAGAAAGATGCCCGCGAAAGCCAGACTCAATGGAATCCAGCGCACGGCGGGCCTCGCGGCGCTAGCCGCGAGCTTGGGCGGCGAGGGATAGTCGCCAAGAAAGGGGATCATGGCCAGGGTGACGGCGCTGAACGTCGCCAAGGCCACGAACAGCACGCCGTGACCGAACATCGGCACTAGGTGCGGCAGGAACATCAGGCCCAGGCCGCCCAGGCCAAATTGCACCACCAGCAACATGCCGAAGGTGCGGTCAGGCGTCTTGGTGCGGGCGATGACCGCGAAGGCCACCCCGACCAGCAAGCCGCCGATCAAACCGTGGACGAAGCGGGTGGCGATCAGGATCTCAGGCGCTGTAAGCAGGGTCGAGATCAGGTCGACGATGATCAGGCTCAGCAACACCGCCACGGCGGTCGGTCGCCAGGGCAGTCGCCGGATGATGAACACCGCCGTCAGCGCCCCGACCGCCGCGCCATAGACATTGGCCGAGGCGACCAAACCGGCCGCCTTCGGGGTCAAGCCGGCGCCGGTGATCAGGCCGTCAACCAAGGCGGCCATGATGTTGACGTAGAACAGGCCGGCTGTGGCCAGGAAAGACAGCAGCACGCTGGCCAACAGGCTGTCCTCAGGGACCCGACCCGGACGGCCAGACGCGGCGAGCGCGGTCGGAGCTGCGTCGGTCATGGGCACATCCGTTTGATCTTGGCGGTTTCGACAGCGGCCTGGGCCCAGTCGAACACTCCGCTGTCGCCGAAATAATAGTAAGTGAGACCGCCCGGCAGCAGCACGACCGAGATGCCGCCATAACCCGACATGAAGGGGACCCAGAGCGGCGCGGCGCAGCCGAGCTTCGCCCCCAGGTCGCGAGCCCAGAAGCCGGCCTTGTAGCGATAGTCCTCGCCGCCGGCGCGCAAGCCTGGCCTGGCCGGGTCACGCTGCAAAGCGGCGCTCAGCAGACCGGGGTCGAGAACCGTCCGCCCATCTATGCGCGCGCCATCCGAGAGCCAGCCGCCGATCCGGGCAATGTCGTCGGCATGATAGGTCAAACCCCAACCGGTAAAGGGCTGGCGAATGGAATCGAGGGTGCGCCGGGTGGTCAGGATGGTCGGACTCAGCCGCAGCGAGCGCCACAGCGGCGCGATCAAGGCGTCATAGAAATCGCTATCGCCGCGCTCGCGCTGGATGTCGGCCAGGGCGGCGCCCAACAGATAGGTGTCGGCGGTGTGGTAGACAAAGGTCTGCCCCGGCGTGGCCCGGCGGCCGTACTGACCACAAGCATAGGCGACCTTGGCCGCGTGATCCTCAGCGTCGAAAAAGGCGCTGATCGAGGGTGCGCTCTCATCAGCTTCAAAAGCGCTTGAGCCATAGACGCCTGTCGCCATGTCCAGTGACTGGCCCAGGGTGACGTCTTTCCAGACCTCGCCGGCCGCGCATGCGGACACGTGCTCGGCGATCAGTTGGTTGGCCGCGCCCGGGACCAGGGCCTCAAGCCGCATCAGGCCGATGGCGCCGACGATCGACTTGGCGGTCGAGTAGGACGGCAGGTCGAGCGTGTTGCAGAATGGATAGTCACCGTGCCGGGTCTGGCAGGTCGAGGCATAGTGAACGCCATCGACCACCAGGCCGTAGGCAGTAGGCGGATCGCCATCCGCCGGCGGCGCCAAGACCAATCGGGCCGGGTCGAACCCGGGATAGAGTTTGGCGAGGGCGGCGATCGGACGGACCGGCAGCCGGGCGGCGACCTCCGCCCGGTAGGCGGCGGCGATCGCGTCGGCGTCGACGTCGGAGACCGCAGTCAACTGGGCAGGAACCATGCCCCAGGCGTCGAATTTCAGGTAGGCGCAGGTCTCCGAAGCGACCTCAAAGGCAACCCGCGAGACCGACCCGTCTGGTTTGAACAGGAAGGTCATCACGCCGTTGTGCAGGCAGTTGGCGTTGCGCTCCTGCAGGGCGAAGGGCATCGCCGCCCGCCGCCAGCCCCTGTCGGCGGCTTCGGTCCAAACCCGTCCGGTCTCGAGCACCCATTCCCAGACCGGATGACCACTGGCGATAGGTCCCCGCTGGACCGGGATCAGAGCCTCGCCGTCCTCGACGAAGACGAAGTCGAAAGTCGGCAGGGTGGCGCGCAGAGCCCGCGTGGCGGCTGTCGTCGCCGTTTCATCCTTGAGGATCGCCATGCCGACCTTGGCGGCGGGGCTGTCCAGCGTCAGCCGCCAGACCTCGCGGCTGGATGGGGCCTCCGCCCCGGGCGGAGGCGCGAAGGCGGAGAGCGGCAGGGGCGACGAGAAGCCTTCGCCGGAGATTAATTGATCGTGATCGAACCGCGCCCCTGGAGCCCCTGACTCTGCGGCCAACGGCTGGCCCGTCACCACCACCGCGTCGCCCCAGCAAAGAGCGCGCAGGCCACCCGCCGCCCGGAAACGGATCATCAAGGTTGACCGGCCGGCGGCGACCGGCGCCGAGACCTCGGCATGGGTGAAGGCGACGCCGTCATCAGCCCTGTCGCGCAGCGCGACGATCTCCCGCCACGTCGCGCCATCATCGGCGGAGACCTCGGCCAGACAGGCGTCATCACGACCCAGGCCCTGGCCGGCCACGGCGGCGGCCACCGAGACCTGAGCGAATCCCCGGGTCGAGACGGAGGTTGTCGCCATGGCCCGCCGCGTCAGGCGCAACGAGACATTGCCCTGGAAGGTGGTCAGCCGAACGTCGCCGGCGCCGGCCGCGCCCCAGCCGTCCGCCTGGCCATCCTGAAAGTCATCCGCGAAGATCGGCCCGGCCAAGGCCGGGGTCGCCAGGGCGACGGCGGCGGTCAGCAGGATCGCGCCAAGAGCCAGACGCGACATCAGACGAGCTCGACCGGATCGACGCCGCCGGCCGCGAGAGCAGCGGCCAGGGGAGCCAGTTGCGGTGCGTAGCGTCGCCACAGTCCCACCGAGTCGGCGTGGATCGGCTGGCGCACCTGGGCCGCGCTGGCCGTGGCGGCGGGCGCGGCGTTCTCGTGAAAACGCAGGCAGGCGTCCTGCCAGTCCAACCCGCAATGAGCGATGATCCGTCGACTCTGCGTCTCCTGATCCGTGACCAGGGCCTCATAGTCGACGTCGAGGATGCGGCCCGGCAGCACCGCGCGCCAATGGGCCATCAACCGGCGATGGGCCAGCATGTAGGCGGCCAGGTCATCAAGGTCGTAGGCATAGGGGCAGCCCATGCGGAACAGCGTCTTGTACAGGGCATAGCCACTGTCCATGGGATGGCGACGCAGATGAATGATCTTGGCGTTGGGCAGGGCGCGGGCGATCAGGCCGACATAGAGGAAGTTGACAGGCGTCTTGTCGATGACCATCGGGCGCCGCGGGCCACGGCCGGCCAGGCTGTCGAGATAGGTCCGGCCGAGCGCCGCCGGATCGAGGGTCGCCGAGCGGCGGATCAGGTCGCCCTTGCCGCCCGCCTGGCCGGCCAGGCGCATCAAGGACAGGGCGAAGTCATTGATTTCGCCAAGACTCTCCACCGCACTGTGTGAGCTGATGATGCGATCGACCAGGGTCGTGCCGCTGCGCGGCAGGCCGAGCACGAAGATCGGCCCGACCTCGGCGCACCCCTCGGGCGTCGCCGCGAACAGCGCCGGGTTGAACACCCGAGCGATCTCGTCCATCGCCGCGACATCAGACGCGACCTGATAGCTGAGCAGGCGGCGGCGGCGATCGGCGCCGCGCTTGAGCCATTCGAAGCTCTGTCGGTATTCGCCCAGGTCCTCGAACTCCTTGGCCAGGGCATAGCTCATCGCCACCTCGGCGGGCCCGGGCCGGGTCCGCGCCACGGCGTCGAGCAGTGCTGGAACGTGGTTGGCCTGCGCTGTCTGCCGCCGCAGAGTCGAACGGTTCTGCCACGCGTCGGCGTCAGCGGGATCGAGCGCGATGACGCGGTCGAGCAGGGCCTCGGCCTCACCGGTAAGACCCAGAGCGATCTGGGCGGACGCCAGATTGTAGAGGCAGCGTGGGTCGTCGGGGGTCAGGTCGACCGCGCGCCGGTAACAGCGCGCGGCCTCGTGAGTTTTGCCACAGTGGGTGTAGTATTCGCCTAGATGTTGCAAAAGGCGCGCGTCATCGCCCGCCGTCGCCTCGATCACCGCCAGGCCCAAAAGCGCCTGGCCGACGCGGCCGTCACGGATGAGCGGGGCGATCATGCCCAGATCCTCCATCGCCTTGCTCCGCGCCGCCAAGCCACCCATCCGAAATCTAGAAGCTGTAGTCGACCGACAGACCGACGGTCCGCGGCAGGGAGATGAACTGTTTCGAGGCGTTGCCATAGTAACCGACCGATGGCCGGGTTCCCATGTAGGCTTCGGTGAACTCGCCCGTCACGCCAGGGTCGTTGAACAGGTTCTTGATGAACAGGGTCCCGGTCAGCGGCCCCTTCGAAAGCGAGGTCGAAGCGTTCCAGATCTGGAAACCGGACAGGCGGGTATTGTATTTCGCCCCTCCAATCGCGTTGCGGGTCGAGGATTGGTAGTAACCACTGGCCCGAGCGACCAGGCGGAGGTCACCGCCCAGTTTCCAGGTGTAGTCACCCGCCAGGGTGACCGCCTGCTTGGGCGTGCCGGGCAGTTTCGAGCCGTCACTCGCCAGCACCGAGCCAAGCGGGCTGACGACAGCGGCGCTCAAAGCCGCATCGGTATAGGTGTAACCGATCGCATAGTGCAAAGCGTCGGTTGGCCGGCCGTCGATCGACGACTCTAGCCCAAAGGTCCGCGCCTTGCCGCCGTTTTGCACGACATAGAAGCCCCAGTTCGGGGTGGCGGTGTTGAGCTGGATGTCCTTCCAGTCAACATAGAACAGGGCGGCGTCATAGGTGATGGTTCCCCGTCGCCCCTTGATCCCGGCCTCGTAATTGACCACCGCGTCGGATTTGTAGATCTGCCAGCGCGGGTCCTCGGCAAAGTTGCCGCTCAGCGGCACGGCGTTGGAGCCACCCCGGCGGTAGCCCTCGGAGACCGTCGCGTAGAACAGGCCCTTGTCGCTGAACTTCCAGGCCAGGTTGCCCTTGAAGAGCGCCCGGCTCTCCGACGACTCGAACCGCGCCGTGACCGGCTGGCTGAGCGAGGTGTAGAGGGGCACATCGATGAGGGTGTTGTTGACCGCCTTGTTGTCGAACCAGCGAACGCCGCCGGTCAGCGACAGGCTGTCGCTGGCGTGCCAGGTCAGCTCGCCGAACACGGCCTTGTCGGTGAAGTCCTCGTGACGGCGATACTTGAAGTCCCGGTCGCCGGCCACCGCCGACGGAGCGCCGCTCCAGATGTCCCACCAGCGCTTGAATCCACGCAAGTAGCTGTCCTGCGACGACACCAAGGTGTCATCATTGTAGTAGGCCCCGACGACATAGTCGAAATCGCCGCCGGTCTTGGAAACCAGACGCAGTTCCTGGATGGTCGCGGTGTCCGAATAGTCGCGCACGGCCGAAGCCATTGGGCGCGGATAGTTATAGTAGAAACTCAGAAAGCCGGCCTGGGCGTAGAAGCCGGTGTTCTCGCTGACACTCGTCCCCTTGTGCTCGTAGTGCGAGGTCGAAGAGGTCAGGGTGGCGAAGCCCAGATCGATGTTCATTTCCAGACTGGTCAGGTTGACGTCTCGCGACGACGGTTCGAGCTGGATCGAGCCGTTCTGATAGTCGCCATAGGCCTTGCCGTAACCGTCGAGGCCATGGGTCACCTGACGGCGACCGCCGATCTCGTCCGACTGCTGACTATAGCTCAGGGTGGCGTCGAAGCGGTCGGTCGGCTGCCAGCGCAGCGCTACCCGCCCGAAGGTGATCCCAACCGTGTCGGCGTCCTTCTTGCTCGTGTAGTTCGCGTTCGGCGACAGCAGCCCGTTAGGCGCCGCGGGCGCGCCCGAGCTGTCCAGGACATAGAGGTTCACATAGTCGGTCACGCCCGGATAATCGATGCGGCTGACAGTGGCGCGCAGAGCCAGGGTGTCGCCCAGCGGCAGGTTCAAGGTCAGGTCGCCGGCCCAGCCGGCGCTCCCCGAGCCTTCGACCTTGCTGCCCGTCAGGCTCACCGCGCCCTCGAACACGCCCAGTTTCGGGGCTCGGGTGATGTAGCGGACGGTTCCGCCCAGAGAGCCCGAGCCGTACAGCGAGCCCTGGGGCCCGCGCAACACCTCTACCCGTTCAAGATCCTTGAGCAGAAAGCCGGCGAACAGCGGCGTTTCGTTGATGTAGGTCGAGACCGGCGCGACACTGGAAACCGCGTAGTCGCCCAAGGCATTGCTGTCGACATTGATGCCGCGGATCAGCACGTTGTTGACGACCCCGGCGTTGCGATAGCCTCGATCAACCACGGCGACACCCGGAATCCCGCGCATCAATTCGGCGCTGTCGGCGATCTTGGCGGTCTCGATGGCGGCGCCCGACACCGCCGAGATGTTGTAGGGAACTTCCAGGACGCTCTGTTCGCGTCGGTTGGCGGTGACCACGATCTCGTCGATCGTGTTGGCGCCGCTGGCCTGAGCCATGGCCGCGCCGCCGGCTCCCAAACCCAGCATCAGGGCGGTGATCGATACGGCCCCTCTAAGATTCGACTTGTTCATCCTGCAACCCCCTCGTTCAAATCTATCGTTTTTGTTGATCAATGACGCGCTCTACAGAACGCTAGGTCTTGATGGCGCTCAGGCTCGGCCGGGCGATCTGTTCGGATCGCGGCTTTTCCAATGCCCCCAGGCTGGCGAAGGCGGGAGAGGCGGCAAAGCCGTCGCGGTAAGGCGGAAAGACGATGGGCGTATCGCGCAAGCTCTTCAGCGGTTGACCCAGACCGTGCCAGCCGCGTTCGCGAACCCGGCTGACCTGGTCGAGATCGAGCTCGACGGCGATCACTTCATGTCCAGCTCCGGCCAGGTGGATGACCTCGCCGCCGGGACCGAACACCCCGGACTTACCGACCCCCAGTGAGCCAGCCACATTGATGTCAACGAAGAACACCTGATTGGTCGCCGCGCTGGCCCGGGCAATTGCAAGCTCGGCGTCACGATCAATGGTGTTGGTCATCCCAGGATGCAGAATGACCTCGGCGCCCATCCAGGTCAGGGTTCGCGTGGTCTCCGGGAACCACATGTCGTAGCAGATCGACAGACCAAAACGCCCGACCTCGGGGACATCGAAGACCACGAATTCGCCGCCCGACGACACACCCTGCTCGTAGGGCGTGAACGGATAGATTTTGCGATAGCGGGCGACCACCTGGCCGCTGGGGTCGATCACAGGCGCGGTATTGTAGATCTTGTCGCCCGACTGCTCGAACAATGAGCCCGGCACCAACCAGACGCCGGCCGCGCGAGCCGCTTCGCACATCTTCTTCTCGGCAGGCCCCGGTAAGGGCTGCGCATGACTGACGCCCGCGCCGAACAAGGTCAATTCGCTGACCACGACCATGTCGACCCAAGGCAGGCGCGCCTTGACCGCCGCGATCTCGGCGGCGATCCGGTCACAATTGTCACCCTTGGCCAGTTCAAGCTGCAGGCCGGCGATTCCGATGGGACGCATGTCGTCTTCCACTGCGAGCCGGATGGCCCTGTGACGGAAGAGTGACGGCGCAGAGGAAAGCCACATAGCGCCAGTCGAAGACCATCGATGGCGCCAGTTTTTGCCTAACGTCCCCGACGGGCGATATCTGGCGCCAGGCTCATACTGCGTCCGCGCGCCGGATGACCGCGGAGTCGACCAGCCGACCATTGGTGTCGAACCAGCCAATGCGGTCTGCGACAATGACGGTGACAAAACTGGCGATCTCGCCATAGGACCATTGGCGCCACTGCCGGCGCCAGACATCGTCCTCGACCCACCACCGACCGACGTCGCAATCCTCATTGGCGTAACCCGCGCGGCCGGTCATCCGCCCGTCCGGGAGCAATTCAATCGTACAAGGGTCGCCATAGACGGTCTTGCAGAGCAACACCGCACCGGACATGGCCGCGTGGAGCGCCTCCCCGGTCAACCGGGCCTCCGGCGCATGGGGGAAGGCGGGCTTGGCCCCGGGCAGGTCGCGCATCAGGTCGGCGAGCACCGCAACCCCTTCACGGATTCGGTCGAGCGGCAGGCTGGTGACACCGAGGCGGAAGATGTTCGACGGCCCCTCGCCCCCGGCATAATAGGGCCCGACCGGTTCGATCAGCACGCCGCGCCGTTCGGCCTCGACGGCCAGGCTCTTGACGTCGAGATGGCTGGGGCCGCGCACCCAGTAGGCGGCTCCGCCGCGCACCGGCGCGATCGCCACAGACTGCTGCAGATAGTGGTTCAGGGCGTCGCGTAGCGCGGTGCGGCGTTCGCGAAACAACCGTCCCAGTCGCATCATCGTCGCATCATGGTGACCCATGGCCAGGAAATGGGCCACCGTGCGCTGATTGTTCAAAGGTGGGTGGCGCACAGCCAAGCCACGCAAGCGTCGGGCCTCGGCGACCACCGCAGCGGGAGCGACCATAAACCCCAGCCGCAGACCCGGGCCCAGCACCTTGGACAAACCGGCGACATAGATCACCCGGCCATCGCGATCGAGACTGTATAGGGCCGGGCAGGCCTCATCGAGATAGTTGGTCTCGCAGGCGAAATCGTCCTCGATGATCACCATGTCACGGGCCGCCGCCTTCTTCAGCAGAGCGTCGCGACGGGCCTGGGTCAGCATCACCCCGGTCGGGAACTGGTGGCTGGGCGTGACATAGATAAGATCGCACTCGTCGAGGCGACGATCCACCAACACGCCGTCATCATCGACCGGTTGGATGACCGTGCGCCCGCCGCGGTCGGCGATCAGGCGGCGCATGTCGGGGTAGCCGGGATCCTCGATCGCGACAGTGACGCTCGGGTCGATCAGCATCTGGCTGATCAGGGCGAGCGCCTGCTGAGCCCCGACGGTGATCAGGATCTCGTCGGGGCGGGCCTGGATGCCGCGTCGGGGTAGCACCTTGGTGCGGATTTCCTCGATCAGCATCGGATCGTCGGCGTCGCCGCTATCGGTGGCCCACTGGGCGATGTCTGTGACGGTCAGGGCCTGGCGACTGGCCTCTCGCCACTCGGTTACGGGAAACAACGAGGCGTCGAATACGCCGTCTATGAACGGATAGGGATACTGCCGCCAGTTGGGGATACGGCGCGAAGCCGGATCGCCGTCAGTCCCGGTCTTGAAGCGTGCGCCCCAATGGGAGTCCGGCGCCGGGTCGCGTCCGCCGGCCACGGTCTCGACCGAAGTCAAACCCCGTAGCATGTCGTGATCGACGTAGATGCCGCTACGCTCGCGACTGACGAACAGACCCTCGTCGAGCAGTTTCTGATAGGCCAAGGTCACGGTGTTGCGCGCCAAGCCCAGTTGCTGGGCCAGAGCGCGAGACGACGGCAGCCGACGCCCCGACGCGAAGGCGCCAGCGCAGGCGGCCTCGACCAGCTTGCGACGCACCTGATCCTGAAGGCTCAAATTACTGTCAGGATCGAGGAAGATGAGCGGCCCAGCCATAACAAGATCTTCACCCGAGCCGAGGCTCGGCGTCCAGCCTTTCTCCCGAGACCTTCCAGGAACAGGGCGCGCTCGGCAAAGGCTTGCCATTGTTCTCCGACCTGCCCGCGCCGAGGCCACTCAAGCTCATCAGCTCGAAAGCCTTTCCGGGGCGCGCCATGGCGCCAGTTTGTCAGCCTGCCTGACATTTCACCGAAGACATGTTTGCCCGTGGTCTTGAATGAGAAGGCGGGATGACGGCGACCGCCAAAGGCCGTGCGATCGCCGCCGCCTGGGCTCATTCTGGTCTCGGGCCGAGGTGGAGCGATGCTTCGCGGAAGTGTTTCCAGCCGGACGGCCGATCCAAGCCATATTTATCCGTCCGCTCTTGTCGCACCGCGTTGCGAGCCTCGGTGTGCGAGACTGTCACGCAGCTTTCGCCGTCGCCACACTGCGACGCCGTCCCCGTGGTCGCCATGGGCTTCGAGGACGGTCTTAAGTTGGAAATGCGCCTCTAGGGGCTACTTTAAGCCGCATTACTTGAGTTGCCGACAGGTCCCGATTGAATGATATCAATGCGTTAAAGGGGCAGCCCAATCAGGCTGCGACATGAGAGGGCCAGTTCAGGTTTCGATTTTCTCTCGGTCGGGCGAGATGGGCCCCACGAGACGGTTGCGACTTCAAGACCGCTCCTGTATCGAACGCCTCTCTTCGCCAACGCATATTGCGTTGACCCCGGATGGCCCGGTGGCGGAGTGGTTACGCAGCGGATTGCAAATCCGTGCACCCCGGTTCGATTCCGGGCCGGGCCTCCAATCTTTTCAATGATTTGAATTCAACGACGTTCTCCGGTTTGCAGACCGGTTTGCAGGAAAGCTCCCCAACGCTGTCTCGCATCCGCTTAGCCGGACGCTTCGCGTTGACCTGTGAGGTTGAATTACGGTTGGCATATCTCTCAAGGGTCGCGAGAGATCGAAGCGAGTGACCTGAACAAATGCAATCTCTTCCCGTGTCCAGTTGCGCACGAAGCAACGAGTTACGAACGTCCCGCGCAGGTCGTGGAAGCTGACACCGTCAATCCCGGCGAGCGGAGCATCGACTTCGCGGTGTTGATGATCGTGCGACTCGATATGTGGTTTTACATGAGCCACTCGATCAGTCTGTTTGTGCGGGGGCAGCCACCCCAGATGATCCACATGAGCTAGGGGGCAGAATGGGCCACAAAGACTATTTCATTCGCTCGGCCATCGATTTCGCGTTTCGACGTAACGTTTTGCTATCGACGGCCTCGCCGACATAGCGGCAGGAACGCCGGATGTGATCGTCACGGTTTCTGCTTCATACCGAGTCGATGAGGCAGCGGCAGTAGGCCGCCAAATCTGTTGGCGCGACTACAGCAGAAACACGTTTGACGACGCTGTCGGCGCCACAGGCCTGGCGCGCAGCAGCCGCGCCACGCGCGCCAGAAGCAAGGCGTCGCTGAAGGGCTTGGCGAGATAGTCCCGCGCCCCCAGGGCCAGCGCTTCCTTGACGTCGCCGGGCGCATTGCGGGCGGTGAGCATCATCACCGGGATATTGGCCACCAGGGGGCTCTTTCTGATGTGGCGCAGGACCCCAAAGCCGTCCAGGCGGGGCATGCTGACGTCCAGGATAATGGCGTCCGGACGCGTACTGTGGATGCCGTCGATGGCCTCCCATCCATCACGCCCGAAGACCGTGTCGTAGCCCGCCAGGCTGAGCCGGGTGGTCAGCAGTTCGAGGAGATTGCGGTCATCCTCCGCGATGAAGATTCGCCGCCGACGCGCCTCAATCGGCATCTTCGCTCTCCCCCTCATGATACAGGGCGCGATTGATCTCCGTGATCAGCGCCCGCGCATCAAGCGGCTTGGCGACCATGCCGTCAAAGACACCTTCAGGCAGCGCCCCGCCGACATCGGCCGAGAAGGCGATGATGGGCACATTTCCATTGAGGGCGACCTCACGGATCTGGCGGGTCGCCTCCACGCCGCCGATACCCGGCATGCGCAGATCCATCAGGATCACATCGAACGGCTCGGCGCTGGCGAGCCCGACCGCCGCCTCGCCATCGGCGGCCTCCGTCATCTCGGCGCCAAACACGCGCAGGACCGCGCAGACCAGATCGCGATTGACCGCACGGTCGTCGACGACCAGCACACGGCAACCCTCCGGAATGACCGCCGCCGCCTGGCTATCGGTCCCGGCTTCGCCAAGCGAAACCTTCGCGGCCGGAAGTTCGAACCAGAAGCAAGACCCCTGGCCCGCCTGGCTGGCAGCGCCGATCTGGCCGCCCATGGCGTCCACAAGCCCCTTGCAGATTGCCAAGCCCAACCCTGTCCCGCCGTGCTTGCGCGTGGAGGAGCCGTCGACCTGGGAAAACCGCTTGAATAGCTGATCCAGGCGATCGGCGGGTATGCCCGCGCCGCTGTCGGTGACGGTCACCCGAAACAGGCCGGTTCGCGCCGTCCACTTGGCGGCCAGCTCCACTCGACCGCTGTCGGTGAACTTCACGGCGTTGCCGATCAGGTTGAGCAGGATCTGGCGTATCCGATCAGAGGCCAGGGTCAGACCCGGGGGCAGGCCATCCAAGCCGGTCATCACCAGGTCCAGACCCTTTTCCTGGGCCTGGCCCGAGAAGAGGTCCATGGCGTCTTCAAGGATTTGTCGCGGGTCGCTGGGGGTAACGACGATCTCGACCTGACCGGCCTCGAGCTTGGAAAAGTCCAGGATGTCGTTGACCGTCGACAGCAGCGCCTTGCCGGCGTTGGAGACGCGATCGACGAAACGGCGCGTGGCCGGCGAGAGTTCGGGTTGATCCTCGATCAGCCGCGAGAAGCCCAGCACGGCCGTCAAGGGCGTGCGCAGTTCGTGGCTCATGTTCGACAGAAACTCGGCCTTCACCACCGCCGCGGCTTCAGCTTCCGCGCGGGCCAGTTTCAGGGCCTGCTCCAGCGCCTTGCGGCTGGTGATGTCGCGAATGACATCCTGGATCGCGGCCAGCTTGCCAGTGTCCGCGTCGAAGAACAGCTTGGGCTGCCCTTCCACCCAAACCCAATGGCCGTCCTTGTGCCGCCCCCGAAATTGGAAGGGCTCGGAGATCGCGGAAGGCCCCCTGGCGATCAACTCGGCATAGTAGACCATCAACAGCGGCGCATCGTCGGGATGGGCCATGTCGATGACCTGCCGGCCGACCATCTCCTCGGGGGCGTAGCCGAGGATAGGGCGGCATGCGGGTGAGACGAACCGGATCTCGCCACTCGGGCCGAAGGCGGCGATCATGTCGCTGGCGTTGTCGGCCAGCAGGCGATAGCGGCTTTCGTTGGCCGCCAATTCGGCCTGGATACGGCGTTCGTCGGTGATGTCGCGAACCGTGCCCATGATGAAAGCGGGGGCTCCGTCGGCCCCCATCTCGATAATCGAGCTGCCGGAGATGTAGCGGTCCCCGCCGTCCGGACGGACGATGCGGGTGATGACGTTGTTGTCGGCCTCACCCGTCCTCAAGCGTTCGACGAGCCTGGCCCTGGTCCGGGCCTGTTCTTCGGGATGGACTAGGTCGTTGAACATCTCGATGGCCGGATGTTCGACGCGCTCCAGCCCATAGATTTCGAACATCTTGGCCGACACATCCAGATCCAGGGCCTTCAGGTCGTAACGCCAGTAGCCGACGCCGCCGATATTCTCGGCCAGTCGCGCTCGCTGGGCCTGTTCGCGCGCTTCGTCGCGAGCGGTCGCCATCTCAAGTTCCAGGGCCTTGCGGTCAGAGATATCTCGCGCGACAGCAACGATTTCCTGAGGCGCGCCGGCCGCATCGCGCACCAGCTGAAGGTTTGCTTCCACCCAGACATAGTGGCCCAGCTTGTGCCGCGAGCGGTGCTGCAGGGTCGTCTGGTCAAGGCCGCGCGACATGGCCTCAAACACCGACATCACCCGCTCACGATCGTCGGGATGCAGCACCATCGGCACGGTCAGGTCGATGGTTTCCTCGACGCTGTAGCCCAGCAGCTTCTCGACGGCGGGTGAGATGAAGCGGCCCGCGCCCGCGAAATCGTAGCGGGCGATGACGTCGCCGGCATGCTCGGTCACGAGCCGGTAGCGTTCCTGACGGCGTTGGAGGCTCGCGATGGTCTCGACGGTCTCGGTGATGTCCTGGAACAGGCCGAGGATCGAGGCCGGCTTCCCGTGATCGTCCAGCTCGCAAACCCCGCGCGAGATCACGTGGCGCACGGCGCCATCGGCGCGCATCAGGCGAAGGCGGAACTCAAAGCCATCCCCGGTCTGGCTCGCATGGGCCAGATGGCCCATGACCATGGCGCGGTCATCGGGATGATAAAAGGCCACGGCGTCGTCGAGATCGGGGTCGAAGCTTTGGCGATCTACGCCGTGGATGGCGTAGACTGTGTCGGACCAAACGACATTGTTGGTGACGAGGTCCCGCCGCCATTGGCCCACCCCGGACATGACCTCGGCGATTTCAAGAAGCCGCTGTTTTTCGCGGGTCTGGCGGTTGGCTCGCGCCAGTTCAAACTCGTCGACGACAATGCGCGCGAGCAATTTGAGTCGCTCCAGCTCCGCGGCGCTGGGGCGCGGCCGCGGCTTGTTGTCGATGACGCAGAGGGTTCCGAGATTGTGGCCGTCCTTGGTGGTCAAGGTCGCCCCGGCATAGAAGCGAATATCGGGCGCGCCCGTGACCAAGGGATTGTCCGCAAAGCGGGGGTCCAGGGTGGCGTCTTCAACCACCATCACCGCATCGGCGCCCATGGCGATGGCATGGGCGCAGAAGGCCTGATCACGCGGCGTCTCGGACGCCTCCAGGCCCACCTTGGCCTTGAACCACTGTCGATGTTCATCGACCAGCGAGACCAGCGAAATGGGCGTCGCAAACAGGTTGCCGGCCAGACCCGCCAAGCGATCGATGGCGGCGTCGGCCTCGGTGTCCAGCACCCTGTACGCCCGCAAGGCGTCCAGCCTTAATACTTCGCGTTCGTCCATGCTGTTCGCTCGCAATCGGCTGGCATGCTCAGATGGGAACCATCACGGCAAATCCGTGCGTAGTCTAGTGGCACGGGCGGGATAGGCGCGTATCCCCGTATTGTGTTTTGGGTATTGGCGCTCAGCTCGCGCAATAGATGTTCAAATCATGATTGCTGAAACATTTGCGAGAAATTTACTATGATATTCAGAAGTTGGTCGTCTCTGTGGAGCGACTGACGCATTATGGACTGGTTAACTGGATAGTTACTTTGCGGAAAGCGAGATCAACGCTCTGAGCAATCTCAACTTTCGGGATGTTCGTAGAGCTAACGGGCTGCCGATGAATACGCTCGACGCAGGCGGGCGCCTGTACGGCGCGTCGCAAGAGGGCCTATCGATGCGTCCCATCGGCGAGACGATATGCCAACGCCTTGGCCCAGACGATCTGCGACCGGTTATGCGTAACTTTCTCCGGTCCGACCCTCCCCTCGTCGGGTTTGCGCAATTGAGCCGTGTGGCGACCCCGGCTAATCTGGGTCAAAATCTGGGGAGGTCCGTGTGAATCTGAAGCTGGCGATTCCGATCGTCCTGATCCTGGCGGCGACGCTCGCCTGGACGTTCGCGGCTCCCTATGTCCAGCATTGGAAGGCCCGCCGGGCGGCGGCGCGGCGGCGGCTGGCCGAGGGCCGCCAGAAATAGGTCCTCGCTTACAGCACTCCCCGGCACAGCCCAAGGTCCAGAGACTCGAGCGTCCCAACCGCCCGAGCGTCCTCAATCATCGTCCGGGCAAATAATAAAACAAATTGTTTTTATAAATACCTTGTGATCTGTCTTGGCCAAGAACGGCTGGGGACGAAACGTTGGACGCGGATAGCAGAGCGACGCGCGGCATGCGCATTGGCGTCGATGTTGGCGGCACCAAGATCGAAGTCGCGGCGCTGGCACCCGAAGGCGGCTACGTCTCGCGTCTCCGCGCCCCGACTCCGGCCTCCTATGACAGCGCTATCAGAATTATCCGTGATCTGATTGACCAGACAGAGTCTGCCACCAACGCTCGCGGAACAGTCGGCATGGGGGCGCCAGGGTCGGTCTCACCGACCTCTGGTCTGGTGCGCAACGCCAATACAGTCTGGCTGAACGGCCGCCAGCCGGGGAAAGATCTGGAGCAGGCCCTTTTGCGCCCCGTTAGAGTCGCCAACGACGCCAATTGCCTGGCCCTGTCCGAAGCCATCGATGGGGCTGCCGCCGGATTCAGGACCGCCTTTGCGGTAATCCTGGGCACGGGCTGCGGCGGCGGCGTGGTGGTGGATCGGCGACTGGTCGAGGGCGCCAATGGCGTCGGCGGCGAGTGGGGCCACCTTCCCCTGCCCTGGCCAGCGGCCGATGAGACGCCCGGCCCCGCCTGCTGGTGCGGACGGCGCGGGTGCCTGGAGACATGGATCTCGGGCTCGGGCCTGCAGCGTGACTTTCAGACCCGCACGGGTCGCGCCCTGAAGGGCGAAGAGATCGTCAACGCTGCGGCGACCGGCGACGCCGAGGCCGTTGCAGCGCTGGATCGGTTGTTCGAGCGCCTGGGCCGGGGCCTGGCGATGATCTGCGACATTCTTGATCCCGACGTCTTCGTGTTCGGCGGCGGGCTGTCGAAGGTCGATGCGCTCTATCAGCGCCTGCCGGACCTGATCGCGCCGCATGTGTTTTCCGACCGCTGGGCTGCCAAGCTGGTTCCGGCGCGCTGGGGCGACGCTTCCGGTGTGAGGGGCGCGGCGATGCTGTGGTCCCAGCCCGATCGGCCTGCCGACGGCCTAGTCCCCGACACCACAATCCCGGCGTCCACAACGATCTGAACAGAAAATGCAGCCGGACGGTCACGTCACCGTCGGCGCAAGGAGGAGGAAACGATCATGGGCAAGCACTCTCACTTCGCTCGCGCCATGGCGCTGATCGCCATGACCGCCACGGCCGGCTCCGGCCTGGCCCAGACCGCGGGGCCGTTCAACCTTACCTTCCCGGCCGGCGGCGACGAGATCGCCCGCGACCTGCCAGGCTTTGCGGCCGGCGCCGCCTTGCCCGCCGACAGCCCCTGGAGCCTGAGCGCCTGGGTGCGCCCTTCCGAACGCCCCAGGGGGCCAGCCCTGATCGCCGGCGTCGGCGACCCGACCGGCAAGGGCCGCTATCTCGTGCTCGACCCCAGCGGCTTTGGCGCAACCAGTGGCGGACGGACCATCCGCGCCGACGCCGCCTGGCTGCCCGGGGAGTGGCATCAGGTCACGGCGGTCTTTGACGGCGGCGCGGTGCGCCTGTTCGTCGATGGCCATGCGGTCGGCGCCGGAACGCTGCCCGGCGATGCGGTGACGGCGCGCCTGCGACTGGCGCCGCGCAAGGTCGCGGGCTTTGCGGCCTATGCGGGCGACGTGGCGGGACTGCGCTATGACGGGACGGCCCTGGCGCCCGACGCGGTCACCGTCCTGGCCGGGACACCGCCGAACGATGCCTTGACTGTCTTTGACACCGGCAGCCCGACCTGGCCGGTCCAGGTCCGGCAGATGTACGGCCAGACCGCGCCGCAGGATCCCTGGACCCTGCCCCGCAGCAAGGCTTCCGCCAATGTTCCCGTCGCGATCCCCGCCTATTCCGGACCGGCGCTGAAGGCTGACGGCGAAGGGCTCTGGACGCTGAAGCGCTGGTCCCTGATCGACGCGCCCAGCATCTCGGCAGGCGGCGGCGCGATCTCCCGGCCTGGCTTCAAGGCAGAAGCCTGGCGCGCGGCGACCGTGCCCGGCACCGTGCTGACCACTCTGGTTGATCGCGGCGTCTATGCCGACCCCGATCACGGCCTCAACAACATCCTGATCCCCGAGAGTCTGAACCGGCAGGACTACTGGTATCGCGCCACGTTCGACGCCCCGGCTGAAGCGGCTGGAAAGCGCCTGCTGCTGACATTCAAGGGGATCAACTACGCCGCCGAGATCTGGCTCAACGGCCAGAAACTGGGCGACATGAAGGGCGCTTTCATCCGCGGCCAGTTCGACGTGACCAAGATGCTGGTCGCCGGCTCAAACGCCTTGGCCGTGCGGGTCTCGCCGCCGCCGCATCCGGGTATCGCCCACGAGGAATCCCTGACCGCCGGGGTCGGCGAGAACGGCGGCATGATGGCGCTGGACGGGCCGACCTTCGTCGCCTCCGAGGGCTGGGACTGGATCCCCAGCGTCCGCGATCGCAACACCGGGATCTGGCAGGACGTCACCCTGCGGGCCACGGGCGAGGCACGGATCGGCGACGCTCAGGTGGTGACCACCCTGCCCCGCGCCGACAACAGCCAGGCCGATGTCGAGATCATCGTTCCGATCGAGAACCTGGGCGACAGGCCCGCCAACATCACTCTCACCGCCGCCTTCGACGGCGTGCGGGTGGAAAAGACGGTCCTGGCTCCGCCCGGCGTGTCGGACGTGCGCTTCACGCCTGCCGCCTTCCCGGCCCTGGCCGTCAAGAACCCGAAACTTTGGTGGCCCAACGGCTATGGCGCCCCGGCCCTGCACGCCCTGACCCTGACGGTCAGCCAGGATGGTCAGGCGTCGGACGAACGACGCATCCGCTTTGGCATGCGCCAGATCACCTATGAACTGTCGCTGATCAACCCGGCAGGCCAGCTGCGCCGGGTTGAGGTCGATTTCGCCAAGGCCCGCCAGCTGGGCCAGGATATCACCGACGGCAGCCATGAGGGTATCCGCAAGGTGCCCGACGGCTGGGCCACCTCCCTGACCGCCGCCGGTGACGCCTCGCCCGCCGTGCGCGACGTGCCCGAGGTGGGCCTGTCGCCGCATCTGGTGATCAAGGTCAACGGCCGCCGTATCGCCGCACGCGGCGGCAACTGGGGCATGGATGACTGGCGCAAACGGGTCGAGCGTGAGCGGCTGGAGCCCTACTTCCGGCTTCACAAGGAGGCCAATCTCAACACCATCCGCAACTGGGTGGGCCAGAACACCGAGGAGGTTTTCTTCGACCTGGCCGACGAGTACGGCCTGCTGGTGCTGAACGACTTCTGGGCCTCGACCCAGGACTACCAGTTGGAACCGCAGGACGTGCCGCTGTTCCTGGCCAACGCCGCCGACGTCATCAAGCGGTTCCGCAACCACCCTTCGATCGCCCTGTGGTTTGGCCGCAATGAGGGCGTGCCGCAGCCGATCCTCAATGAGGGCCTGGAGGCGCTGGTCCACGATCTGGACGGCACCCGCTGGTACACGGGCAGCTCCAACCGGGTGAACCTGCAAAACAGCGGTCCGTATAACTATCGCGAGCCCGAGAGCTATTTCAGCGACCACGCCAAGGGCTTCTCGGTCGAGGTCGGCACGCCCTCGTTCCCGACGCTGGAGGCGTTCAAGGCCGCTGTGCCGGAGGCCGATCGCTGGCCGATCAGCGACACCTGGGCCTATCACGACTGGCATCCGACCGGGAACGGCGCGGTCAAGACCTTCCAGGACGCCATGGCCGCCAAGCTGGGTCCGCCCACCAGCCTTGAGGACTTCGAGCGCAAGGCCCAACTGATGAACTACGAAACCCACCGGGCAATGTTCGAGGGCATGAACGCCGAGCTGTGGACCAGATCCTCGGGCCGGCTGCTGTGGATGACCCATTCGGCCTGGCCCAGCACCATGTGGCAGATCTACAGCCACGACTATGACACCCATGGGGCGTTTTACGGGGTCAAGAAGGCGGCGCAGACGGTGCATATCCAGATGAGCCTGGCTGATCACCGCCTGGCCCTGGTCAATAACGGCGGAATCGACCTGAAGAACGCCAAGGCCCGCGTACGGGTGCTGGCTCTGGATGGCCGCCTGCTGTCAGATCGCGCCGTGACCCTGTCGGCCAAGGCCGATAGCGTCAGCGTCGGCGAAGCTCTGGACCTCAAGGCGTTGCTGACCGAACAGGGCGCGGTCGTCGTGCGTCTGGATCTAAGCTCGGCCAAGGGACAGGTGCTGAGCGACAACAGCTACTGGATCGCCGGCGACGCCGCCGGCTCGCGCAAGCTGTCGGCCATGACGCCCCAAGCCGTATCGCTAAAGACGACGCGCCGGACGGACGGTGACGAGACGGTGCTGACCGCAAAGGTGACCAATACCGGCGCCGCGCCTGCCCTGAACCTGAAACTGACCCTGACTGACGCGCAGGGCCGGGCCGTGCTTCCGGCCTATTACAGCGACAACTATCTGACCCTGACGCCCGGCGAGGAACGCCCGATCGAGGTGCGCTATCGGGCGGCGGCGGCCAGCGGCCCGCTGGACCTGAGCCTGAGGGGCTGGAACGCCGCGCCTGTTGCGGTCGCCGTACCCTAGGCCGTTTTCCGCAAGGTGGCCCGCGACGGCAAAAGCTGGTCGATGATCGGCAAGATGGCCGCGCCGATCGCGGGGCCATCGGCCGAGGTCGCCGCCCGCCGCGCCCGGGCGATGGCCGGCAATCCGGTCAGGGCGGCCAGCCGGGTGTTGAGCGCCGTGGCCAATTGGTCGACGATTGCGGCCGGCAGGCGGCCACCCAGATAGACCGCCTCGGGATTGATCAGACAGCTGATATTGATCATCGGATCGGTCAGGGCGTCGGCGGCGCGCTCGATCCAGTCGCTGATCAGGGCCTGGCCCGCCGGCGGCAAATCCAGCAATGCGCCCGGATCGGCGACCGAAAAGCCGCCCATCTCGATCTGGGCGTAGAGCGCCGACAGCGAAACGACCGACTGCACCGAGACGCCGTTCGAGGCGCCACCGAGCGCGGCGCGCGACGGCAAGAAGCCCAGTTCGCCGCTGCGTCCGTCGGCGCCGCGGAAATGCTCGCCCTCGATGATCAGCCCGCCCCCCAGGCCGGCGGCGATCAGCACATAGAAGAAGCTGGGCTTGCTCAGGCCATGGCCATACTGCAGTTCGGCGAGGGCAGCCGCAGCGGCGTCGTTCTCGACGAACACCGGCGGACCACCAACGTCGGTGAACAGACTGGCCGGATCCAGGCTGTTCCAGGCGTCGAAGCTGGCGGGCCGATGCGGCAGGGCCACCTTGCCGAAATCGTCAGGCAGGGCCACGCCGATACCCAGCAGCCGATCGGGCGTGGGCAGCGACGCCAACAGGCCCCGACCTGGTTCACCCGTCCAGAACGCGGTGACATCCTGGGGCAACGGAAAAGCGATCTCCTGGCTGGCGCGGGCGCGGACTTCTCCGGCGAAATCGACCAGGGTCGCGGTGATATGGTCGCGATCAATATGGATGCCGATCGAGAAGCAGCCTTCGGGATTGGCGATCAAGGTCATGGCCGGCTGGCCGCGCCCGCCCTGCAGACGCCCGGCTTCCAGCACCAGGCCCATGTCCATCAGGCGCTTGGTGATATTGGCGACGGCTGGCGGTGTGAGGCCTGTGGCTTCGGCCAGCTCCACGCGCGTCACCGGCCCGCGCGCGCGCACAGCCTGCAAGGTGACGCGCTGATTATGGTCGCCCACTCGCTCCAGATTGGCGCCCGAGAAACTGGCCCCGGCGCTACGCCGCCGGGTCGAGGCCTCCGGAACGAATTGATTGACCAAAATGATATGCCTTTTGAAAGTCTTCGCCACACCCTAGCCGCCAAGCGGAAGGTCTGACAGCGGCGAGATACCCGTCAGGCCAATTAAAACAACTTGCAATAAGAAATGAACCGCTGTTATCTGACGGCAGCTGACAGCGCTGTCGCATGAAATTGACAGCGCTGCCTTGGAGTCTCACGGCTTCGAGTTACCGGCCTAACAGAGCCGGGATCAGCAAGGGGAGGATGCATCAGGCATCCCCAAAACCAGCGCGGTTCTACCCTGGGGGGTCAGCTCTCCGGGCATGAGCCTCCGCGTTAACTTTGCAGAGGGGTATTGGGTCTTGAGAAAGTCATTCCATCGGTCCCGCGTCGCGTTGCTGACCGCAACCTCGGCGCTCGCCATGATCGCCGCCAGCCAGGCTCACGCCCAGCAGGCGGCCAACACCGAAGTCGAACAGGTTGTCGTTACAGGCTTCCGCGCTTCGCTGGCCAACGCGCTGAACGTCAAGAAGAACTCCAACCTGATCATCGAGTCGGTCACCGCCGAGGACATGGGGAAATTCCCCGATCAGAACATCTCCGAGTCGCTGCAGCGCCTGCCCGGCGTGCAGATCGACCGCGAGAACGGCCAGGGCACAAAGGTCCGCATCCGGGGTCTCGATCAGAACGTCACCCTGCTGAACGGCGACACCTTCCTGTCGGGCCTTGAGGCCTTCCGCCTGGGCGAAGGCAACAACAAGCAGACCAATTCGCTGGAAGGCATTCCGTCCGACCTGCTGGCCGGCGTCGATGTCATCAAATCGCCCCGCGCCGACGTGATCGAAGGCGGCCTGGGCGGCACGGTCAATCTGAAGACCCGCAACGCGCTGGACCTGCGGGACAACACCACCGTGTCAGCCGACGTGCGCTACAATCAGGGCTCGTTCAAGGGCAAGGGCAAGCCCCAGGTCTCCGTCGTCCTGGGCCACAAGTTCTCGGACAATTTCGGTCTTCTGGGCAGCTTCACCTGGGACAAGACCAACGTCGACACCGAGATCCTGAGCGGCGAAAATCGCGGCAACTGGGCATTCCGGGGACGCAACACCGCCACCGGCAACAACCAGGTCGCCACTGGGACGACCAATGTCTGGTCGCCCGAATATCGCTACACGAACAACCGCCACCAGGAACGCGAACGCACAGCCTTCTCGCTGAACGCCGACCTGCGCGCTTCGGATTCCCTGACCCTGCGGGCCGACTGGTTCCACTCGGACCTGAAGATCTTCACGGGCGAGCATTCCCTGAAATGGGCCTATGCGAACGAGAACGCGACCTACAACGCCCAGGGCCTGTCCAAGGACAGCAACGGCGTCCTGCAATCAGGCTTGGTCACCGCCAACTCTTCCGAAGGCGACACCTTCGCCAAGGACGCGGAAGCCAAGACCGACAACGTCCAGTTCTCGGCCGATTGGGACAATGGCGGCCGACTGAGCGCCAAGTTCCGCGCTGCGGTCTCAAAGTCCGACTACGCCTCGAACTCCGCCCAGGTCGACACGCGCTACACCCAGTACGGCGTGCGTGACGGCGGCGCAGGCTTTGCGCCCAACGCCACGGCGCCTCTGGTCGCCACCTACGGCTATACCAACGGAGCCTATCCGCTCTTCACGCCGGCCGCGAACCTGGCCGCAGCGATGGTCAATCCGACCTCGGTGTTCTTCAAGTCGCACTGGGCCTTCGGCGACAAGACCCAGATCGACGACACGGCCCTCACCGCCGACTTCAAGTACAAGCCGGCGTTCGCCGAGGAAGCCAATCTGGTCTTCAGCTTCGGCGCCCGCTACTCGGATCGCGAGATCGATTCGACCTATGGCCGTTACCTGGCCGACTACTCGGCCAAGGGCGAACTGCCGGCCAGCGCCCAGGGCACGACCGACCACGGCGTGTTCGTTGACTGGACGCCGCTCGGCTACTTCCAGGACGGCGCCATCGGCCTGAAGAAGTGCGACATCGCCTTCTATGGTTGCGGCCGCTTCGGCAACTCGCCGGCCGTGGTCACGCCGTACCAGACCGCCGCCTCGGCCCCCAGCCGGGCGGTCACGGACACGGTTCACGGCGTCGCCGCGATCTTCCAGGACTATGGCCAGATGAAAAATCCGGTCGGCTGGATCCAGGCGCTTTACCCCTCGACCAAGTTCGCCTTCTACAAGGATCCGATCGAGTCCTTCAAAATCAAGGACAAGACCACTTCGACCTACGCCATGGCCGATCTGGGGGACGCCGATGACGCCTATCACATCAATGCCGGCGTCCGGATCGTCCACACCAAGCTGGTCATCGACTCGTCCAACACGCCGGTGACGCCGCTGTGGTGGGGCACCGACAGCTGGAACGGCGTACTGAAGAACCCCGACGCGTCCAACACCGTCCGCGAATACACCGACGTGCTGCCCAGCCTGTCGGGCGTGTTCGAGGTGAGCGACACCGACAAGGTCCGCGCCAGCGCGGCCCGCGTGGTCTCGTCGCAAAACCTGTTCGATCTGGGCCAGGGCGCTTCGTACAACTTCACCCGCTCGTCCAACCCCGGCCCGAACCTGGACAAGTTCCTCTACACCAACGGCAGCGGCGGCAATCCGAACCTCGATCCCTTCCGGGCATCGCAGTTCGACATCGCCTATGAGCACTATTTCGGCAGCCAGGGCCTGCTGTCGGCCGGCTTCTTCTACAAGACGGTGGACTCGTTCATCGTCTCCAACACCTACAGCGTCACCGTGAAGGACCAGTCGGTCGCCGGGGCCTCGGTCGGTCCGTTCTCGTCGGTCGTGAACGGCGCGGGCGGCACCATCAAGGGCGTCGAACTTCAGGCGCAGTACGCGTTCGACTTCGGGGTCGGCTTCACCGCCAACTACACCTACTCGGACTCGGAATCTCCCTACAGCAACGACTACTCCAAGAGCCTGCCAATCCCCGGCGTCTCGAAGAGCGCCTATAACCTGCAAGGCTATTACGAGACCGGGCCGTTCTCGGCGCGCCTCTCCTATGCCTGGCGGGACAAGGCCTTTGTCGGCAACTATGGCTTCGGTGCTGGAGCCGATGTCCATACGCTTGGCATCTATAATGACGCCTACGGACAACTGGACGGTCAGGTCGCCTTTGCGGTGACCCCGGCCCTCAAGTTCACCCTGGAAGGCTCCAACCTCACCAAGGAAGACGCCAAGACCTACCTGCAGTTCCCGAACCTGCCGTTCCGCTTCGTCGGAGGCGACCGTCGCCTCTCGGCCGGCGTGCGGTTCAAGTTCGGCATGTAGTCTAGCCTGCCCTGACGGCGGGTAACTATTCCCCGCCCGCCGTTTCCAACTTCACCGGGGCCGCCATCCTGCGAGGGCGGTCCCGGACTTGTGTCTACGCTCCGGCGGATCATGATCGTCTGAGCACAAGGAGCCCCCGGTGGTCGATCCCAAGAGTGACAACCTGCCCGGCTCGATCGTCATTCTGGGCGGCGGCACGGCCGGCTGGATGGCGGCGGCCCTGTTCTCGCGCGCCCTCGGGCGCCGTTGCGCCATCACGCTGGTGGAGTCCGCCGAGATCGGCACGATCGGCGTCGGCGAGGCCACCATTCCGCCGATCCGGAGCTTCAACCAGACCCTGGGCCTGGACGAGGCCGAGTTCGTCCGCGAGACCAAAGGCAGCTACAAGCTGGGCATCGAGTTCCGCGGCTGGACCCGCCCTGGCGAAAGCTATTTCCACCCGTTCGGGGTCTACGGCGTCGCGCCGGACCCCGGCTACTTCCATCAGTACTGGCTCAAGCTGTCGGCCCTGAACAAGGCCGGGCCGCTGGGCGACTATTCGCTGTGTGACCAGGCCGCCCGACGCGGGCGCTTTGGCCAGCAGAGCAGGGACCCGTCGTCGCCGCTCTCGACCTTCGGCTCGGCCTTCCACTTCGACGCCGGGCTTTATGCCCGCTACCTGCGGACCTATGCCGAGCGCCTGGGTGTGACGCGCATCGAGGACAAGGTGGCCCATGTCGCCCAGCGCGGCGAGGACGGCTTCATAGAGGCCCTGGTGCTGGAAGGCGATCGCCGGATCGAAGGCGACTTCTTCATCGACTGCTCCGGCTTCCGGGGCCTGTTGATCGAGCAGACCTTGAAGACCGGCTACGAGGATTGGTCGCACTGGTTACCCTGCGACCGCGCCATGGCCATGCCCTGCGAGCGCCAGGAAGACCCCCGCCCCTTCACCCGCTCAACGGCCCAGGCCGGTGGCTGGGTCTGGAACATCCCGCTGCAGCACCGCGACGGCAACGGCTATGTCTATTCCAGCGCGTTCATTGATGACGAAGAGGCTGAGGCCACCCTGCGCGCCAGCCTGGGCGGCTCAGCCCTGGCCGAGCCCAATCGCCTGCGCTTCGTTACCGGTCGCCGCAAGAAAGCCTGGAACAAGAACGTGCTGAGCCTGGGCCTGGCCAGCGGCTTCATCGAGCCGTTGGAATCAACCAGCATCCACATGATCCAGGCCGGCCTGCTGAAGTTCCTGTCCGCCTTCCCCGGCAAGACCTGGGAGCCCGTGCAGGTCGACGATTACAACAAACGTATCCAGCTGGATTTCGAGCGCATCCGCGACTTCATCGTCCTGCACTATCACGCCAACCAGCGCGACGAGCCGCTGTGGCGCTCGCGCCGCGAGATGGAACTGCCCGAGAGCCTGTCCGAACGCCTGGCCCTGTTCCGGGCCTGCGGTCGCCTGTCCCAGCATCCCGAAGAGATGTTCACCGCCACCAGCTGGCAAGCAGTGCTGGACGGCCAGGGCGTGCGACCCAGGTCCTACGATCCGCTGGTCGATCTGCACGACCCTGACCGCATCGCCGCCGAGTTCGAACAGATCCGCCGCGAGATCCGTCAGGCCGCCGAGGCCATGCCCAGACACATCGACGCGCTACGGCTTTCGCCGGCGCGGGTGGGAGCCGCCTAGCCTCTAGCGACCTTCGGAGATTACAATTCGTTTACATCCGTAATCGTTGATTGACCGGATCGATTACGGATGTAAACGATGGAGCCAACAAGGAGAGGCTCCATGCGGATCAGCACGGCCGAAAGTCAGGTGATGAGAGCTCTGTGGGCCAAGAGCCCGCTCAGCGCCGAGGAGATCATCGCCGCCCTGCCCGCCGATCAGGACTGGGCCGACGCCACGGTGAAGACCCTGCTCAACCGCCTGCTGAAGAAGGACGCCATCGCCGCTGACCGCGATGGCCGCCGCTTCCTCTACCGGCCGCTGGTCGCCCAGAGCGACTATGTGCACGCCGAAAGCCAGGGACTGCTGGACCGACTGTTCGACGGCCGCCTGGCCCCGCTGGTGGCCCATTTCTCGCAACGCGAAAAGCTCAGCGACCAGGATGTCGCCGATCTGCGCCGCCTGCTGGAGAGCCTCGACGATGACAAATGAGATCCTGGCCCTGCTGCTGCGCGCCAATCTGGCGATCGCCGGCGCCGTTCTGCTGGTGCTGATCCTGCGCCGTCCCGTGCGGTCGATATTTGGCGCGCGCGCGGCCTATGGTCTATGGCTGATCGCTCCGCTGGCGGCTCTGGCCGTGCTGGCGCCCGCGCGGGTCGTCAGCATCGCTCCGCCAGCGCCGTCGGTGGTCACGAGCACACCGCCGACACCGAAACCGACACCCTCGCCTGAGCCGCGACCCATGCCGACGCCGGGGTTCGAAACGACGACCCTGTCTTCGGTCGCCAGTTCGCATCGCCTGAGAAACCTCCTGGTCATCACCTGGGCCCTGGTCGCCCTGCTGGCCATCGGCGTCCAGGCCGAGCGCCAGCGCCGGTTCCTCAAGTCACTGGGCCGCCTGCGCGGCGAAGGTGACCTGTTCCATGCCGAGCATGCCGGGGTCGGTCCCGCCGTGATCGGCGCACTGTCGCCCCGGGTCGTCCTGCCCGCCGACTTCGCCCTGCGCTTCACGCCAGAGGAACAGGCCCTGATCCTGGCCCATGAGCGCAATCACCTGTCGATGGGCGACGCCCAGATCAACGCCCTGACCATCGCGGTCCAGTGCCTGTTCTGGTTCAACCCTCTGGTCCACATCGGCGCAAGCCGCCTGCGGATCGACCAGGAGATCGCCTGTGACGCAGCCGTCCTGAACCGCCACCCCGTGGCTCGCCGGACCTATGGCGAGGCCATGCTGAAGACCCAGCTGGCGCCCCACGCGCCGCCGCTCGGCTGCCACTGGCCAGCCTCGGCCAACAAGCAACTCAAGGAAAGATTCGTCATGCTCAAGCAGCACCGTCTGGGCCACGCCCGCCGGATGGCCGGCGCCGTCTCGGTCGCCATTCTGGCCCTGGGGGTCGGCTTCACGGCCTGGGCGGCCCAGCCCGCCCGTGAGATCCAGCAAACGCCCGAGCTGGCCGCCCGCGCCGTTGCACGCCACCTGGGTCGCCCGTTGTTCGACTCCGTTCGCCAGGGCGACGCCCAGGCCGTCCGTGAACTGCTGGCCGCCGGCGCCAACCCCGACACTAAGGTCGTCGGCGACGGTACGCCCCTGATCGAGGCCGCGCGCCAGGGCCGCGTCGATCTGGTCGAGCTTCTGCTGTCCAAGGGGGCCGACCCCAATCTGGGCTCCCGCGGGGATGGCAACCCCCTGATCATGGCCGCCGCCCGCGGCCGCCTGGACATCGTCAAGGCCCTGGTCGAACACGGCGCATCGGTGGAGTCGTTTGTCCCCGGCGACGAGACGCCGCTGATCAACGCCGCCCAGTCAGGCGACCTGGCGACCGTGCGCTATCTCGTTGAAAAGGGCGCCGACGTGAACCGGTCGGTCGTCGCCAATCCCGGCGAAACCCGCTCACCGCTCAGCCAGGCCAGCCGACGCGGCCACTTCGCCGTAGTCCAGTATCTCAAGGCCAAAGGCGCCCGCGCCTAAAGCGTCCCGCCGGAGCACAGCGCTCCGGCGCCCTGCCCCCCTCCGACAATCAGACAGGAAACACGATGGCTTTCATCGACGCCCGAACCTTGCCTGACGCCAGCCGGATCGAGGCCGATCTGATCATCATCGGCGGCGGCATTGCGGGCATCGCCCTGGCCCGGGAACTGGCCGGCGGCCCGATCAGGGTCGCCGTCCTCGAGAGCGGCGGTCGCGAGATCGACATGGACAATCAGGCCCTCTACGCGGGCTCAGCGACCGTCCGCGCACCTGATAACCCTGACAGGGCGCTTAACGACTATCCCGCGCAGTCAAGGATCCGCGCCCTGGGCGGTTCAGCCCATGTTTGGGGCGGCAAGTGCGCGCCTCTGGACCCCGCCGACTTTGCCCAGCGCGACTGGGCGCCCTACAGCGGCTGGCCGATGAGCCGCGAGCAGCTTCAGCCCTTTTATGACCGGGCCTGCGACCTGCTGGGGATTCCGCATTTCGGACCCGACACGCCGGTGCTGCAGGACAAGGCCCGCAGACCGCTGGATCTGGATCCCCAGGACGGCTTCTTCTCCGCGCCACGCTACTTCTCGAAGATCTCGGGCGGGGCAGACAAGGCGGCCTTCGACGCCTTCCGCACCGACTTTGCGGATGCGCCCAACATCACCGTGTATCTCTACGCCAACGCCACCCAGGTTCGCCTCGCGGCGAAAGGCGACACTGTCGAAGGGCTGGATGTGGCCTGCCTCAGCGGCAAGCGCCATACCGCCAGGGCCCGGACCTATGTCCTCGCGACCGGTGGCATCGAGAATGCCCGGCTGATGCTGGCCTCCAACACCGTGCGATCCGAGGGCGTCGGCAATCGTCACGGTCTGGTGGGCCGGTTCTTCCAGGGCCATGTCACCTATTCGATGGATGGCGACGCCGAGACGGAAGGTTCGGCGGTCAATATCGCCCGAACCGAGTCGATGGCGCTCTATGTGCCGCCCGCCCGCGCCGCCGCCCACTGCGTGATTGGCAGCGGCCTGGCCGGCCAGACCCGGATGAAGACCGGCAACTTCACCCTCACCCTCTATAACGGCGGCGAACCCGGCTCGGGCACGCCGACCCAGGCCGAGACCAAGGTCATCCGCCAGACGGCGACCCGTCTGGATGCTGGCAGCGGCGTGGATCAACAGAGCGGGCAACTGTTCGGCTGCTTCGCCATGACCGAGCACTTCCCCAATCCCGACAGCCGCATCACCCTGGATCCGGCCGATCTCGACCCGCTGGGCATGCCGCGCATCAAACTGGACTGGGTCTATTCCCGGGCCGACTGGGACAGCTTTGAGCGCACCACGGCGGCCATGGGCGACGCTCTGGGCGCATCCGGTCAGGGCCGCCTCTGCTGGCCTATTCAGTGTACGGATTATGTGGCCATCGCCAGCGCCTCGCGCCATCACATGGGGACGACGCGGATGCACGCCGATCCGAAGCAGGGCGTGGTCGACGCCGATTGCCGCGTCCACGATACGGCCAATCTCTATGTCGCGGGCAGTTCGGTATTCCCGACCTCGGGCATCGCCAATCCCACCCTGACCCTGCTGGCCCTGACCCTGCGCCTGGCCGACCACCTGAAGCTGAAGATGGAAGCCGTCCGATGACCCTTCTGGCCCGCCGCGACCTGCTTGCCACGCTGCTGGCGATGACCGCCAGCGCCAGTCTGCCCGCCGTGGCCCTCGCCGCCCCGACGGCAGGCTTCAACGATCTGGACCGTGCTGCTGTCGAACGTATCGGCAAGGCCTGGCTGGAACAGAATCCGGGAACCAGCGCCAAGGCCCTGGCGATCCGGCTGTTCCCGGACGGGCGGAACGCCGGGACGCTCGCCGACCTGCGCCGTCGCGCCGCTGGCGACTTTCGTCAGGGCGCAGTGTTTATCCATCGGGGTTGGCGGCTGTCGCAAACCGAGGGTGCGCTGTTTGGCTTACTGGCCCTGGGGATCGCCGCCTAGGGTCTGGTCAGGTTCAGAGGCGCGTGGCCGGCTCATGACGGGGTTGCCGAAACTGCTGCGGCTGGCAGGCGGCCAGCGAGATTACGCCCACCGCCAGGATTGCGGCGATCAGGACAAGCCTGAGCCCAGCGTCAGGGCGGTCAGTCATCGCGCGATCCGCCGATCAGAGGGCCGTGGCGACCTGCGCATGACCGGCCCCTCGCCTACCAAAGTCAGCAGCGAAACGGCGCTCAGGGTCAAGACGAACGCGACGAACGCGACGGTCTCCAGAATGCCAAGGGTCAGTTGAAGAACAGTCATCGAGAACCTCCCTGTTCGTGGCTTGATTATCTCGCAATGAAGCTTGAGTGGTATTGATCTCGCGCAACTGAGGGGAAACTTCTTCTCGCCAGTCCGTCTCCGTCGGCGGAGGTCGAAGCGGTGACGCGCCTGCGCTCGTTACTGACGGTTGTGAGTCCGTGGATCCAGGCTTTTCAAATAGGCTTTCAGCTGGGCGACCTCGTCATCGTCCAGTTCGACCATCGGCATGCGCGGATGGCGCTCAGGTGAGCCCTCCTCGGGCTTGCGACTGGGGGCCAGCATGCCTTCCGTCAGGATCTGGTCGAGCCCGCCGGGCGGGTAGCGTCGATACAGGGTCGCGAACGGCGGAGCATCGGCCAGCGGGCTGGGTCGGCCGTCTAGCGCATGGCAGGTTCCGCAGTTGCGCTGGGCGATCCCCTGGCCGCCGAACGCCTGTGGGGGTTTGGACGCAGGCTCGGCGGAAGCCTGAGCGCCCGCCAGGCCCAGGGCCAGGACAGCAAGCAGTCCCGCGCTGCTGATCCCACGGCCGCTCACAGCCGATCCTCGAAATCGAGCACCACGCGGCCTTCGATCTCGCCCCGCGCCATGCGGTCGAAAACGCTGTTGATGTTGTGCAGGCCCTCGGCGTGGACCGTCGCCCGTACCCGGCCGTCGGCGGCGAAGGCCAGGGCCTCGCGCAGATCCAGGCGCGTCCCGACAATCGAGCCCCGCACCGTGATCCCGCGCAGCACCGTGTCGAAGATCGACAGCGGGAAATCGCCGGGCGGCAGGCCGTTGAGCGACACCGTGCCCCCGCGCCGAACCATGCCCATGGCTTGCGAGAAGGCGATGGGCGACACGGCGGTGACCAACACGCCATGCGCGCCGCCGATCTGGGTCTGCAGATAGGGGCCCGGATCGGTCTCGCGGGCGTCCACGGTGATCTCCGCGCCCAAGGTTCGCGCCAGATGCAGCTTGTCCTTGTCGATATCGACGGCGGCGACCTTGAACCCCATGGCCCTGGCGTACTGCACGGCCATGTGGCCCAGCCCGCCGATGCCGGAGATCGCCACCCAGTCGCCGGGCTTGGCGTCCGTGACCTTCAGGCCCTTGTAGACGGTGACGCCGGCGCACAGGATCGGCGCCGCTTCCAGGAAGCTCAGTTTGGCCGGCAGATGGCCGACATAGTCAGCGTCGGCGAGCACATATTCGGCGAAGCCGCCGTTGACCGAGTAGCCGGTGTTCTGCTGCGCCTCGCACAGGGTCTCCCATCCACTCAGGCAGTAGGTGCACTGGCCGCAGGCCGAGTGCAGCCAGGGCACGCCGACCCGGTCGCCTTCCTTGACGTGCTCGACGCCCTTGCCGACCTGGACCACGGTGCCGACACCCTCATGGCCCGGAACGAACGGAAGGCTGGGCTTGATGGGCCAGTCGCCATGGGCCGCGTGCAGATCGGTGTGACACACCCCGCAGGCGGCGATCTTGACCAGCACCTGACCGCGCCCCGGCACGGGTCGCGCGATGTCCTCCACGACCAGCGCCTGGCCAAAGGCCCGAACGACAGCGGCCCTCATGGTCTTGTCCATGGTGTCTCTCCAGGTGTCGCAAAGGCTTTGCCTGGATGGAGCAGGCCGCCTCATGGTGGCGGTTTGATACCGCCGCCGCCGCCGCCTCGCAGTTGGGAGTTTTACTTAGGGTCGTGGTGCGCGGCCATGACACGCTCGACCGCCTCGACCAGGACGGCCTCGGCCATCGGCTTCTCGATCACGCGGCTGTAGCCGGCCGCGAGGGCCTGATCGATCAACCGCGCCGTCGGGAAAGCTGTGATCATCAGCGCCTCGCCCCGCCAGCCCAGCTCGCGCAACCGGGTCAGGATCAGCAGGCCGTCGATTTCGGGCATGCGATAGTCCGCCACCAAGCATACCGCATCGAGCGCCGTGGGATCGGCCAGCAGCGCCAGGCCCGAGGCGTAGGCGCGCACCTCGAAGCCGCGGCCGTGCAGCAGCAGCTGCAGCGAGCGACGCACGCCGGCGTCGTCTTCGACCAGCAGCAGCCGCGCGCGGTGTTCGACGGTGTTGGAGAGCGCTTGCGTCATTTCCGGCCTGCCTTCGCGACCAAGACGGGTCACGTGCGGGGGATGCCATACGACAATGGCGTGGTCGCTACGTAGAGCTCCTTAGGCCTGTTCCTGCAGGCCTGCGGCGAAGGCGATCCGCAGCGCCTCGGACAGGCTCCTTACCTGCAGCTTGGCCATCAGATTGGCGCGGTGCACCTCGACGGTGCGCGGCGAGATGGCCAGGTCGAAGGCGATGGTCTTGTTGGGCAGGCCCTGGGCCAGGCCTCGGAGCACGTCCTGCTCGCGACTGGTCAGGGCCGCGATGGCGACGGCGGCGTCCCCCGCCCGCGCCGCTCGGGCGCCCGCGTCGTCCAGCCGTTCGAAGGCCGCCGTAATGGCGGTCAGCAGCACCGCCTTTTCAAACGGCTTTTCAATGAAGTCGACCGCCCCACCCTTCATGGCGCGAACCGCCACGGTGATGTCGCCGTGCCCGGTCAGGACCACCACAGGCATGGCGATGCCCCGCTCGGCCATCGCCTTCTGGACCTCAAGGCCGTCCATGCCAGGCATGCGCACGTCCAGCAGCACGCAACCCGGCTCAGCGTCCCTGGCCTCCTGCAGAAAGGCGTCTCCCGAAGCATAGGTCGACACCGCATAGCCCGAGGTCTTGAGCATGAACCCGGCAGAGCGACGGATCGCCTCTTCGTCATCGACGATATGGATCATCCGCCTAGTGTTCATGGAGGATTTCCTTCTCAACCTTGACCAGTGTGAAATGAAACTGCGAGCCGCCGCCTGGGCGCGGCTCATGCCAGATGCGACCGCCGTTGGCTTCGACGATCGTACGGCAGATCGACAGCCCCAGCCCCATGCCCTCGGTCTTGGTGCTGACGAAGGCGGTGAACAACTGACCGCCGATGCCCGGCGCCACGCCGGGGCCGTTGTCGGCGATCGTGACCCGCACCAGGCCATCGCCCTGATCGTGGGTGCTCAGCCACAGCCTGGGCTGATCGGCTCCGCTCATCGCCTCGACGGCGTTGCGCGCCAGATTGATCACCACCTGCTGGATCTGCACGCGATCGATCAGCACCGGCGTCGCGTCGGCGTCCAGCTCGAAGATCGGGTCCAGGCCCTGGTCCCGGGCGCCCATCAAGCCCAGGGCGGCGGCTTCGTGAATGACGGCCGGCAGGTCCTCGACACTCTTTTCCACTTCGCCCCGGGCGACGAAGTCGCGCAGACGTCGGACGATGTTGCCTGCGCGCATCGCTTCGCCGGCCGCGTCGGCCAGCGCCTCGCGGATCATCGGCAGTTCATCGGGATCCGGCCTGGCCAGAAGATCGCGCACGGCCTCGACATAGTTGGCCACGGCGGTGATCGGTTGATTAAGCTCGTGGGCCAGGGTCGAGGCCATGGTCCCCATGCCGCTGACCCGGGCGATATGGATCAGCTCGGCCTGGAGTTCCTCCAGGCGGGCCTGGGTGCGCTGGCGATCGGTCAGGTCGCGGACAAAGCCGGTGAAGACTCGAGGGCCCTGACCGGTGGCTTCGCCGACCGACAGCTCCATCGGAAAGGTCGTGCCATCCTTGCGCAGGCCGACCACGACGCGTCCCATACCGATCACCTTGCGCTCGCCGGTGGTCAGGTAGCGTTCGATATAACCGTCGTGACGCTCGCGGTCCGGCGAGGGCATGAGGCAGCGGACGTTCTCGCCCACAACCTCAGCTTCCAGAAAGCCGAACAACCGCTCGGCGGCGGCGCTGAACGACAGGATCTTGCCACGCTGGTCGATGACGACCATGGCGTCGGGGACGGTGGACAGGATCGACCGCAGATGTTCGGCGCCGGCGTCAAGCGCCCGCTCGCTGGCGCGCTGGTCGGTGACGTCACGCAGGACCTTGCCAAAGCCCCGCAGGACGCCGGCCCGGTCATAAAGGGCGGTGATGGAAACATGCGCCAGGAACTCCGAGCCGTCCTGGCGCAGGAACCAGCGGTCTTCCTCGATTTTGCCCTCGGCCTGGACCCTGGCGAGATCATCCTGCGGCTTGCCCGCCTGGCGGGCGTCCTGCGGGTAGAAAGCCGCGACGTACTGACCCACAGCCTCGGCCTCGCTCCAGCCCATCAGTCTTTGCCCGCCGGCGTTCCAGATCCGCACCCGCCCTTCGGGATCGAGCATGGAGATGGCGTATTCGGTCGCCCCATCGATGAGCAGGTTGAGCTCGCTGGCCACGTCTTCGGCCTGCCGCGCGCGGGCCGCCGCGTTTTGTTCGTTGATCACCGCTTCTCGACGCAGACGACCGATCTCCGCCCCCACCAGCGTGATTCCCGTCGCCGCCAACAGGAATGTCAGGGCCTCCATCATCGCCAGAGCTGTGGGCTGGTCGTGGCCAGCGAACAGGAAGCCGGCGATGAGGCCCAGGAACGTGGCGCCGAGGCCCGCGCCAACCCCGCCGAACGCGGCGGCAACGACGATGGGCGCGGTGAAAAGCAGGTGGGCGGCATGGTTCCCCAGCCAAGGCGCCAGGAGTCCGCGAATCGCAACCGCCAGGGCGAAGGCCGCCAGAGCCACGCCGTAGCCCTTCATCTGATCTTGTTGCAGGGCCGAACCGGACGCCATACGCTCTTCATCTTTCCGCGGTCGAGATGATCTGGACCCTAGCTGCAGCCCGACAATGCCCCGTCGCCTCGCGGGTTACAAACCGGTTCGGCGGAAGATCTGGTGCGGGACTCTACGGATTGCGCGTCAGCAGCCTGGCGCCGCCCTTGTCCCGCGACGGCCCGCGCGGATGGGTCAGGACGCCTGAGGTCACGATGTCGCCATACAACCTAGCCGCTCTGCTCTCGCCCGCCTCGGTGGCGGTGATTGGCGGCTCCGACCATCCGGGCTCGGTCGGCCAGGTGGTGGTCGACAACCTGCTGTCCGGCGGCTTCGCCGGGCCTATCCATCTGGTCAATCCGCGCCGGCTGGAGGTGGCGGGAACGCGCTGGGCGGCCCGCATTGCCGACCTGCCAGAGCCGCCCGACCTCGCCGTGGTGATCGTCCCGGCCGCCGCCGTTCCCCCGGTGATCGCCGAACTGGGCGCGGCCGGCGTCAAGGTCGCCGTGATCCTTTCGGCAGGCCTCACCGACGCCAACGGATTGCGGCAAGCCATGCTGGACGCCGCCAGGCCCTATGGACTGCGCATCGTCGGACCCAATGGCCTGGGCCTGCTGGCGCCCCACGCCGGCCTCAACGCTTCATTCGCGCGCGGCGCGCCCATTCCAGGCAATCTGGCCCTGATTTCCCAGAGCGGCGCCCTGATCAGCGGGCTGATCGACTGGGCCACCACCCGGCAACTGGGCTTTTCCGGGATCGTCTCTGTTGGCGACATGGCCGAGGTCGACCTTGGCGACCTGATCGATCTGTTCGCGGCCGATCCCCATACCGACGCCATCCTGCTCTATATCGAGGGCGTCACCCACGCGGCCAAGTTCATGGCCTCAGCCCGGGCGGCCGCCAGCATCAAGCCGGTGATCGCCCTGAAGGCCGGACGAAACCCCGCCAGCGGCAGGGCTGTCCGCTCCCATACCGGCGCCCTGGCCGGCGCCTATGATGTTCATGTCTGCGCTTTCGAACGGGCCGGCATCGTCCAGGTCGAGAGCCTGACCGAACTCTTCGACGCCGCCGCCGTTCTGCGCGTCGGACAGGGCCTGGCCGGCGATCGACTGGCCATCATCACTAATGGCGGCGGAGCCGGCATCCTGGCGCTGGACGCCATGACGACCCGCGAAGGCGTCCTGGCCGAGCTGGCGCCCCAGACCCTGGAGCGCCTGAACGCCGTCCTCCCCGCCGGATGGTCGCACGCCAATCCGGTGGACCTGATCGGCGACGCGCCGGTCGAGCGTTATCGCGTGGCGCTTGACGCGGTGCTGTCGGACCCCGGGGTCGACGCCGTTCTGGTCATGAATTGCCCGACCGCCTTGACCCAGCCGCGCGACATCGCCCAAGGCGTGGCCGACAGCGTCGTCGCCGCTCGCGGACGCGGCGTGCTCAAGCCTGTTATCGCCTGCTGGCTGGGCGACGCCAATCAGGATGTCGCCGGACCGATCCTCAGCGCGGCCGGCCTTCCGATGTTCGGGGCCCCGGACTCCGCCATAAGGGGCTTTGGCCATCTTCTCGCCGCCCGCCGCGCAAAGGCCGGCATGTCCGGCGCGCAAGGCCGCCGCGATCCGCGTACCGACGATCGCGCTGCGGCGGTGGCCCTGATCCAGACCGCCCGGTCGCAAGGGCGCACCCTGCTCAACGAGATCGAGGCCAAGGACCTGCTGGGCGCCTATGGCGTGACCACCGTCCCGACCCGACTGGCCGCCACGGCCCAGGACGTCGCCGGGGTCTGCGCGGAACTGGCGCCGCCCTACGCCGTCAAGATCGTCTCGCCGCAGATCTCCCACAAATCCGATGTCGGCGGCGTTGCCCTGGATCTGCCCGACGCGCGGGCCGCTGGCGCCGCCGCCGAGGCCATGGCGGCCCGCGTCGCCGCGACCTTGCCCGACGCCACGATCACCGGCTTTGCGGTGCAGACCATGATCCCGCCAGGCCGCGCCCATGAACTGATCGTCGGCCTGGCTCTGGACGCCACCTTCGGTCCTGTCGTGATGGTCGGGGCCGGCGGCAAGGCGGTCGAGGTTCTGAAGGACCACGCCCTGGGCCTGCCCCCCCTGGGCGGCGACCAGGCACGCGCCATGATCGCCAGGACCCGGATATCGCGCCTGTTGGCCGGCTATCGCGACGAGCCCAGGGCCGACATAGACGGGGTGGTCGCCACCCTGGAGGCGCTTTCGGCGATCGCGACGGATCTGCCCGATGTCGTCGAGCTGGACATCAACCCTCTGCGCGTGGACGCCCGGGGCGTCATGGCGCTGGATGCGCGGATCGTCATCAGCCAGGAGCCCGGCCTCGCCTCGCGCCTGGTTCTTCAGCCCGGGGCGACAGATTAGGCCGCCTTGGCGGCGGATCTGTTTCGCCTACGTAAACATCCCAATGTGAGATGCTCCGCCGTTCACCTATCCCTGAAACCCACTGCTCAGGGAGATGTGCGATGTCGATGCCCGCCTATCTGCGAGACCGCGCTGAAGCCGCCCCGCCGCACGCCCAGGTGATCTCGTCCGACGAGGTCTTCTCGGCGGTCGGCGTCGGCATGACCTACTCCAGCGGCGAAGAGATTTACGCCCAGGATGACGAGACCGACATGGTCTACCAGGTCCAGCGCGGGGCGGTTCGCGCCTCTCGCCTGCTGGGCGATGGGCGTCGCCAGATCGCCGGCTTCTACTATCCCGGCGACC
Organism: Caulobacter sp. GSs2; assembly: GCF_058680895.1. The sequence goes on along the minus strand of NZ_CM178725.1, from coordinate 2,938,677 downwards.
TTTTCGGTCTGGAGGCGGGTCTCACCCACCGCGCCTCGGCCGAAGCGCTGTGCGACAGCAAGATCCTCGTGGCCAAGCGCTCAGCGCTGAAACACTACGGCGAGGCCGGCGAACGCCTTGAGCGTCTGATCTGGCGCGCTACCGGTCAGGAACTGGGTCGGGCTCAGGACCACATGATGCTGCTGGCGCGCAAGAGCGCCTATGAGCGGGTCGCGGGCTTCCTGTCCGACGTGGCCAAGCGGCAGGGCGCGGCCTGGAACGAACTGGCGATGAGCCGGCAGGACATCGCCGATCATCTGGGCCTGACCATCGAGACCGTCTCGCGCATGGTCACCCAATTGCAGGCTGACGGCCTGGTCGCCCTCGAGGGTTGCCGCCGGTTCCGGGTCGCCGCGCCGGTGCGAATGGCCGATCTCGTCGCAGCCTGAACCTCGCGCGACGTCCACCGGAGGCCCTCATGGCCGAAGATCCACACCGTCCGCCCACTGAGCCCCCCACTGAGCCGCTCGCATCCTCCGCGACACCCGAAGCCAGGGTCAACGCGATCCTGGCCCGCCACCATCTGATGAGCGTGGCGACCCTGCGTGCTGACGGTTGGCCACAGGCCACCTTGGTAAACTATCTGGCCGACGGCCTTGCGCTGTTTTTCCTGGTCGCTCAGGACAGCCAGAAGCACGTCAATATCGTCGCCGATCCCCGGGTCTCGATCGCCATCGGCGGCGACGATCAGGGCCCGCCGCAGGGCCTGTCCCTGGCCGGAAAGGCCAGCGTCATCGACAACCCGCAGTGGGTCGATGCGCTCAATCGCCGGATCTGGGGAACCCCCGAGTTCGCCCGCTTCGAGCCCCACCCCGCCGGGCGCGGCGTGGTCCTGCTGCGCTTCATGCCGATGTGGGTGTCGTTGATCGACTACGGATCACCCCCAGGCCGCATCCAGTTGTTCGCCGTCGGCCAGGATTGGCGCCTCGAGCCGGTCGCAGCCTAGGCGCAGTTTCTGCGTCGACCGGTCAGGGCGCTAGGCGTCCTGACCCCGACGAACCAGGGTGTAGGTGATCAGACCGGCGGCGATGGCGGCGACAAGCGCCGAGCTCGCGGCGGTCGCGGCCAGGGCTTCGGCCGGGTGGCGCCGGACCTCCCTCTTCGCCGCTCTCTCGAGACGATCCAGCTTGGTCTGGACATCGCCGACCAGTTCTATGGCGGCATGACCCAGGGCCACGGCGCTCACCGAGGCCGCATCGCCAGCGTCGTGGCCCAAGTGGTCGACCATGGTCTTGAGGTGGTCGGTGACGTTCTGGAACGCGTCGCGACCGTCGCGGGCGATCGTCTTGATCTTACGAGATGCCATTGTCTTGCCTTGCGAAAAGGGGGCGGATGACGTTGCTAGAACACCCCCACCGGCGGCGGCGGGCCTTGAGCTGAATCAAGTTCGCTCGCCGAGGTCGCATTTAGCGGCCTGTCCGGCCGGCCTTCGACCACCGCGCTGAGGCGGCGCAACAGCGCTTCGCGCGCCGCGTCGCTCTCGGCGCCGCCGAGGGCGGCGTTGAGCGCCATCTGAAAGGCGACCCGCTTGTTGTGCCAGTCGAGCTTGGAGGCGGCATGGGGCGGCAACCTGGCGGGCGACGACTTGAGCGGGACGGCGGGTCCCTCGCCGAGATCAAAGGCGTCGTCCAGGTCGGGGATCAGAATTGCGGCCGCATCGAAACCGGCGCTGGTCAGCCGATCCCGCAACCCGGCGGTGGCGTCAGGCTCGCCATGGGCCAGCAGGATGGAACCGGCGACAGGCGCCCGATCGAGCGCCCAGCGTGTGAGGCCGGCGGCGTCAGCATGGGCCGAATAGGCGTCGAGCCTGCGCACCCGCGCCCGAACCCGCACCTCGTCGCCCTGGATGCTGACGCGTTCGGCGCCTTCGGCCAGCAACCGGCCCAGCGTGCCGGCCGCCTGGAACCCACACAGCAGCACAGTCGCCTCCTTGCGCCACAGCAACCGTTTGAGATGCTTGCGCACCCGGCCCGCATCGCACATGCCGCTGGCGGCCAGGATCACATGCCAGCCGGAGAGCCGCTCCAGGCCATCGCTGTCCCAGGGCTTGTCCAGGAAGCGCAGATGCTCGGAGGGGCGGACCGGCTCGAAAGGGTTTCGCTGCAGGGCGGGATTCCAGCCCCGGTCGAGGAACACCTTGGAGGCCTCGATGGCCAGGGGCGAGTCCAGGAAGATGTCGCCGCGCGGCGCGTCGCCGTCCTCCATCAGTTGCAGCAGATCGACCAGCAGTTCCTGGCTGCGCTGCAGCGCGAAGGCGGGGATCAGCAACGGGCCGCCAGCGGCGTGCGCCGCCTTGAGTTCCTCGGCCAAGGCCGCGCGCCGCGCGACGCCGCTGGTGACGGTGCGCTCGCGGTCGCCATAGGTGGATTCAAGGATCAGATGATCGACGCCCGTGGGACCTTGCGGATCGGCGACAAAGTCGCTGCCGCCCGAGCCCAGGTCGCCCGAGAACAGCAGCCGCTTGCGGGCGTCCTTCGCACCGACTTCGACCTCGATCGACGCTGAGCCCAGGATGTGGCCGGCCTCCCAGTAGGTCGCCGAGATCCCGGACGCGACCTCTACCGGCTCACCCAGCTTGACCTTCCGAAACTGCTTCATCACGCGGGCGGCGTCGGCTTCGGTATAGATGGGCTCGACCGGAGCCAGACCCCGTCTCTGGTTGCGCCGATTAAGCGCCGCCACCTCCGCCTCCTGAATCCCGCCCGCGTCGGCCAGCATCACCGCGCACAGGTCGCGCGTCGCCGCCGTCGCATAGATCGGCCCCTCGAAGCCCGCCAGCATCAGCTTGGGCAGCAGGCCGCTATGGTCGACATGGGCGTGGGTGAGCAGAACGGCGTCGATCCGGGTGGGGTCGAAGGGAAAGTCGCCATAGTTGAGGGCCTTGAGGGTCTTGGAACCCTGGAACATGCCGCAGTCGACCAGCACCGTGGCCTCTCGGGTCTGCAGGCGGGCGCAGGAGCCGGTCACGCAGCCAGCGGCGCCATGAAACGACAGGATCGGGGTCATGATGAGATCTCGCGGGGATGGGCCAGATCGGACGCGACGCGAACCGGCAAGGCCTGCTGGAGCCGACAGGATCGGCCAGACTGCGCCCCATTCCGTGATCTGGATCAATTTGGCGGCCTGACCGAGGACTAGTCTGTGAAGGCAACCCGTCGCCGCCTGGGAGCCGCCCCATGAAACACGCCGTCATCCTCGCCCACCCCAAGCCCGACAGCTTCTGCGCAACCATCGCCCGAACCTGCGTCGAGCATCTGCGCGCGACCGGTCACACCGTGCTGCTGCGCGATCTCTACGCTCTCGACTTCGACCCCCGCCTCAAGGCCACGGAACTGCCCTCGGCGTCGGGCGCACATCCGGCTGCCGACATCGTGGCCGAGCGCGCGCTGGTCGGCGATGTCGACAGCTTCATCTTCGTCTATCCGTTCTGGTTCAACGCCCCGCCCGCGATCCTGAAGGGCTATGTCGACCGGATGTTCAGCATGGGCTTTGGCTATGCGCCGGGCCTGGGCGGCACGGAATCGCTTCTGGACGACAAGACCCTGCTCAGCTTTTCAACCTCGGGCGCGCCCGAGGACTGGGTCAACGACACCGGCGCCCTGAAGGCCCTGATGACGGTGTTCGACCTGCACCTGTCAGGCGTTTGCGGTCTGCGGGTTCTCGACCACAAGCACTTCGGCTCGATCGTCTCGAACATCACCGAGGAGTCTCGCTCGGACGTCCTGCAAAGGGTCCGCGTCGGTCTGGACGACCTGTTCGCTCCAGCGACCGCCTAGCGTTCATGCCGAGCGATACCCCGAACCCCGGCGCCCCCGCGCCCGGGGCGAACAGTGACCGGCAGGAAGCCTCCGCATCCTATCGCCTGGCGGCCCTCGACCAGGACTTCCTGCTGGGCGACTCCATGCGCAGCGTCCGGTTCCTGCTGGAATTCGCCAAGGCTGACGAAGCCCTTCGCGCCTGGGGCGTGCGCTCGACCATCGTGGTCTTCGGCAGCGCCCGGGTGCGGGAGGATTCCCCCGGACGGCGCGGCGAATGGTATGCCCTGGCGCGGCGCTTTGGGCGCATCGTCTCCGAGCAGGGCCTGGCCACGCACGTGGAAGGCCAGCCGCGCGACAACGTCATCGCCACAGGCGGCGGTCCTGGCCTGATGGAGGCCGCCAATCGCGGCGCTTTCGACGTGGGCGCGCCATCAATCGGCTTCAACATCACCCTGCCGCGCGAGCAGCGACCCAACCCGTATTCGACGCCCGAACTGACCTTCCGGTTTCACTATTTCGCCATGCGCAAGATGCACCTGGCCATGCGCGCCAACGCCCTGGTGGTCTTTCCGGGCGGGTTTGGCACCTTCGACGAGCTGTTCGAGCTGCTGACCCTGCGCCAGACCCGCAAGTGCCCGCCCATCCCGATCGTGCTGGTCGACGAGGCCTACTGGCGCTCGGTGATCGCTTTCGACGCCCTGGTCGAGCACGGCATGATCGACCCGGCGGATCTGGATCTCTTCGCCTTCGCCGATACGGCGGAAGCGGCGTGGGCGCGGGTCCTGGCCGCCAGGCCGCCCGCTCCCTGAACCTTTGCGAAAAGGCGGCCGCGAGGCGGCCGCCTTCAATCGCCGGGGAGCCTTACAGCCCGCCCGCCCCGCCGAACTTGTGGGTCAGCTGCAGGTAGTAGCTGCGCCCGGTCGAGTCGAACCACGAGGTGTCATAGTAGGGATAGCCCGAATAGGTCGGGTCGCGCTGGGGGCCCTTGTCCAGCAGGTTGTCGACCGCCAGGCTGATCCGAGTGGTGTCGTTCAGGTCGTACTGGACGGTGGCGTTGTAGAGATAGCTCTCCTTGATCCAGCCATCCTCGGCATAGTTGGGCAAGCGCTCCAGGCGCTGGCCGTGAACGCCCAGGGTCAGGCGGTCCAGGGTCCAGTTGATCGAACCGGTGCTCTTGGAGCGCGGGATGTAGAAGCCGCTGTCATAGGCCAGCTGGTTCTCGATCGGATCGCCCGGATACTGCCGGCTGGTGTGCTTGTGCACCCAGGTATGGGTCAGGCCGAAATTGAACGTCCCGAAGCTTTCGGTCGGCCAGCGATAGTGGGCGGCCACGTCGACACCGGTGGTCTTTTCGGTGGCGACGTTGATCGGATTGATCGTCACGGTCGCGATGGCGCCGGGATTGATCGCCGCGGTCAGCGGGTTGCGGGCCACGCGGGCCAGGGCGTCGACGCAGGTCGGCGAGGACGCGCTGACCGCCGTGCCTGCGCTGGTCTTGCCCAGTCGGCAGTCGGCTTCCTGGCGCAGCACGCTGTCCAGGCTCATGTCGAGCACGGCGTTGTCGAGCTGCACGCGGAAATAGTCGACCGAGATGTCGAAGTTGCGGATCGGCGACCAGACTGCGCCATAGTTCAGCGACTTGGAGGTCTCCGGCTTCAGCTTGGCGTTGCCCAGGCGAACCTTCACCAGGCCCTCGCCCGCATAGCTGCAGTCGCCCACTTCCTCGTCGGGCTCCTCGCTGCGGCAGCGATAATAGTCCGTGCCTGAGGGGTGGCTGATGCCTTCCTTGGCGAAGACATAATGCAGGTCAGGGGCCCGGAAACCGGTGCCATAGGCGCCACGCACCAGCAGCGTCTTGACCGGCCGCCACTCAAGTCCGCCGTTGTAGGTGAACTTGTCGATGGAGTTGCCGCCGTACTTGTAGCCGTCATAACGGCCGGCCGTGCTCAGCTCCAGGCTCTTGAGCAGCGGGGCGCGGAACTCGTAGCCGGCGCCCCAGCGCTTGCGCGAGCCATCGCCGTCGGCGTCGCGCAGGCCGTAGTAGTAGTTCTGGGTGGCCAGGGGATCGAGGCCCAGCTTGTAGGACTGCTTACCAAGCTCGGCGACGGCCGCGAAGCCGACCGGGCCGGCGGGCAGGGTGAACAGGTCGGCCTTGTTGACCTGGAACGACACGCCCTGCTGGCGCGCGACCGGCTTGTAGGTGGTGCGCGCAGTGATCGAGTTGAACTCGGCGACCGTCAGCGGCCTGTAGAGACGGGCCGGATCGGCGTTGAAGATCGGATAGCCACTATCCTCATCGACGCCCAGCTGCGCGCCCAGGAACAGGGCCGTGGCCTTGGAGGTCACAACCTTGGGCCAGCTGATCGACGACTTGTACTGGCTGAAGTTATAGAAGGCCTCGTAGTCCCAGCCGCCGCCCAGCGAGCCCTTGACGCCCGGCGTGATGCTGAAGGTGCGCGAGACGTTCTTGATGTAGCCCTTGCTCAGGCCGCCCATTTCCTCAGGCGTGAAGTTGCGGTGCCACAGGTCCAGAGCGCCCGTGAACTGGTTGTAGAAAATGCCGTCTTCGCTGCCATTGGCGTCCTGGTATTCCCAGTTCAGCACATCCTGGAACTGGCGGGTGCGGCTGTAGCCGGCCGAGATGTCGGCGAAGAACGACAGGTCGTCGGTCTTGGCATAGTTCAGCGAGGCCACGACGTTGGCGCTCTTGCGTTCGCTGATGATGGTGCCGTAGCCGATCGAGCTGTAGCTGCCGCAATAATAGCCGGGCCCGTAGTCATCCAGGTCGGCGTCATAGTCGCCCCAGCCCGGACGGCTGGCGTATTCCACTGAGCCGCCGTTCAGCTTGCTGAGCGTGGCGCAGGTGGCGCGGCCTGGATCGATATAGACTTCAGCGTCAGGATCCATGCGCAGGAAGTCGCGGCGCGCGATACGGGCGCGAGCGGTCGGGGCGTCCTTGGTGCTGTCCTGGATGTCGCGGTCATAGGCCCAGAGTGGCTTCTGGTTGACGAACTCGCCGCCAATGACGAGGTCGAAGTCACCCTGCGAAAAGCCGCTGGAGACATTGACGCGCTGGCTGCTGGCGCCGCCGTGCTCAAGCCCGCCGAAGGTGACGTCGACGATCGTGCCGTCGGCCTTCTTCTTCAGATTGAAGTTCACAACGCCCGAGATGGCGTCCGAGCCATAGACGGCCGAGGCGCTGCCGCTGAGCACCTCGATGCGGTCGATCATGCCCAGCGGAATCGAGGAGGTGTCGGTGAAGGCGCTCTTGCCGTTGAACGGCAGGGGGAAGTCGGCGATGCGGCGACCGTTGACCAGCACCAGGGTATGATTGGGGCCCAGGCCGCGCAGGTCGACCTGCTGGGCGCCGGGCGTCCAGTCGGCGCCGCTGGACGACTGCTGGGTCTGGGTCTCGCCGCCGTTCTGGGTGAGGCTGCGCAGCACGTCCGGCACGCTGTTGAAGCCCGCGGCCTTGATGGCCTCGCTGGTGATGACGGTGACCGGGGCCGGGCCCTCGGTGGCGATCCGGGGAATGCGCGAGCCGGTGACGACCAGGGCCTCGACCGCTGTCTCGTCCGTCTGTGGGGTGGTTTGCGCAAGCGCCTGGCCGGTGATCATCAGGCCCGCCGCGCCGGCAAGGGCGCTGGCCCCAAGCAGATGCATCTTCATCATTATCCCCTCTTTTTTAGCGGCGCATCCATTCTCGTGGACAGGCCCGACGCCGGGTTGCACCCCAAGGTCCGCTCATGTTGGATTGCATTTCTCACAAATTGAAAGCCGAAAAGATCAAATTGTCAGATTTGGTGGACAGAATGTGTTCCACGTGCAGCTTTGATGCACAGCGCACGGATCTGCAGCGCTGGGTCCGGAAACAGGCTCGACCGGGGTCCAGTGCGCGTTTGGCCTCTGGACCTGGCGCCGCGCCCACGGCCAGGATCGCGACAGGCGAGGGATGGATATGATGCTGGCTAGACTTTCGGCGCTCGCGATGGCGGCGGCCCTGCTCCTTCCCCTGACCGCGCTTGCGGCCGATGCGCCCGCAAAGGGTCCCGACGCCGTCGGACCGGGCTACGAGTATTATGTGATCGGCGATATCACCGCCCCGACCCCGGGCAAGACCGGGCCGCTGCTGGCCCTGATGGGCGGCGGCGACTGGCCGCTGGAGGCCTTCCGTCAGTTCGTCAAGCAATCCGGCGGCGGCCACATCGTGGTGCTGCGAGCCCGCGGCGGCCGCGAACTGCAGGACGAGATCTACAAGGATGTCGGCGGCGTCGCCTCGGTCGAGACCCTGGTGATCCAGAACGAAGACGCCGGCGAGGATCCCAAACTGCTGGCCATCATCGCCCGCGCCGACGGGATCTTCTTCGGCGGCGGCGACCAGAGCAACTACATCCGCGCCTGGAAGGGCACGGCCCTGAACAAGGCGCTGGACGCCCACGTCAAGGCCGGCAAGCCGGTCGGCGGCACCAGCGCCGGCCTGGCGATCCTGGGCGGCTATTCGTACGGCTGCCTCGACTCGATCAGCATGACCTCGCCCGAGGCGCTGAAGAATCCCACCGCAGCCGGTGTCACCCTGGTGCGCGACTTCCTGCACCTGCCCTGGCTGTCGAAGGTCATCACCGACAGTCACTTCGACAAGCGCGATCGCCAGGGCCGCCTCGTGGCCTTTGTCGGTCGGCTGATCCAGGAAGAGAACGACCCGACGATCGCGGGCCTCGGCATCGACGAAGGCGCGGCGATGCTGATCGACGGCGACGGCGTGGGTCGGTTCTATGGCCCCGGTCACGCCTGGCTGGTGCGGCCGATGGCCCGGCCCGCCACGATCATCGCCGGCCAGCCGCTGACCTATGCGCCCTTCCCCATTGTCGGCGTGGGGCCGGAAAGCACGCTGGACTTCAAGACCTTCAAGGTGACGCAGCCGGCCTTTACCCTGACCGCCCAGGTCAAGGACGGCATGCTGATCCGCAGCGACCGCTGACCGCCAGTTCCCCGCCTTTTTCCGCCGGAACCCGCCTCCGGCCTGTCCAAGAGAGTTGCGATGACACCTTCCAAGATCCGCTCGCTCAGCCTGTCGATCCTGGCCCTGTGCGCGGCCTCGGCGCCGGTCATGGCGGCCGAGAGCAAGTGGTCTCTGGCCGTTCACGGGGGATCCGGCGTGCTGGAGAGCAGCGCCATGACGCCTGAGAAGGAAAAGGCCTATCGCGCCGGCCTGGACGCCGCTCTGGAGGCCGGCGCCAAGGTGCTGAAGTCCGGGGGCTCAAGCCTGGACGCGGTCGAGACGGTGGTGCGGACGCTGGAAGACAATCCGCTGTTCAACGCCGGCAAGGGCGCGGTCTTCACCGCCGAGGGCAAGAACGAGCTGGACGCCTCGATCATGGACGGCGCCACCCTGAAGGCCGGCGCGGTGGCCGGAGTCACGCGCACCAAAAACCCGATCAGCCTGGCTCGCGCGGTGATGGAGAAGTCCCCGCACGTCATGCTGACGCGCGAAGGCGCCGATCAGTTCTCGAAAGAGCAGGGCCTGGAGCAGGTCGATCCCAATTACTTCCGTACCGAGGAGCGCTGGAAGCAGCTGGAAGCCTGGCGCAAGGACCACCACGCCGTGCTCGATCCCACTCACCTGTTCGGCACTGTCGGCGCGGTGGCGCTGGACCAGGCCGGACATATCGCGGCCGCCACCTCGACAGGCGGCATGACCGGCAAGCGGTGGGCGCGGGTCGGCGATACGCCGATCATTGGGGCCGGCACCTATGCCCGCGACGGCGTCTGCGCGGTGTCGGCCACCGGATCGGGAGAGTACTTCATCCGCGAGACCGCCGCCCGGCAGGTCTGCGACCGCATCGCCTGGAAGGGCGAGGATGTTCAGACCGCTGCCGACCAGACCATGGCCTCGATCACCAGGATCGGCGGCGACGGCGGTCTGATCGCCATGGACGGCCAGGGCCGCCCGGCCTTCGGCATGAACGATCTGGGCATGTATCGGGGCGCGATCTCGTCGGCCCTGCCCACGCCGCGCACCGCGATCTACACCAAAGAGCCTTCACCGAAATGAGACTGATGGTCGGGACAGACTCAGGGAGGGGCCGATGAAGTCGGACGATCAGAACCTCGCCGAGGTCGATCGGCGGTTGCTGGCGATGCTGCGCGAGGACTCGCGTCAGCCGGTCACCAAGCTGGCCGCCGACCTTGGACTGACGCGGGCCAATGTCTATGCCCGGCTCAGCCGCCTGGAGCAGGATGGTGTCATCCAAGGCTACACCGTGCGCCTGGGCAGCGACTATGACCGCCGTCTGATCCGCGCCCAGGTGATGATCAAGGTCCAGCTGAAACTGGCCAAGATCACGGAGGACGAACTGGCGGCCATCGCCGAGCTGTCGGCCCTGCACGCCATCAGCGGCGAGTACGACCTGATCGCCCTGATCGAGGCCGAGACGGTCACCGAGCTGAACGCCCTGATCGACCGCATCGGCGCCCTGGACGGGGTCGAACGGACGACCTCCTCGATCCTGCTGGCGACCAAGATCCTGCGCTAAGGGCGCGCCGGCGAGCGTTTCTCTCGTGACATAACCCAAACACGGCGTTTTTCGAGGCCACTCCCAAACTAAACTCTCCGCGAAGAGTGAGGGAGTTCAGCCTTGATCGCCGTCGAGATCGCAAGTCCGGCCTTCCTGGGCGTCGCCGCCGACCGCGGAGACGCCGCCCTGCGAGCCCATGTGATGATCCAGGTCGCGCCGCGCGACGCCGCCGACGTCGGCGCGCGGCTGGCCGAGATGAGCGAGCTGACCGCCCTGCATCAGATCACCGGCGACTATGACCTGGTGGCCGTGGTCGAGGCCGGGCGGACCGTGGACCTCGAGCGGACCGTCGACCGGATCCAGGCCTTGGCCGGGGTGCGACACGCTCTGGCTTCGGTGATCCTGCCCCGCTCACCGGCCGCCCGGCCGTTTCACCCGACCTCCGGCGACTGATCCTCCCCGCTGCGGCGGGGACAATCGGTCTCGAACCCAACTGACGACGTCTACAACGAGGTGCTGTCGTGGAACTGCCCTATCCCTGCCTGATGTTCCTCGGAGACGTGGACCGGGTCAGCGCCAAGACCGCCTCGGGCGTCGCCCACTGGCGTCCCGACGCCTGCGTCGGCCAGCTTCGCCTGCCCGGCTGCGAGGCCGATCTGGGCCTACCCGACATGACGCCCAGGGCCGCCCACGCGGCCGGCGCCCGCTCGCTGCTGCTGGGCGTGGCCAATGCCGGCGGCTATATCCCGCCCCACTGGGAAGCCGTCCTGATCGAGGCGCTGGAGGCGGGGCTGGATCTTGTCTCAGGCCTGCATACCCGCATGGCCAGCCTGCCCAAGGTGCGCGAGACCGCCGAGCGCCTGGGCCGCCGGCTGATCGAGGCGCGCGAGCCGTCGCCGGAGTTCTGCGTGGTCGGAACAGGCGAAAAGCGCGCCGGCCTGCGCCTGCTGACCGTCGGCACCGACTGCGCCGTGGGCAAGATGTACGCGGCGCTGGCCATCACGAAAGAGCTCAAGGCGCGCGGCGCCGACGCCGACTTCCGGGCCACCGGCCAGACCGGTATCTTCATCGCGGGATCCGGCGCGCCCATCGACGCCATCATCTCCGACTTCGTCGCCGGCGCCGCCGAGCAACTGAGCCCCGCCGCCGCGCCCGACCACTGGGACGTCATCGAGGGCCAGGGCTCGCTGTTCCATCCAGCCTATGCCGGCGTGACCCTGGGGCTGCTGCACGGCAGCCAGCCGGACGCTCTGGTGCTGTGCCACGACGCCACCCGCACCGCCATCGACGGGCTGGAGACCTTCCCCACGCCGTCCCTGGCCGAGGCCATCGCCCTGAACCTGCGCCTGGCGTCCCTGACCAATCCTGCCGTTCGCATGGCCGGGATCTGCATCAACACCTCGCGCCTGACGCCCCAGGCGGCCGCCGACTATCTGCGCGAGACGGAGACCGCCCTAGGCCTGCCGTGCTGCGACCCCGTGCGGACCGGCGTGGCGGCCATCGTCGATGGCCTGCTGCTGACGGCGGAAGCGCGCTCGGACGCCGCCTGATGCGCCTGACCGCGCGGGTCGAGGCGCACGCCCTGACCGAGCCCTTCGTCATCGCCCGCCACGTCTATACCGAGGCCAATGTGCTTCACGTCGAGATCGCGGCGCGCGGCGCGATCGGACGGGGCGAGGCCGCTGGGGTCGACTATCTGGGCGACACGCCTCAGACGATGCTGTTGCAGGTGCAGGCCCTGGCGGTCGAGTTTGAAGCCGGCATGCTTTTGGACCGCGCATGCATCGCCGCCCGCCTGCCGCGTGGCGGCGCGCGCAACGCCGTCGATTGCGCGCTGTGGGACCTCGAGGCCAAGCTGACCGGCGTTCCTGTCGCGGTGCGGGCCGGTCTGGCGCCGCTGCGTCCCATCGAAACCTTCGTCACCCTGGGCATGGATACCCCCGCCGCCATGGCCGCCAAGGCCGCGCGCTGGGCCCCTGACTTCCCCTGCCTGAAGGTGAAGCTGGGCGATGCCCTTGACCTGGAGCGGCTGGAGGCGATCCGCGCCGCCGCGCCCCGCGCCCGCCTGATCGCAGACGCCAACCAGGGCTGGACCCTGGATCAGCTCAACGTCTACGCCCCCCGCCTTTCGGCCCTGGGGGTCGAACTGGTGGAACAGCCCCTGCCCGTCGGACAGGACGACGCCCTGCTGGACTATCGGGGCGAGGTGCCGCTCTGCGCCGACGAGTCGTTCGACGACCGCGCCGATCTCGACCGGATCGTCGGACGCTACGCCTTCTGCAACATCAAGCTGGACAAGTGCGGCGGCCTGACCGAGGCGCTGGCCTTGACCGAAGCGGCCCGCGCCCGGGGCCTTAGGCTGATGATCGGCTGCATGGAGGGCACCTCGCTGGGCATCGCGCCGGGCCTGCTGGTGGCCCAGGACTGCGAGATCGTCGACCTGGACTGCCCGATCCAGCTGGTGACCGACATCGAGCACGGCTTCGGCTATCGCGACGCGATCCTGCGCCCCCCCGCGGCGGCCCTGTGGGGCTAGTCGTCGAGGTCCTCGACCGTGGCCAGCAGCTTCGCGAGATCCAGCCCCGCCTCGCCCTTCAGCTTCTTGGTCACGGGAAAGGTCACATAGTCGAAGGGGACGGCCAAGGTGTCGAGCAACCCCTCCATGATGGTCTGATAATGCTCGATGCCGAAGGCCGCGACGGTGATCAGATAGTCGACATCGCCCAGCACAGCCTGGCAGGAGACGATATTCGGATGGGCCGCTATGCCGGTCTCGAAGGTCTTGGCCTTGGCGTAGGAAAAGTCGGTGAGCTTGATCTGCACCACGAAGGTCGAGAGCTTGGCCAGCCGGCCCAGATCCACCTCGGCATGATAGCCGCGAATGATCTTGGCCTTTTCCAGCTTCTTCATCCGCTCCCAGCAGCGCGACGCCGACAGGCCCACCGCCTCGCCCATCGCCGCCTTGGTCACCCGCCCTTGCCTGTGCAGCAGGGCCAGGATCTTGATGTCGATGCGGTCGATGTCCTTGCGCGGGTCGTTCGCGGTCATCCCGGGATCCTTGCTGAAGTCGCCGCCCTGCTTAGCGCAAACGAAGCGCGGGGTAAGGTCGTGATCGCCACGCCGCCCCTGAGATCCTGTCGCCGGCGCGGCGGGAAACGGCGAAAACCCTCGCCGCCGCGCGCTATTGTGAACACAGCACACCGGAAGGCCGAGACATGACGCGCAACCTGCACCGCCTCTCCATCGCTCTGGGCCTGTCCCTGCTGATGACCTCCACAGCCCTGGCCTCGACCCTGATTGTCGGCGCCCGCGTGGTGGACGGCACGGGCGCGCCGTCGCGGGCGGTCAGTGTTCGCCTGGACGGCGACCGTATCGTCGCCGTCGGGAAGCTGGCCAAGGCGCCGGGCGATACGGTGGTGGAAGCCAGAGGCCTGGTCCTGGCCCCCGGCTTCATCGACGCCCACAGCCATCATGACCGCCAGGCCGAGCAGACCCCCGACATGACCCCCCTCACCGCCCAGGGGGTGACCACCATCGTCGTGGGCGAGGATGGCGAGTCGTCGTTTCCGCTGAAGACCTATTTCGCCGGCCTGGAAAAGGCCCCGCTGGCCATCAATGTCGCCTCCTACACCGGCCACGGCTCCCTGCGCGAGCGGGCCATGGGATCGGACTACAAGCGCGCCGCGACGCCCGCCGAGATCGCGGCGATGCAGGCCGACCTGACCTCGGACCTCCAGGCCGGCTCGCTGGGCTTGTCGACGGGGCTAGAATACGACCCCGGCATCTTCTCGACCCCGGACGAGGTCATGGCGCTGGCCAAGACCGCCGCCGCCGGCCACGGCCGCTATATCAGCCACCTGCGCAGCGAGGACGTGAAGCTGGACGCGGCGATCGACGAGATCATCGCCATCGGCCGCGAGGCCAAACTGCCGGTCCAGATCTCGCACCTGAAGATCGCCATCGTCGACCGCTGGGGCCAGGCGCAGCAGATCCTGGCCAAGCTGGACGCCGCCCGCGCCCAGGGCGTGGACATCACCGCCGACGTCTATCCCTACGAATACTGGCAGAGCAATCTGGCGGTGCTGCTGCCGGAGCGCGACTTCAATGACCTGGCCGCCGCCCGCTTCGCCCTGACCAAGCTGACCACCCCGGCCGGCATGCGGCTGGCGGTGTTCGCGCCCGACCCGTCGCTGGTCGGTAAGACCATCGCCGACATCGCCGCCGAGCGGCAGGCCGATCCCGCCGAGACCTATCTGGCCCTGACCCGCCAGTCGGAGGCCTATCATCTGGCCCATCCCGAGGTTGATCGGGTCGACGCGGTGATCGGTACGGCCATGACTGAGGCCGATATCGACGCCTTCATCGGCTGGGACCATGCGGTGATCTGTTCGGACGGCATGACCCACGGCCTGCATCCGCGCGGCTTCGGGGCCTTTGCCCGGATCCTGCGGGTCTATGTGCGCGAGAAGCAGGCCCTGACCCTGGAACAGGCCGTCCACAAGATGACCGCCCAGACAGCCGCCCAACTGGGCATCGCCGAACGTGGGACCCTCATCCCGGGCGCTTTCGCCGACCTGGTTCTGCTGGATCCGGCGACCGTCGCCGACCGCTCCGACATCTCCCATCCCAACGCCCTGGCCACAGGGGTCGCCAAGGTCTGGGTCAATGGCGTGCTGGTGTTCCAGGATGGTCGCGCCACAGGCGCTCACCCCGGCGCAGTCGTCCGCAGGGCCGCGTCCTAACCGGGCGCGACAGCCGCCTTCACCCGCCGCCGCCGCCAGTCGTCGAAGCGGACCTTGCCCAGCCAGAACAGCATGATCGGCAGCGGCGACAGGGCGACAACGTACAGCAGAGCCGAGTCCTGCAGGGCCTCGGGAAACACCTGCTGCTGCCCGAGGAAGAACGACCCCGAGGCGATGAACAGCGAAAAGCACATCCGCCACAGGTGCCGCGCAATCCGCGAGACCCTGGACAGCTGCTTGCGCAGGAGCACATGCACTTCACCCGCGGCCGCGAAGGCCCCGGCGATCGTAAACAGGAAGAAGGCCTGCGGCGGCGAGCCGTCCACAGTGCCGCTGGGGCTGGCCGCGCCCATCCGCATGAAGATCACGCCAGCGGCGGTGATGGTAAGGGCGATGACCAGCCCGATGACCTCCGGCGCGCCGGCCTTCACCTCCCGCTGGCGGGCCGCCATCGCGCCACTGATCAGAAGGTACAGCGCCAGGACGCCGGCAACGAAGTTGGGCCGCTGCCCGGTTTCAAGGAACGGCGCCACGCCCGCGCCGATGGCATAGGCCGCGAACATCGCCGCAAAGAACACCGATCCCGCCGCACGGTGGACCCGCTGGCCCTTGCGCGCGGCCAGGGCGACGACGCCGGTGACCATCCCGATCGCGCCGCCGGTGATGTGCGCCCACAGCAGGGCGTTGGCCCCCAGATGCATCCAGGCCGGATCGCCGGGCCCTGCCTCCAGATTTTCCGCCAGGGCGATCGAAGGCAGCAGCGCGGCGGTGACGGCGAACAGGACGGGTGAGACAGGAAACCGGAGTGACATGGGCCCCTTTCTTGTCGATTAGCCCGGCGGGCGCCATGATCGAGCGTAGCGCGCGCATGATCGTTCGTAACACTAGGGGCCGCGCCGATGTCGCACCTGACCACGTCAGCAGGACTCGCCGCCGGCCTGATCGCCTTCGCTGTCCAGCGCGGCGCTGATCGCGCGGCGCTTCTGGCCCGGGCCGGCCTGAACCCCGCCGACCTGGAGGACCCCGACGGCCGCCTGGCGTTCGAGACCTATGTGGCCCTGATGCGCGCGGCCCAGGACCTGTGCGGCGATCCGGCGCTGGCGCTGCATTTCGGCGAGACTGTCGACCTGGCGGAGATGTCGATTGTCGGGCTAATCATGAACGCCTCGGCCACCATGGGTGAAGCCTTCGCCCAGATGCAGCGCTTCGGCCGGCTGACTCTGGAGACCGAAGGACTCAGCGACGGGCCGCGCTTCGCGCTGACCGCGCGCGACGGCCAACTGTGGATGGTCGACACGCGCGCTGATCCCAACGCTTTCCCCGAACTGACCGAAGGGGCCTTCGCCCGGCTGGTCTGCGGCCCGCGCCGCTTCCTGCCCGAGCCGCACGTGCTGGAGGTGCAGTTTACCCACCCGGCCCCGGCCTGGAGCGCCGAGTACGACCGCATTTTCCAGTGCCCGGTGACCTTCTCCAGCGGCTGGAACGCCCTGCGGCTCGACCCGCGCATCGCGACCTGGCCGGTGGCGCTTCAGCCGCGCTACGTGTTTGGCGTCCTGACCCGGTGCGCCGATGGCCTACTGCAGGAGCTCGAGGACCAGAAGACCGTCCGCGGCCGGGTCGAGGCCGTGCTGCTTCCGCTGCTACACGCCGGCGAAGTCGGCGCCGACGCCGTGGCCCGCGCCATGGGCTTCAGCCGCCAGACCCTGTTCCGCAAGCTCAAGGCCGAGGACGCCACCTACGAACAGGTGCTTGACGCCCTGCGCCACCGCATGGCGCTGCGCTACCTCACCGGCGCCAGAGCCTCGGTCAACGAGACCGCCTACCTCGTCGGCTTCTCCGAACCTGCCGCCTTCTCCCGCGCCTTCAAACGCTGGACCGGCAGGAGCCCTCGCGAGGCCCAGCTGGCGGGTATGACCGCCCCCGGCGATCTCCGGCCCTCCGTCTCGGCCGAACCTCAATTTAGGGCTGTTCCGCTATCGCCTCTTTGATGAGGTCCATGACGTCGGCGATGAGTTCTCGCATGGTCTCGGCCGCGGTGGCGGCATCGTGCGCCATGATCGCGTCCATTACAGCCTTGTGCGCCGGCAGGCTCGCGCTGCGTCCCCGGTAGCGATTGGTGAACTGGATGGAGGTCTGCAAAGCCGTGGCCACGACGTCGCGGAACTGAGCGTAGAACGGATTTCCAGAGGCTTCCAGAATCGCGATGTGGAAGGCGATGTCAGAACTGAGCGGATTGTCGAAGCCAGCTTCGGCCGCCTCCATCCGGGCATATCCGAGCCTAATCAACTCCCGGCCCGAGGGACTGGCAGCCTGAGCCGCCAGCGCAGCGGCGCCGGGCTCGATGCTCAGTCGCAGTTCGGTGAACTGGCGCAGCAGGCTCAGCGAGAACTTCCGCTCCAGCAACCAGCGCAGCACGTCAGTGTCGAACCAGTTCCAGGCCGATGGCGGGGTGATGATGGTGCCTTGCCGGGGACGTGCGGTCAGCAGGCCCTTGGCGGCCAGCATCTTGACCGCCTCGCGCGTTACGGAACGGCTGACGGCGTGTTCCTTGGAAAGCTCGGCCTCGATCGGGAACGGCCGGCCGTCATAGGCTCCCGTGACGATCATGCGCCCCAACACGTCCAGAAGACCGAAGGTCAGGTTGCGCCCTAACGCCGAGCGGGATTCCAGCGGGTCGTTAGCTTTCATGGAATCACTGCTGTCAAATTTGGCTGGAGCTCGCAACAGATAGTTGCCCTGCGCCAAGAGCTTGACCAGTCAAGAATTCGCAGCGGCGACCATGCGCAGCCCCGCCAGGACGCAGGCCTCGCCGCTCAAGGCCACGATCGGCAGGTCGCGATCTCTAAGGCAGGCGAGACTGGGGGCCTCGAGCACACCGGTGCGCGAACCCGCCATGCCGCAAAGCGCCCCGCCGCTCGAACGGTTGGAGTTCGGCTATCGCCGCCAAGCAAGCCGATATCGCTTTCATTCGCGGCGACCCGGGCTACGCTTCCTCCTGGCAATGCGTCCATATTTAAAGATTAATATGATAAACAGTTTGACGATCAGGCGACGCTCGACATAGCTAGGCTGATGTAACCCGGCGAACGCTGGGCGCTGCTTTATTGGGAGCCATCCGATGCGGTCTTGCCCGCGCTGCGCCAGATACTCGGCGGATCGTCGATGACGGCTGAACGATTCGGAGAGCTCAGTGTCGGCGCGGGGCCGACCAGGATCGCGCGGATCGAGACGTTCATCGTGCCCCCGCGCTGGCTGTTCGTCCGGGTCGAGACCCAGGACGGCGCCGTAGGCTGGGGGGAGGCGAGCCTCGAGGGGCACGCCGAAGCCGTGGATGGCGCCTTCGCTTCGCTGCGCGAGCGCTTCATCGGCGCCGATGCCGACAATATCGAGGACATCTGGCAGGTGGCCTATCGCGGCGGTTTCTACCGTGGCGGACCGGTGCTGATGTCGGCCCTGTCGGGCCTGGATCAGGCGCTGTGGGACCTCAAAGGGCGACGCCTGGGCGTGCCCGTCTGGCAACTGCTTGGCGGTCGCGTTCGCGACCGGG
Source organism: Caulobacter sp. GSs2 (assembly GCF_058680895.1). The sequence goes on along the minus strand of NZ_CM178725.1, from coordinate 2,920,076 downwards.
TTCCGGTCTATGCCTGGATCGGCGGCGATCGTCCCGACGAGGTCGTCGAGGCGGCCCAGGCCCGACTGGCCCAAGGCTTTAAGGCCGTAAAGATGAACGCCACCGGCGAGATGGGGTGGCTCGACAGCGCGCAAGCGTTCGATGACGCGCTGGAGCGCGTGGCCGCAGTCAAGGCGCAGGGCCTTGATGTGGCGGTGGACTTCCACGGCCGCCTGCACAAGCCGATGGCCAAGCAACTGATCGCGGCGCTAGAGCCGCTGCGGCCGCTGTTCATCGAGGAGCCGTTGCTCTCGGAGAATGTCGAGGCCATCGTCCAGCTGTCGCGCCTCACCAGCCTGCCGATCGCCCTTGGGGAACGGCTCTACAGCCGCTGGGATTTCAAGCCCTTCCTGGAAGCGGCGGCCGTGGACGTGATCCAGCCTGACCTGAGCCACGCGGGTGGCCTTTCCGAGTGCAAGCGTATCGCCGCCATGGCCGAGGCCTATGACGTGGGCGTGGCGCCGCACTGCCCGCTGGGGCCCATGGCCTTGGCGGCCTGCATGCAGCTGGCCCTGACCACGCCCAACTTCGTGATCCAGGAGATGTCCCTGGGCATCCACTACAACGTCGGACACGACCTGCTCAGCTACATGCGCAACCCCGAGGTGTTCGAGGTGCGTGACGGCATGGTCGCCGCTCTGCAAGGCCCGGGCCTTGGCGTCGAGATCGACGAAGACATGGTGCGCGAAGCGGCCAAGGACGCGCCTTCGTGGCGCAACCCGATCTGGCGGGGCCAAGACGGCAGCTTCCGCGAGTGGTGACTGCGGGCAGACGGTTCACGATTGCGGAGTCGTTGTTACCGGCGACTTGAGCGGCATCGGCCTGGCTTCGGATGACGCCCGGCTCGTCAATGGCGTCGCTCTGGACGTCGACGACGGTCGTCTGGCCAAGCCATAGCCCAAGCCTCTAGGGCTGGGGTTCGGTCAGCGAGATGACGGCGGCGACGGCGCGGCGCCAGCCCTGGATCCGGGCCGTGCCGGCGGCCTTGTCCATCCGGCGCGAGAAGGTGCGGTCCAGTCGCCAGAAATCGTCGCTCGCCAGCGCGTCATCAGACCCACGTCGGGCCAGCCAAGCCGCGCCAAGGGCGGTCGCCTCACGGACTTGCGGCCGATCGATCGTCTTGTCGAGGATGTCGGCAAGGTACTGAAGCATCCAGTCCGAGGCGCTCATGCCGCCGTCGACGCGCAGCCGGATCGACCACGCCGCATGGGTATCCTCGGCGACCATGGCCTCGATCAGGTCGCGAGTCTGAAAGCACACGCTCTCCAGCGCAGCGCGGACCAGGTCGTTGGGACCGGTGGCGCGGGTCAGGCCGAAGATCGCGCCGCGCGCGTCCGGCCGCCAGTCGGGTGCAGCAAGGCCGACGAAGGCCGGCACCATGTAGAGCCCTGGATCGGCAGCGGCCTGGCTGGCCATCGCGTCGGCGTTCTCGGCCTTGGCGAGCACGCCCAGCCCGTCGCGCAGCCACTGCAGCGCGGCCCCCGCAATGAAGATCGACCCCTCCAGCGCATAGGTTCGCTGGCCATCCAGTTGGTAGGCGATGGTCGTCAGCAAGCGATGGCGCGACACCACTGGACGCTGGCCGGTGTTGAGCAGGACAAAGCATCCCGTGCCGTAGGTCGCCTTGACCATGCCCGGCGAGAAGCAAGCCTGTCCCACCAGCGCGGCTTGTTGATCGCCCGCCACACCTCGGATCGGGATCGCGGCGCCCAGCAAGTTGGGCTGGGTTTCGCCAAAGTCGCCGGCGCTGTCGCGAACCTCGGGCAGGAGCGCGGCCGGGACGTGGAAAAGCGCCAGCAAGGTCTCGTCCCAGACGCCCGTATGGATGTTCAGGAGCTGGGTGCGCGAGGCGTTGGTAGCGTCGGTGGCGTGCACCGCCCCGCCGGTCAGCCGCCAGAGCAGAAAGCTATCGACCGTGCCGCAGGCCAGTTCGCCGGCCTCGGCACGCGCGCGCGCGCCGGGCACGTTGTCGAGGATCCAGGCAATCTTCGTCGCCGAGAAATAAGGATCAATCAGAAGGCCCGACCGCCTGGCGATCTCCGGTTCGTGCCCGTCGGCGCGAAGGCGCTCGCAGAGGTCGGCGGTGCGGCGGTCCTGCCAGACAATGGCGTTGTGGATCGGCAAGCCGGTGGCCCGGTCCCAGATCACCACGGTCTCGCGCTGGTTGGTCAGGCCGATGGCCGAGACCGCATCCGGCGCTGTTCCGGTCTTGGCCAGCACCTCGCGGGCGACCTCCAGCACCGAAGACCAGAGATCCTCCGGGTCATGCTCGACCCATCCCGAGCCCGGGAAATGCTGGGGAAACTCGCGCTGCGCCGTGGCGATGATCTCGAGCCGAGGCGAGAACAGGATGGCGCGCGACGAGGTGGTGCCCTGATCGATGACGAGAATAGGCTTGGTCATGGTCAGAGGTTGCTGGCGGTCCGCATGAACAGATCGAGCCCAGCCGTCTGATCGGCGTCGAGGCGAAGTCCCAGCTTGCTCCTGCGCCACAGAACGTCCTCGGCCTTGCGAGCCCACTCGACGGCGATCAGGTAGCGCACTTCGCGCTCGTAGAGATCGGCCCCGAAATGCTGGCCGAGGTCCGCAAGGCTGCTGGCGTCGCCGAGCATATCGGTGATCCGCGAGCCATAGGCCTTGGCCATCCGACGGAGCGTAAGCGGCTTCAGGAAGGGATAGGGCCTGGCGAGACCGGCGATGAACGCGTCCAGGTCCTGGCCCGACAGGTCGCCGCCCGGCAGGGGTGACGCGCGGGTCCAGGCCGGACCCAGGTCGACGCCCATGTGGGGCCCGATCTCATTCAGAACCGCCTCGCTCAGCCGGCGATAGGTTGTGATCTTGCCGCCAAACACGCTGAGGCCTGGCGGGGCGCCCTTGGGGGCGTCGAGGCTCAGCACATAGTCGCGCGTGGCTTCCTGGGCATCGGAGGCGCCGTCGTCCAGCAAAGGGCGGACGCCGGCGTAGCGCCAGACGACGTCGGCGGGCTGGATCGGAGCCTTGAAATACTCGCTGGCCGCCGCGCAGAGGTAGGCGACCTCCTCGTCGGTGGCGGTGACGTCCTTGGGATCGCCGTGATGGTCCGCGTCGGTGGTGCCGATCAGGGTGAAGTCGTGCTCATAGGGGATGGCAAAGATGATCCGGCCGTCGCCGTTCTGGAAGATGTAGGCCCTGTCGTGGTCGAACAGCTTGCGCGTGACGATGTGACTGCCTCGCACCAGCCGCACGCCGGCCGGCGCCGTCAGGCCCGAAAGTCCGACCAGCCGCTCGACCCAGGGGCCGGCGGCGTTGACGAGGGCGCGAGCGCTGACGGTGATTGTTTCGCCTGCCGCCGTCGTCGCCGTGACGCGCCAATGATCCGCCAAGCGATCGACCGCGATGACCCGCGCGCCCGTATGGATCGTCGCCCCGCGCTCGGCGGCGTCCAACGCATTGAGGGCGACGAGGCGGGCGTCATCGACCCAGCAGTCGGAGTATTCGAAGGCATGGGTGAAGCGCGGATCCAGCGGCGCGCCGGCCGGATCGCGTCGCAGGTCAAGGCTGCGGGTCGCGGGCAGCCGCTTGCGGCCACCCAGATGGTCATACAGGAAGAGGCCCACGCGCAGCATCCAGCGGGGCCGCAGGCCCTTGTGATGCGGCAGGATAAACCGCAGCGGCTGGATGAGGTGGGGGGCTATTGCCCACAACACCTCGCGCTCCATCAGCGACTCTCTGACCAGCCGGAACTTGTATTGCTCAAGATAGCGCAGGCCGCCGTGGATCAACTTGGTCGAGGCCGACGAGGTCGCGCCAGCCAGGTCGCCCTGCTCGAACAGCACCACTGCGGCGCCGCGCCCGGCCGCGTCTCGGGCCACGCCACAGCCGTTGACGCCGCCGCCGATGACCACGAGGTCATGAAGGATATCCGTGGTCATCGTCTCACTATCTTCCGAGAGGCTTACTGAACGCGCGTCCGTCGGCAGGCCTCAGGCGGCGGCTGCCTTGCGAGCGAAGATGAACTCGGCCTTTCTGCCGAAGACCCAGCGGTTGAGGGTCAGCGAGAAGGCGACCGTCGTCCAAAGGGTGATGAACATCATGTGGATGTAGTGCAGGGGCGCCCAGCCGAAGCTGAAGATCGCATAGAGGCACACGCCGAACACCAGACCGGCGATCGCCGCGCGGGCGTCGACATTGCGGAACAGCAGGCCAACGATGAACACCGACAGCACAGGCATGCTGGTCAGGCCGTTCAACTTCTGCACTAGGTTGATGATGCTGTCGGCGTCGTCATAGACCGGCACCAATACCAGCGAGAGCACCACGAAACCGATGCTGGCCCACATGCTCAGGCGCGGCACATTGGGCTTGGGGTCGATGTACTTTTCGTGGATGTCGCAGACATAGAGCGCCGCCGAAGAGTTCAGCACGCTGGCGAAGTGGGCCACCACCGCCGAGGCGATGGCCGCAGCGAAGATGCCCGACATCCAGTTGGGCAGAACGTGCCAGACGATCTTGCCATAGGCCGCATCGCCCAGATGCCCGAACAGCTTGTAAGAGACGATGCCGGGGATCACCACCATCGGCGGGACAATCAGCAGGCGAACGACGGTTGCGGCGAACACGCCTTTCTGGGCTTCCTTCAGGTTCGGCGCGGCCATGGCGCGCTGGGTGATCGTCTGGTTGGTCGACCAGTAGAACATCTGGATGAAGATCATCCCGGTCAGAAGGGTGTGCCATGGGATCGGGGAGTCATTGCCGCCGATCAAGCTCAGGCGCTCGGGCGGGATGCCGCTGAAGTCGAAGCCGATAGCCTGCAACGACAGGAAGACCACCAGCATGCACATCGCGAGCAGGAGTATGCCGCTGTAGGTGTCGGTCACGGCCACGGCGCGCAGCCCGCCGAAGATTGCGTAGAGCGAGCCGGCGACGGCGAAGACGGCGGCCAGCACGATGATCGGGATCTCCAGCCCGAACATAGACTTCATCATCAGCGCGCCGGTGTAGAGCGTGATCGGCTGATAGATGACGAGGTTGCCGACCAGAAAGATGGTGGCGATCGTCGAACGGATGCCGGCGTGACCGTATTTCTTCTCCAGAAGCTCGGTGACCGTCGTGCAGTTGTTCCGATAGTAGATGGGCAGGAACACCCAGGCCAGGATGCTGAGACCGACGACGGCCGACAGCTCCCACCAGACCAGCAGGGCCATCTGGTTGCCGTTCATTCCCACCAGTTGATCGGTGCTGAGATTGGTGATCGTGATTGAACCGGCGACGAAGATCCAGGACAGACCGCCCCCCGCCAGGAAGAACTCCCTGTTGCCGCCCTCAGCGCCGCGCCCCTGCCCCCGGCATTTCAGATAGGTGATCAGGCCGATCAAGGCGGTGAGCCCCATCGCGATCCAGGCTTGCGTCATTTGCAGGTGCATGGCTTGGGCGTTTCCGTTGTTTTCGTTATCGGCCAGTCATCGGTATCGCCGATGGCCTATTGAGGATTGGGCGCGCCCGGCAGGTCGTGGCGCAGGCGCAGGCCCAGCGCCCATCGGCGCTGGAAGCCGGGCCAGTAGCTCGCCGTGGCCCCGTCGTCGGGACCGGCGAAGCGATCGGCTGCTGAAGCGCCCGGCGCCAGAGGCCAGACTCCGTCGGAGGCCCGCGGGGTCGGCACGTTCAGAAGGGCTCCGTGGGCCTTGTCGTTCTTGAGCTGGGCGTCGAGGAAGGCCGTGATGAAGTGGCGGTTGATCGCCAGAATGCGGTCGCGCCGCCAGACCGGCTCTTCGTGACGTTCGAGGGCCTGGAACTTGCCCGCCTTGGCTTCGGTGGCGCCGTCCAGCGCGACATTGTGGCGAGCGTTTTCGTAAACCAGCAGACGGCGATCCGCTCCGGTCAGGCCAGAATACAGCCAGGCGACGCCCTGATCGTAGCCGCTGACATCGTCCTGGTCGCCGACGATAAACAGGGACGGCGTGGTCACACCGGTCAGGCCCCCGGCGCTCCAGGCGCGCAGCGGTGGCGACCCGCCCCACGGCGCGAAGGCGACCATGGCCTTTACGCCCTTGGGCACGCCTGATGCGAAGCCCGGGTCCTGGGTCGTGAAGGGCTTGAGCAGGTCGAAGGGAACCAGCTTGTAAAGCGCCCCCTCGGCGTCCAGCCCCGCGCCCATCGTCGTCAGCGCACCAAAGCCGCCCATCGAATAGCCGATCAGGGCGACCTGTTCAGGGTCGTAGACGTCCTTGAGCGGACCGTTGTCAGCTTGCCGCGCCAGCTCTGCGATGACGAAGCGCTGGTCGGCGACCCGGGTGATCAGGACGGACGCGAACGACAGCTGTGGCATCGGCAGCGTCGAGGGCTCGAGATCACGGTGCTCGATGGAGGCGACAACATAGCCCTTGGACGCGAGATTTTCGGCCAGGTCGCTGAAGCTGGTCGCCCAGTTACGATAGCCGTGGGACAGGATGACAAGCGGGAAGTGCTGGCCGCGCACCGGCTTGGCGTCGGCCTGTACCGTGCCGGTCTTGTAGAAGACAGCCGGCGCGGCGGGCGTGGCGCCAGGTTGAGTGTAGCGCACCACGGGAGCGCCGGCAGCGGGCTTGGTCGCCGGATACCAGACCGTGACGGGCAGAACCCGATCGGACCGTGCGATGACGCCCTTGGCCAGGTCGCTGCCCAGCAGGTCGGGCTGGTCGGCATGGGTCAGGGTCAAGGTCTGCACACCGACGGGATAGGCCCCAGGGAGAGACAGCTGCGGGCCATCGGCGAGCGCCTGGCGCGCCTGAACCGCGCCGGGCGCGATCAGGAACAGGCCAACGGCGAGCATGCAAAGGCGGTTCATGCCGGATCCTTCCAGACCGCAAGGTCACGCGGGGCGATGGTTTGGGCGCCGAGGATGAACCGGGCGTTCGGCGGGGCGGGGGCGGCGATCGGCTGGTCTCCATAGTTGAAGGCGAATGTCAGGTCTCCGCGACGACGCAGGCGGACATCGCGAGGCAGGCGCTGGACCACGACACCGGCCTCGACGCACAGGCTCTCGAGAAAGTCGGTCAGGAAGCGCCGATCACTGACGCTGCCGACATAGATCGCCTTGCCCGCGCGGACGATGGCAGGGCCGCCGTCGTCGTGACGCGCCAGCACCTCGGCCTCGCCGGTCAGTTCGAGTTCCTCGCGCCAGATGGTGCTGGGATAGCGCCCGTCGTTCCAGACCAGCTCGGCGGGGCAGTCGGGCCGCAGGGTCTCGACCGACAGCACCCGGATCGGCAGCAGATCGCGCAGCGGGCCGGGCGGCAGGCCGTCGGGGATGGTTAGGTCGTCGGTCTTGGCGCCCGAGCGGGGCCCGAACATCACGATCGCCGAACTGGCTTTCAGGCGCGCGATCGTCTCGGCGGTCGGCATCGCCAGGGACGGGATAACCACCAGGGCATAGGCCGAGACGTCGCCGTCCGGCGCCACGAAATCGACGTCCACGCCCAAGGCCCGAAGGGCGCGATAGTGATCCAGCAGGATCTGGGTGTAGTCGTAGCTGAGCGCTTGACGCTCGATCTCTCCCAGCCACTGAGCTTGAACGTCGACCATCAGCGCCACCTTGGCGGTCGCGGTGGCATGCTGGCCGAGATCCAGGATCGCAAGGTCGCGCCCAACCGCCTCGACTTCCGGCCAGGCCGCAGCCTGGCTGCTGTCGGGGCGCAGCAGGCCCGCGTGCATCTGCTCCTGGGCGAAGGGGGCCTGCCGCCAGCGGAAATAGCTGACCACTCCGGCGCCGTGGGCGAAGGCCTCCAACGTCCACAGGCGCACCATGCCCGGCGCGGGGCGGGGATTGTGGTTGGCCCAGTTCACCGGCCCGGGCTGCTGCTCCATGATCCAGAAGGCGCCGGGGGCCAGCCCCCGGGTCTGGTCGAAGAAGAAGGTGCCGAAATCCGGATGGCCGGTCCGCATGTAGGGCGCGAAGGTCTCGGCCGACTCCTGCGCCATCAGCAGGTCGGTGCGGCCCAGCGGGTAATTGTCGTAGCTGGCAAAGTCGAGATCGGCGGCGACGGCGTGGTTGTCGACGCCGGTCTCGTTCATCGGGATGAAGTTGTGGGTGACGAAACGGCCGGGAGAATGGGCGCGAAGGATCTTCACCTGGGCGTCGTGGAAACGCACCACCTGATCCGACGAGAAGCGGCGATAGGCCAGGCGATGGGCCGGGCTGGTCTCGGTGACGGCCCCGACCGGCAGTTCGATTTCGTCGAAGCTGCGATACTCCATCGACCAGAAGACATTGCCCCATGCCGTGTTCAGCGCATCGACGTCGGCATAGTGATCGGCGCACCAGGCCTGGAACGCCGCCTTGGCGGCCGGGGAGGCGCTCAGGGTCGTGTCATGACAGCTCAGTTCGTTGTCAGTCTGCCAGCCCGCGACGCCGGGGTGTTGGCCATAGCGCTCGGCCAGGGCCAGAACGATCCGTTCGCACTCGCGCAGATAGGTCTCGCTCGAAAAGTCGTAGTGGCGGCGCGATCCGAAGCCCCGCACGCGGCCGGTCACGGGATCGACGGGCAGGATGTCGGGGTGCCGGTCGATCAGCCACTTGGGCGGCGTGGCGGTCGGGGTGCCGATGACGACCTTGAGCCCGGCCTCCGTCAGGATCGCAACGATCTCGTCGAACCAGGCAAAGTCGTAGACGCCGGGCTCCGGCTCAAAGCGCGACCAGGCGAACTCGCCGATCCGGACATAGGTCAGGCCCAGCGCCTTCATCTTGCGCGCATCTTCGCGCCAAAGGCTGGTCGGCCATTGTTCCGGATAGTAGCAAACGCCCAGCATGTCTCACTCCCGACGCGTCGCTTTTCGCGACATCGATCGTCACCACGGCCTAGGCGTCACGAGGGACGCCAAAACCTATCCGCACTTTGTAACGACCGGTTTCACAGACGTCTTTCTCTTGCATCTCATTTATCCTACAAAATGAAAGCGTCAACTCAGACCTTTCCCAAGACGCGCCTTCGTTTCACGTTTTCCAGGGTTTGCCGATGTCCAGCTCCCCGCCCTTCGTTCGACTCGATGGCAAGACGACAACCCTGATCGTCGATTGCCGAGGTGATGCGCCGATCGTCCTGCACTGGGGCGCGAGGCTTGCGGCCGGTCTGGATCCGATGTCGCTGGTGCTGATGGCTTCGCGCGCTGCGGCGCCCTGTTCGCCGGCCGTCGCCGCGCCCCTGGCCCTGACGCCCCTGCTGGGGCAGGGGTTTCCGGGCGCGCCGGGTCTGCTGGCGCATCGCGAAGGCCAGGCCTGGGCCACCTTCACCCGCCTTGATCGCATCGACTGGATCAACCCGTCCGCGGTCGAGATCGTGTCGCGCGACGACCACAACGCCATCGTCCTGACGCACCGCCTGGAACTGCGTCCCGACCAGGACGTGCTGGTTGCATCGACCCGGATCGTCAACGAGGGTGACGCCGCCCTGACGATCGACGCCTGCGCCGCGCCGACCCTGCCCCTGCCGCCGTCGGCAAGCCATCTGATCAATCTGGATGGCCGGTGGTCGGGCGAGTTCCAAATGCGCCGCACCCCACTGGGGCAAGGGTCCACGGTGCGCGAGAACCGCCGCGGCCGCAGCTCCCATGATGCCTTCCCCGGCCTGATCGTCGAATGCGCCCCCTGCGGCGAAGCCGTGGGCGAGGTCTATGGCTTCCACCTTGGCGCCAGCGGCAATCATCGCATCGTCGCCGAGACCCTGTCGGACGCCCGCGCCTATGTGCAGATGGGCGAGCTGTTCATGCCGGGCGAGATCCGCCTGGGCCCCGGAGCCGACTATGTCAGCCCCGCGCTCTATGCCGCCTATTCCGACGCCGGGCTCAGTGGCATGTCGCAGGCCTATCACGCCTGGGTGCGCGCCCGGCCCCAGCATCAGCGCCTGCGGGCCAAGCCGCGCCCGGTGCACTACAATACTTGGGAGGCCGTCTATTTCGACCATGACCAGGAGCGGCTGCTCCAGCTGGTCGAGTCGGCCGCCGCGATCGGCGCCGAGCGCTTCGTGCTGGACGACGGATGGTTCAAGGGCCGCCGCGACGACACCGCCGGCCTGGGCGACTGGTTCGTCGACGAGAGCGTCTATCCGCAGGGCCTCAAGCCCCTGGTCGACCGCGTCTTGGCCGCCGGCATGGAGTTTGGCCTGTGGGTCGAACCGGAAATGGTCAATCCCGACAGCGATCTCTATCGCGCCCATCCCGAATGGGTTCTGGGCTGTGCGCCCGCGCCGCAGCTGTCGTTCCGCAACCAGCTGGTGCTGGATTTCGGACGACCCGAGGTGCGCGACTATCTCTACGGGCGGATCGATGCGCTGCTGACCGAGCACCCGATCGCCTATCTGAAATGGGACATGAACCGCGACGTAAGCCATCCCGGCGGGGCCGACGGCAGCGCCGGGGCGCATGCCCACGTCGCGGGCCTCTACGCCGTGCTCGACCGTCTGCGCGCCGCCCATCCGAAGGTCGAGATCGAAAGCTGCGCCTCGGGCGGTGGGCGCGCCGACTTCGGGATCCTGGAGCGCACCGACCGGATCTGGACCTCCGACAGCAATGACGCGCTGGACCGCCTGTCGATCCAGAAGGGGGCGTCGCTGTTCATTCCCGCCGAACTGATGGGCGCACATGTCGGGCCGACCGACTGCCACATCACCGGTCGCCGCGTGTCGATGGCGACGCGGGTCTCGACCGCGTTGTTCGGTCATTTCGGCATCGAGGCGAACCTGCTGGCGCTGACGCCTGGCGAGCGCACCGAGTTGGCCCAGGGCGTGGCGCTCTACAAGCAGCTGAGAGGCCTGATCCATTCCGGCGACCTTCACCGGCTCGACCGGCCCGCCAACGAGACTGCGTTCGGCATCGTTGCCCAGGACGGCTCAGAAGCGGTGTTCGCCTACACGCTGATCCGAGAACAGGACGCCTATTTCGCCGGACGGCTGCGCCTGGCGAGCCTGGACGCCGAGGCGCGCTACGCGGTCAAGCTGGTGTGGCCATCCGCGCCGCCCGCGAGCTCGGCCCTGACCCAGGCGCTTGTCGAAGGCGTGGAGCTTGATGGTCGCACCTTGATGGCCGTTGGCCTGCAACTCCCCCGCCTGCATCCCCAGACCGGCTTCATTCTGCATCTGTCGCGGCGCGACTGATCCTGACGAAAAAAGGGGCGGGCCCGCGAAGGCCCGCCCCAGCGCAGGGTAGGTGAGGAACGCGCGCCGACAAGCACGCGCTAGAGGGCGGCCGGGAGCGGCGAGCCGCTCCCGGCCGGTCTGCTAGAACTGGGCGCGGAGGCCGACCGCGTAGCGCGGTCCGGTGTCCACCAGGCTCAGGAACTGGTTGTCGTACTTGCCGACCGTCTCGGTCTTGGCGTCGTTGAGGTTGGTCCCCTCCACGAACACCGAGAAGTTCGACGACACCGCATAGCGAGCCTGGAAATCAACTTGGCCCTGGCCCTTGGTGAAGATCGGATCGCCGCCGGTGCCGTTGGCCGCCGTGCTGACGAAGCCGTCACGGTGGTTGTAGGCGACCCGGACCTCGATCGGACCCTTGGCATAGAAGCCGACCAGGTTCTGGCTGTCGCCCAGACCTTCAAGCGCGAAGGTCCGCGCCGTGGCGGCAAGATTGGCCTTGCTGTCCACGAAGGTGGCATTGGCCGTGACGCCCAGGCCGTCGAACGGGGCGGGCAGATAGTCGAAGGTGTGCTGGAAGCCCACCTCGATACCATAGACGTCGGCGCTCTGGGCGTTGCGTGGGCGCTGGACATTGAACGTCGCCAGGCCGCCGGGGAAATTGCCCGCTGCATTGGCTACGGTGAAGGTCTCGGGCGCCACCGAGGTCAGGATAAAGTCGTCGATCTGCTTGTAGAAGGCGCCGACCGTCAGATAGCCGGTGTCCTGATAGTACCATTCGACCGAGGTGTCGAAATTGGTCGACTTGAAGGGCTTCAGTTCCGGATTGCCTCCGCTGGCCGCCAGGTTGCCCGGGCGCAGGCTGGTGAAGGTGATCCGGGGGGCCACATCGGTCAGATTGGCGCGCGAGACGGTCTGGGTGGCGGCAAAGCGGCCTACCAGGTCCGGAGTGATGTCGACCTTGACGTTCAGGCTGGGCAGGAAGTTGTCATAGACCGTGCTCCTGGACACCGACGCCGAAGTGGCGGCGAAGGCGGCCGTATAGGCGGTGCTGTCGCCGACGATCGGCAACAGGTCCAGCAGGGTCTGCTGGGTCCCGTTGGAGACCAGTTCGGTACGGACATAGCGCATGCCGACCGTCGCGCTCCAGGGCAGGCCGCCGATGGTGGCCTCGAAGTCGCCCTGCACATAGCCGCCGCTGATCTTCTCGCTGACCGAGTAGGACGAGGGCTGACGAACAGCGGCATAGCCGTTCTTGGAGCGGACAAACGCTGCGGTGGCGCCGGCCGGGCGACCGGCGGCGACATCCTGGGCGTTGCCAGCGGCGGCCGTTTCCAGGAACCGGAAATAGTCCTCGGAATTGAAGGCCAACCACTGGCGCGGGAAGGCGCCCGACTCGCCGCTCAGGAAAGAGCCCGGATCGAAGGCCTTCAGCATGCCGGCGGGGACGGGAATGCCATAGCCGCAATAGGCGCAACCGACGTCGTTGTCGGAGCGGACCAGGGCGTTTTCCTTGGTGCGGTCGGTATAGATGCCGCCGAAGCGCAGCTTGGTGAAGACCTCATAGTCGGTGCTGAACACCGCATCCAGGCGGGTCTCATAGACCGTCTCGGCGGTATCAACGCCCTCGCGGGTGGTAAAGTGGGCGCGTCCGACCGACGGATCGGTGAAGCCGCGAGCGGCGGTAACGCCAGGCAGGCCCGTGCCGGTATTGTTGAAGTTCACGGCGTTGTTGAAGCCGATCACCGCGAAGATCTCATTGCCGCCGTTGTTCGACTCCGCCTTGGAATAGGCGGTGTCCAGCTTGATGTTGATCTTGTCGGTCGGGTTCCAGTCGGCATTGGCGCCGAAGGCACGCAGTTCGGTCGGCCGGTTGAAGGTGCGGTTGATGTAGTCGGTATGACCGTTGGCGTTCTGCGAGAAGGCCGTGACGGTACGATTGCCGTCGATCGTCACGCCGCTGACATCGCCCGGCGAGAAGAAGTGGCCGACACTGTTTGCATTCGAGTCTACGGTGAACTTGTTGTACAGCGCGTCGACCGACAGGGTCAGCTCTTCGCTGGCCCGAAACTGCACGGTACCGGTCACGCCCAGGCGCTCGCGATCCTGCAGGTCGGAGATCTGGTCGTAGTTCTGGGGAAACAGCACGTTGGTCAGGGCGCTGGCCCCTGCACCCACCGTGGTCCGATAATAGCCGTTAGTGGCGGCCGTATCGACGCGCGCCTTGCGCTGTTGATAGGACACCGAGGCCAGAACGCCGATTCGGTCATCGGCCAGGCGCGTCGAGAACAGGCCGAACACGTCCGGCGAGGCCTCTTCCGACAGGTCCTCATAATTCGCCTTGGCGCTGAGGATCGCCTTGCTGCCACGGATGTCGAACGGGCGGGCGGTCTTGACGTTGATGGTCGAGCCGATGCCGCCTTCCTGCAGGGTGGCGTTGTTGGACTTGTAGACATCAGCGCCGGAGATCAGCTCGGCGGCCAGAAGGTCGAAGCTGAACTGGCGGCCGGCATTTTCGGTGGCCAGGGTACGACCATTGACCAGCACGTTGTTGAAAGACGGACCAAAGCCGCGGACCGTGACGAACCGGCCCTCGCCGCCGCTGCGGTCGATGGAGACGCCCGTGATCCGCTGGAGGGATTCGGCGACGTTGCTGTCCGGGAACTTGCCCAGATCTTCGGAGGCGATGGAGTCGACGATCACGGCGGCCTTGCGCTTGACGTCAATGGCGCGCGTCAGGCTGGCGCGCAGACCCGTCACGACGATTTCATCGACAACATCAGCATTGGGTGCTGACTGCGCGGCCGCAGCCCCGCCCAAAGCGACAAAGCCCAGAGCGCTCGCACTGGCGCCAATCATCAGTTTAAAGCCAAGCGCGCGAACGCGGGCTCCAGGTCCCGTACGGATCATACTTCCCTCCCAAATGGGCAATTGATCGCTTCATTTCCGAACGAGCGATCTCACTAGATGCCGGCTGCACCGGTCATTAAGATGATAAATCACAGGAATAGGGAATGGTCAAACGCCGAACCTTTTCCAGGCCTCGCTTTTTGCTTTCAGCCAGACGGTCAGGACGCAGCATCAAGGCCGGGGGACCTGAGCCGCCAGCGCCGGTTAAGCGCACTGATCTGCTACAGGTGGAAGGCCAGGCACGGCGGGCTTTGAAGAGGCTGGCCGCCCGCAGGGTCGGCTCTTTTGGATCACCGAAGAGCGCTCCGGCGACGGTCGGCGGCTATGCCCGGACGGCTTTGGATGCGAACGCCGCGCGTATCTCAACGGCCGGCGCTCAAGGCCTGCGGCTGCCGCCTTGGATCGGGGTGAGCCAATGGGCCTGCCACCACGCCCCCCTTCCCGGCGGCTCATGGAGACGCGGACAGTCATCGCCCACCCCACGGCCTTGGCCCCTGAGCGTCGATGGCTTCGAGCTGGCACAGGGCGCCGCCCTGAAAGCGGGCCGACGCCGGACAGAACCGCGTGGATGACGTCGTAAAGCGGCTGGCGAAACAGGCGGCGCCAAAGGCCGCCGCGAGCAGCTCGGAAATGTGAGCGGCAACCGTCCCTGGAAACCGGCGCGAAATTCTCAACCCCGCCCGAAGGCAGATCCGAAAAGTCGTAACGATCTCAATGGGAAGAAAATGGCGCGCCCGGAACGATTCGAACGTCCGACCCTCAGATTCGTAGTCTGATGCTCTATCCAGCTGAGCTACGGGCGCGCATTGCCTTTCGGCGAGGCGGGGGAAATAGCCCGTCCCATTGCGGGGCGCAAGCGGCGTTTGGTCCTTATCGTGAAAAGTTTTCGCCCGGCGTCGCCGCGCCGATGGGCGCCCTGCGCGCGGCCAGCGTCCGGAATGGGTTTTCACGGGGTCGAAGCGCCGCCGGGACGTGACAGGCGCGATGCTTTGTTGTCCATGGACACCTTGCCGGCAGCGGCTCCGCCGCCGCCGTTCTTCCTCACGGAACCTGTCCGCATGCGTCGCTTCGTTCTCGTCTCCCTGCTCGCCCTTTCCGCCTGCGCCCAGATGCCCGGCGGATCGATGCCATCTGCGGCCCAGGCGTCCGTCGCCTCGACCTCGCCGGCCGCCACCCCGCCGCGCGGCTTCGTCGCCGCCGCCAATCCGCTGGCGACCGAGGCGGGCCTGCGGGTGCTGCGCGACGGCGGCAGCGCGGTCGACGCGGCCGTGGCGATCCAGGCGGTTCTGAGCCTGGTCGAGCCGCAGAGCTCGGGCATCGGCGGCGGCGCCTTCCTGAACTACTACGACGCCAAAACGGGCAAGGTGACGGCCTATGACGGCCGCGAAAAGGCCCCCAGCGGCGCCGGCCCCGACATGTTCATGGGCCCCGACGGCAAGCCCCTGCCCTTCGTGACCGCCCTGCTGTCGGGCCGCTCGACCGGCGTGCCCGGCGCGGTGGCCATGCTGGCCCAGGCCCAGAAGGAACACGGGACCGCCAAGTGGAGCACCCTGTTCAAGGACGCCGAGACCCTGGCCACCGACGGCTTCGCCGTAAGCCCGCGCATGGCCGGCATGGTCAACAGCCCGCGCGTGCCGCAGAACACCATGCCGGACGTGAAGGCCTATTTCACCAAGCCCGACGGTCAGCGCTACCAGGCCGGCGACACCCTCAAGAACCCGGCCTATGCGGCCACCCTGCGGCGCCTGGCGGCCGAGGGCCCCAGCGCCCTCTATGAAGGCCCCATCGCCCAGGCCATCGTCGACAAGCTGCACGAGGGCGCCCTGCCCGGCGGCATGACCCTGTCGGACATCAAGACCTACCGCCCGCGCTCGGCGCCCGCCCTGTGCCGGCCGTGGAAGGTCTATACGGTCTGCGTCCCCAACCCCTCGTCGAGCGGCCTTGCGGTGCTGCAGGCCCTGATGATGCTGGAGCATACCGATATCGGCAAGCTGGGCCCCAAGGACCCGGCCGCCTGGGCCCTGCTGGCGCAGGCCGAGCGGGTCATGTACGCCGACCGCGACCGCTATGTGGGCGATCCGTCCTTCGTGAAGGTGCCCGTCGAGGGCCTGCTGGACCCGGCCTATGTCGCCCAGCGCGCCAAGCTGATCAGTGACGTGGCGGGCGCCGCGCCGAAATTTGGCCAGCCCAAGGGCGCGCCGGTCGTCGGCGCCGACGCCACCCAGGAGCCGGCCGGCACCACCCATTTCGTGGTCATGGACCCGGCCGGCAATGTGGTGTCGATGACCACCACGGTCGAGAGCATTTTCGGCTCGGGCCGGATGGTCGGCGGCTTCTTCCTCAACAACCAGCTGACCGATTTCTCGTTCTCGCCGGTCGAGAAGGACGGCGCGCCGGCGGCCAACGCCGTGGCGGCGGGCAAGCGCCCGCGCTCGTCGATGGCGCCGCTGATCGTGCTGGACGACAAGGGCAAGTTCCTGGCCGCCGTGGGCTCGCCGGGCGGCAACGCCATCCTGTCCTATAATCTCAAGGCCATGGTGGGACTGTTCTACTGGGGCCTGTCGATGCAGGAGGCCATCGCCCTGCCCAATATCGTCGCGCGCGGCGAAAACTTCTCGGGCGAGGCCGAGCTGTTCGGCCCCGAGATGGTGGCGGCGCTCAATGCACGGGGCGTGACGGTCAAGACGGGCCAGAACGAGACCTCGGGTTTGCATGGCGTGATCGTGCGGCCCGGTGGTGTGCTGGAGGGCGGCGCCGATCCGCGTCGCGAGGGCGTGGCCCGGGGGCTGTAAGGGCGACCGACACGGCTCCGCCGCTTCACGCGGAGGGCCGCTGAAGGTGTGGGAAGGGTCGCGGAGCGTCCGGGCCTCGCCCGGATGAGGGGTTTGTAGAAGTACCGTTTCGACGAAGACGAACGCTCCGCGCAGCCGTTATCCGGTGAGCCCTCGGGGCGCGGGGTTTTAACCCGCTTCCGACGTTAGGCCCCCGACGGGTGGAGGGGATAGCGACCCCGTCCAGACCGCATGGGCGATTTCAGCCCATGCCTGTTGCGCGCCTCGAACCTTCGCCGCCTGGGTTTTCGTCCCGATGTTTCAGGGAACCCGTCCAGATCTGTCGCCAAGGCGGTCACTGAAGACCCCCGAAGAGCGCTGCCCGCTCGACCACCCCTGACAGCCGCAACGGTCGCCGTACGTGCGCCCTTCCCGTGCTGTCAGGTGAGATCAATTATGCAGGCGGTTTCGGCGCGTCTGATTGGCGCGATCAACTATTTTACAAGTGGTTTATTTCGTTGAACTCGGCTTCGGAAACTACGGGGATACAGCGGCGCCAATCCCCATACCTCCCGTCATTCCCGCCCTTGTGGCGGGAACCCCTGTTTCAGCTGACACGTGAAGCGCCAGCGAAGTGCGCGCGCACTTCGCCCCTCCCGCACCTGCGGCGGAGCGAGGGGTTCCCGCCACAAGGGCGGGAATGACGGTGATTTATTGGACTGGCGCCCCGCCCCCCTTCGCGCCGAAGGGAGCCATCCTTAAATCTCACGGCGAGACGATCGCTGGTCTGGAAAGGTTTCAGCCTCCAAGAGCTGTAAGACTTGGTGCGACGCGAGGCGTCGGCTTTCGGGCGGGAAGCTGGGGCGTGCTTTCGCACACGTTGCGGACCTTCAGTTTTCCCGGAAAGACGGCCGACACCGGACGCCCCCTCCGTCACGATGCGTATTCGCATCGCGCCACCTCCCCCGTTCCACGGGGCAGGAGGTTGAAGCTGTTCTTCTCCTGCCCCGTAGCGAAGCGTACGGGGGAGGTGGCGCGGCGCCGATAGGCGACGTGACGGAGGGGGCGCTGCTGAGCCTAACTTACGCAATCCACCCATAGCGGACCTTCAGCCTGTCCGCCCCCAGCGCCCCAGCGGAAAAACCTAACCCTCCGCCCCATCGCCCGGCGCCGGGGCCACCACAGCCGCCTCCGCCAGCGGCTCCGGAACCCCCGCTAGGCTGAGATCGAACACCGAGCCCCCAGGCCCCGTCTCGACCAGCACAAGGTCGCCCCCGTGGCCCTGGGCCAGCTCGCGGGCGATGGCCAGGCCAAGGCCGGTGCCGCCGCGCCGCACCGAGCCGACGAAGGGCTGGAACAGGTTGGCCTGCGCGCGTTGCGGCACGCCGGGGCCGTCGTCGGAGAGGCGCAGGATGGACAGGCCCTCGCCGCGATGCAGCTCGACGAACACCCGGCCCTTGCGGCCGCGATCGGGCGCGCCCTCGATGGCTTCGCGGGCGTTGCGCAGCAGGTTGGTCAGGATGCGATGCAGTTGGTCGGGATCGGCCAGAACCTGCTCGCGCGGGTCGATGACGGTTTCCAGGGCGACGCCGCCGGGCGCCAGGCCGGAGTCCTCGGCGGCGCTGTCGAGGGCGGCGCGCAGGGGCGTGGGCCGCGCCACCGGCGCGGGCTCCTTGGACTTGCCATAGGTCATCACGTCGGTGGCCAGGGTGATGGCGCGGTCCAAGGCCCGTTCCAGACGCGGCAGGGCCTGGGCCACCTTGGGGTCGCCCAGGGCGGCCAGGCGGTCCGACGCCATCTGGGCGCTGGTCAGCATGTTGCGCAGGTCGTGATTGATCTTGGCCACCGCCTCGCCCAAGGCCGCCAGCCGGGCCTTGGACGCCAGCGCTGTCAGCAGGTCGGTCTGCATGCGGTCCAGTTCCAGCTCGGCGCGGCCGATCTCGTCGCGGCGCTTGGAGACCAGGATGCGGGCTTCCGGGTCATTGGGATCGGCGCGGAACTGCTCCATGGCGCGGGTGATCCGCTGCATGGGGCGCACCAGGAAGGTGTTGAGGAACAGATAGACGAAGAAGCCGGCCAGACCGGCGACGAACACCGTGATCGCCGCCAGACGCCAGAAATAGGCGACCAGCTGGGCCTTCAGCGGGGCGTCGGGCAGCACCACCTCGACAAATTCGGCCTTGCGGAACCGGGGCTCGGCCATCACCCGCACCATGCTGCCGGGCGGGCTGGTCAGGGTGAAGAACGGCGCGGCCAGCCAGGAGCCGGGGTTCTGACTGCGCAGGTCGACCAGATAGGGGGTCTGCATCGGAACCTTGGGCGGCAGCACCAGCCGCCGGGCGCCGTCGACCTGCACGGCCACCGTCACGGCGCCGGCCTGGTCGAACAGCTGGCCGGCGACCGAATCGCTGACCCGCAGCTCGGGATCGTTCTCGGCGATGGTCGAGGCCAGTTCGCCGGCCCGCACGCGGTCCAGCAGCCACTGCTCTTCATAGGCCGCCAGGGTGGGCGGCAGGATCATCAGGCCGGCCAGGGTGACGACGAAGGCGGTGAACAGCAGCAGGCGCGCCGACAGGCCGCGCGGCCACGGAAAGCGTCGCGCGGCGGGCGGGGTCGGGTTATCCGGCGGCGAGACCGTCTCGGTCATGAACCTGAGTTACTTCACGTGGGGCGCGGGAGCAACGCGCCCGCGGCGCCAATGGCGCCACAGCGGCGGCAGAAACGCCAGCACGCCCATGCCGATGATGGGCAGATAGATCCTCGGCGACAGCAGGGTGTGCAGCGCCACGGGGTGGCCTTCAGCGAACACATGGCCCAGTCCGGCCCCGATCCCGGCATAGACGAAGGAGCTGGGGACCATCCCCAGGAACGAGGCGACCAGAAAGGTGCGCAGCGGCACGCCCATCAGGCCGGCGGCCACATTGACCAGCAGCAGCGGGAAGGCGGGGATCAGCCGCAGGGTCAGCAGGTAGGAAAAGGCGTTGTCGCGAAAGCCGTCCTCGATCTTCAACAGCAGGGGGTTTTTCCAGCGCCGCAGGAAGTCGGCGAAGGCCGTCCGGGAGACCAGGAACACCACCGTCGAGCCGCCGGTGGCCCCGGTGACGGCGACCGCTCCGCCCAGCACCGGGCCAAACAGAAAGCCCCCCGACAGCGACAGGATCAGCGCGCCGGGCAGCGAAATCGAAACGGTGGCGACATAGACGCCGATATAGGCCGCGATGCTCAACACCGGATGTTCACGCACAAAGGCCTGCAGGGCCTGGGCCTGGATCCGGAGGTCCTCCAGCGAGATATGCCCGGCCAGACCGCTGGCCAGCGCCCAGACGAAGAGCCCGACCAGCGCCACCACGGGACCGAATTGTCGGAGCAGCTGCAGTCCCCTGTCGGTCGTCATGCGGCGCCGACCGCGTCCTCGACGGTGGCGAAGCCATCGGCGCGCAGGCGTCTGGCCAGATCGCGCTTGATGCGGACCACCAGGCCGGGGCCGCCATAGACGAGGGCGGAGTACAGCTGCACGGCCCGGGCGCCGGCCCGGATCTTGGCATAGGCCCCGGCTCCATCCGCGACGCCGCCGGCCCCGATCAGGGCCGTTCGGCCCGCGGCGGCGACGTGGAAGCGCTTCAGCACCGCCGTGGAGGGCTCCAGCAGCGGCGCGCCCGACAGGCCGCCGGTCTCGGCCTTGCCCGCCGACTTCAGCGTGGCGGGGCGGGCGATCGTGGTGTTGCTGACGATGATGCCGTCCAGGCCATTGGCCACGACGGTCTCGACAATGGCCTCGATCTCGCCGTCCTCCAGGTCGGGGGCGACCTTGAGGAAGATCGGATAGTCGCTGGTCGAGCCCGCCTTCAGCATGGCCCGGGTTTGCGCCAGGCGGCCCAGCAACTCTTCCAGCGCCGCCTTGGTCTGCAGGGCGCGCAGGCCCGGCGTGTTGGGCGAGGAGATGTTGGCGGTGAAGTAATCCGACAGCCCCCACAGCCGGGTCAGGCCGGTGACATAGTCCTCGATCCGGTCGGTTGCGTCCTTGTTGGCCCCGATATTGGCGCCCACGAAACCGTGCCGGCCGGCGCGCTTGGCGAGGCGCTCGGCGAAGACCTCCAGGCCCTCATTGTTGAAGCCCATGCGGTTGATCACCGCCTGGTCCTCGGTGAGACGAAACAGGCGCGGACGCGGATTGCCGGCCTGGGGCAGAGGCGTGACCGTGCCCGCCTCGACGAAGCCGAAGCCGGCGGCCAGCATGGCGTCGGGAACCTCGGCGTTCTTGTCGAAACCGGCGGCCAGGCCCACGCAGCTGCTCAGGTGCATGCCGGCCAGGGAGATCGACAGCAGCGGATCGTCAGGCGCGCTGTCACGCGGGCCAAGGCCGGCCTTCAGGCCCCGGATGGCCAGGCCATGGGCGTCTTCGGGGTCGAAGGCGTGCAGCGCGCGGGCGGCGAGATCGTGCAGGCTCATGCGGACAGAACGCCCAGTTGCGGCACGCCGTCGCCATCCAGCGCCAGCGCTTGCTGCGTGGCGACTTCACCGGCCAGCAGGGGGCGGTAGAGGTGCGGAAAGAGGGCCCCGCCGCGCGAGGCCTCCCACTTCAGGGCCTCGCCCAGCGATTCGGCCTCGACGCCCAGCAGGACCAGGTCAGACTGGCCGACGAAATACTTCGCCGCCGTTTCCTGGGCCTGGTCGGCGCCCGACAGGTGGATGAAGCCGTCGGCCAGATCAACGGCCGAGCCGTCCAGCTGACCGGCGGCCTGGGCGGCCTCCCACTCGGCGCGGGAGAGGATCTTGTAGATCAGGGTCATTCGCCGCCTGTTCCGCCATGTTCGGACGCGTAGAAGAGATGCTCCAGCACGGGCGGACCACCCGAGCCGAAGGCGAACACCGCCGTGGTGGCGGTGGGGAAGCGACCGCGGACCTTGTTGAGCGCAACAGGCTCCGCTCCGCCCTGCAGGATCAGGCGCAGGGCCAGCTCGTGCAGGCCGGGATTGTGGCCGATGACCATGACCAGACTGGCCGCCTCGCCTTCGTCCTCCAGCGCCGTGACCACCTCTTCGGGCTCGGCGTGATAGAGGTCGCGGCGGAACTCGACCCGGGCCTTGGGAAAGGCGGCCGAGACGGCGGCGAAGGTATCGCGGGTCCGGCGGGCGCTGGAGACCAGCACCAGATCGGGCGTCGCGCCGCTGCGGGCCAGCAGCTGACCCATCAGAGTCGCGTCCTCGCGCCCTTTCGGGGTCAAGCCACGCTCGAAGTCGCCGCCGGTCGCGGCCTGCCGTTCGGCCTGGCCGTGGCGCATGAGGATCAGACGGTCCATGCGCCCTCCATAGCCTCAGCCGGGGCCCGCCGGAAGCGGGCGGTTGACACCTTCTTCGTCAAGCGGTCCAAGGCGGTCATGGCTGACCTGGATCTGGCCCCCTCCACGCTGTCCGATGGCGGAACCTGGCGGTTCCCGACCAGCGCGCCCCTGCGCCTCGATTCGGGTGGCGTCATCGAGGGGCTGGAGGTCGCCTACCAGACCTATGGCGTCCTCAACGCCGACCGCTCCAACGCCGTCCTGATCTGTCACGCCCTGACCGGCGACCAGCATGTGGCCTCGCCGCATCCCGCGACCGGCAAGCCGGGCTGGTGGCTGCGGCTGGTGGGTCCGGGCAAGCCGCTGGATCCGACCCGGCATTTCATCATCTGCACCAATGTGGTCGGCGGCTGCATGGGATCGACGGGGCCCGCCTCGATCAACGCCTCGACGGGCAAGCCGTGGGGCCTGTCCTTCCCGGTGATCACCATCGCCGACATGGTCCGGGCCCAGGCGATGCTGGTCAAGGCGCTGGGGGTCGAGACCCTGTTCGCCGTGGTCGGCGGCTCGATGGGCGGCATGCAGGTGCAGCAATGGGCGGTCGACTATCCCGAGCGGCTGGCCAGCGCGGTGATCATCGCCTCGGCCTCGCGCCATTCGGCCCAGAACATCGCCTTCCACGAGGTGGGTCGCCAGGCGATCATGGCCGACCCCGACTGGCGCGGCGGCGCCTATGCCGACCACGGAACACGACCCGAAAAGGGCCTGGCCGTGGCGCGGATGGCCGCCCACATCACCTATCTGTCCGAGCCGGCCCTGCAGCGGAAGTTCGGCCGCGAACTGCAGCGCGACGGCCTGTCCTGGGGTTTCGACGCTGACTTCCAGGTGGAGAGCTATCTGCGCCACCAGGGGGCCAGCTTCGTCGACCGCTTCGACGCCAACAGCTATCTCTACATCACCCGGGCCATGGACTATTTCGACATCGCCGCCAGCCATGGCGGCGTGCTGGCCAGCGCCTTTACCCGGGCCCGGCACATGCGGTTCTGTGTGCTGAGCTTCACCAGCGACTGGCTGTATCCCACCACCGAGAACCGCCACATCGTCCGCGCCCTGACGGCCGCCGGCTGCCGCGTGGCCTTCGTCGAGATCGAGAGCGACAAGGGCCATGACGCCTTCCTGCTGGACGAGCCGGTGATGGACGCGGCGTTGACGGGGTTCCTGGGCTCGGTGGAACGTGAGCGGGGGCTGGCGTGAGCATGACCACCACCCGCGAAGACTTCCGCGAAATCCTCCGCCTCGTCCGGCCCGGCTCGCGCGTGCTCGATGTCGGCTGCGAGGAGGGCGCGCTGCTCGACCTCTTGGCCCACGAAAAGCAGGTCGACGGCCGGGGCCTGGAGATCAGCGCCAGCGGCGTGGCCGCCTGCATGGCGCGGGGCCTGTCGGTGGTGCAGGGCGACGCCGACCAGGACCTGGACCATTTCCCCGACAAGACCTTCGACTACGCCATCCTGTCCCAGACCCTGCAGGCGACGCGCCAGCCGCGCCACGTGCTGGCCGAGCTGTTGCGCATCGCCGACCGGGCCATCGTCTCGTTCCCCAATTTCGGCCACTGGCGGGTGCGCTGGTCGCTGCTGAGCCAGGGCCGGATGCCGGAGACCAAGGCCCTGCCGATGCCCTGGTGGTCGACGCCCAATATCCACCTGTGCACCCTGGTCGACTTCCTGGCCCTGACCGACGACCTGAACGTGCGGGTCGACGCCTGCGCGGCCTTTGCCGGTTCAGGCCCCGCACGACCGATCGATCCGGCCAGCCCGCTCGAAAACTGGCGGGCGGAAAGCTGCCTGTTCATGCTCAGCCGGGTCGAGCCCGGCACGAATGAGACGTCGACGAGGGAACCTCCGGCGGTCTCAGGCGATCTCTTCGACGGATGAAGCTTCGCCTGATGACCTACAATGTCCACCGCTGCGTGGGCACGGACCGTGCGCTCGACGTCGAGCGCATCGCCGAAGTCATCGCCGCCGAAAATCCCGATGTGGTGGCGCTGCAGGAACTGGACGTCCTGCGCCGGCGCACCAAGACGGTTGATCAGGCCCACCGCCTGGCCGAACTGCTGAAGATGAAGTTCCACTTCCATCCGGCCATGGCCGTGGAAGAGGAACTGTATGGCGACGCCATCCTGACCGCCCTGCCCGAGCGCCGGATCAAGGCGCAGGGCCTGCCGCTGTATCGGCGGGTGCCGGGGCTGGAGCCGCGCGGCGCGCTGTGGGTCGAGGTCATGGTCGGGGACACGCCCGTCCAGATCATCAACACCCATCTGGGCCTGATCCCACAGGAACAGAAGCGTCAGGCCGCCGCCCTGCTGGGCGAAGCCTGGATGACGTCTGACGCCTGGACCGCGCCGGGCGTGCTGCTGGGCGACTTCAACGCCTCGCCCTACTCGGCCACCTACCGCATGCTGCGCGCCGCCCTGCGCGACGCCCAGACGCCCAGCGGGACGTGGCTGCGGCCGGCGACGGCGACCTTCCCCTCCAGCTTCCCGTTCATGCGCATCGACCACGTCTTCCTGACCAAGGGCCTGGAAACCCTCGCGGTGAGGTCGCCCTACGACGCCCGGGCCCGGGTGGCCTCCGACCACCTGCCGCTGGTGGTCGATCTGGAGGTTACGGCAGCAGGTGCGCCGGGGGTTCCGGTGGCGGTTCCGTCAGGCGAACCAGATCCTGCTTGAGACGCTCGCGGCGGCCCCAGGGCCGCCACGCGTCCTCGGGTGAGATGGCGTCGCCAAGGTTCCAGTCGGCGATGAACTGCTGGACACCGGTCAGATGGCGCGACGGCACGGGCTGCAATCGGCGTGGCGGGCCGCCCCTGAGGTCCAGGGCGTGGATCGCCGCCGCCAGGCCGCCCTCGCGCTGCATGGCCTCGATCACATCGATAGGCGGACGCCCCAGGAAATGCCCGATCAGCCGGGCCAGGAAGGCGGTGATGACGTCGCGCTCCTGCGCGTCCCGCCCCTCGAAGGCCAGGTCGCACTCGGTGTCGAGACCGATCGAGCGGTTGTTGAGATTGGCCGAGCCGACCCGCAACATACAGTCATCGATGATCGCGACCTTGGAATGGACGATGATCGGACCGCCCTTGGGCGTATGGGCGCTGAACGCCGAAAAGCGCTTGTGAACATCGACCGACCGCAGGCGGTTGATGGCCGAGGTGCGGGCGCTGTCCATGGTGATCTGGTCGAAATAGCTGGGGCTGCGGGCGGGCCCGATGGTCACCACCTCGGGTCCGTCGGGCTCGATCAGGCGCTCGGCCAGGGCTTCGACGATGATCGGCGAGGTCAGATATTGGTTTTCCAGATAGATCAGCCGCTTGGCCGCGCGGATGCTGGAGAGGTGCAACAGCAGGCTTTCGATGACCTCTGGCCGGTCCTTCCACGCCGCCTCGGTCCGGCTGATCGCCACCTGGGTTCGGCGCAGGTCGGGCAGAAGCCCCGGCGGCCAGGGCGCCTCGTCGGGTCGTTCCGGAGGACTCAGACTCTCGCCGGTCGCGTTGCGCCAACGGGCGATGAACAGGTCGCCCAGGGCCTGGGCCGCGCGGCCGTCGACCAGCATCGCCACCTCGTGCCGGGCCGGATAGCGGCGCCCGGTCGGCAGGCGCCGGCGGGGATCATTGTCGAGGTGTTCGCAGGTGTCCCAACGATCCAGGCCGATGTCGCCGCCGCTCAGCAGGGCCGTCGCGCCGTCGATGATCACCACCTTCTGATGATGGCAGGCCGAGGCCGGCAGGGTGGCGTCGAGCTGATACTTGACCCGCGAGCCGGCAAAGAAGGCCGCGCCGCGCTGGGGTCCGAACATCTGGGCCGCGGCGATCGGGAACGGCATGTCCCAGGTCAGGATGCGCACGTCCAGCGCCGGGTTCAGGGCCGCCTGCCGGCGCAGGATCAGCCCCATGCGGTCGGCATGCCGGGGATCACGGCTCCGCCTGACCCGGTCCGGATCCAGTCGCGTCAGGGGGTCGAACACCCAGGCCAGAATCCAGATCGAGTTCTTGGCGGCCAGCAGCAGCGGCTTGAGCGCGTCGAAGGTCTCGTCATTGTCGATGAGCAGGGCCAGCCGGTCGGCGGGCTCGACGCGCCAGCAATTATAGCCTTGCCGAAAAACAGAAGGCCGCTCGCCCATGACGCTCCAATCGCGGTGAGTTTCGACAACGCGCGAACCCGTCCTATGGCTCCGCTTCAAATCAATCTCGCGACGTCTTGCAGCGATATGGGAAACTGGCGCGCAACCGCCAGGGGGCCCGGGCCTTGATCGGCCTCGAACCGCAGAACGCGATGAGCGCAGGGAAGACCTAGCCCGCGATCGCCGCCGCGTCGCGTTCGCCGGTGCGGATGCGCAGGGCCTGTTCAAGGTCCATGACGAACACCTTGCCGTCGCCGATCTTGCCGGTGTTGGCGGTGCGCTGCAGGGCCTCGACCACAGGCTCCACGACATCGGTGGGCACGGCGATCTCGAGCTTGACCTTCGGCAGCAGCTTCACCTCGTATTCGGCGCCGCGATAGACCTCGGTCTTGCCCTTCTGCCGGCCATAGCCGCGCACCTCGGTCACCGTCAGCCCCGACGCGCCAGCCTCGGTGACCGCTTCGAGAACAGCGTCCAGGCGGCTGGGCTTGATGATGGCGACGATCATTTTCATGGCGCGGCTCCCGCAGCGAACAGTGATTACGAACCTAAGCTAGGCTTCGAACGCGGCGCGTCCAAGTGCGATCCGTCTGCAATCCGCGCCGGCGCCTTCCGAACAGGCGCCTTGCGCGCTGTCGCCGGCCCCGCGGGGCTGGGCGACAGGACGCCTGGCGTGAAAACCCGGACGCGGGCGCGGTGGCCGCGCGGCTTGACGGCGAAGGTCTGCTTGACCGCTTCCATCAGAATCAGACCGGCGAAACGCGGCCACAGGCGAGCCCCGACCTGCTCGAAGCCCTCGGCCCAGCCGGCGGTCATGGCGATGGGCGGCGCATACAGCGCCCGGGTCCAGCCGGCGGGCTCAAGGTCGGCGTCGCGGATCAGCCGTTCCAGCTGGCTGCGGCTGAAGGGCCGGCCATGGCCGAAAGGCGTGCTCTCGGCCCCGGCCCAGACGCCGTCGCGCGACGCCACGGCCACGATCAGCCGGCCCGTGGGCGCCAGGACCCGGCCGATCTCGGCCAGGACGGCGGCCGGGTCATCGGCCTCTTCCAGGGCATGGACGGCCAGCACCCGGTCGAACATGGCGTTGGGCAGCGGCAGAGCCGTCTCCTCGACCAGGCAGGCCTGGTTGCGACCGCCGTGGGGCCAGACCTCGACGCCCTGGGTGGCCGGCATGGCGGCCACCACGCGCCGGGCGCTCTGGCGGGCCGAATCCAGGAAGGGGGTGGCGTAGCCCAGGCCCAGGACGTCGAGGCCGCGCGTACTGCCCCACGCCTCATCGACCTTGCGCGCCAGCATCAGCCGCGCTGCACGGCCAAGCGGTGTGGCGTAGAAGGCTCTGAGATCGAGCACGTCGCGACGCATTGAGTCTCCGGGGCGGCCAGTTCATCTATGTAGGCGGTGGCGGGCCCCGCGTCACCGCCTGACACAGAACAAGGCTTTCCATGTCGCTGACCGTCCACCAGTTCGCCTGCCTGTCCGACAACTATGGCTTTCTCGTGCGCGACGACGCGACCGGGAAGACCGCGACCATCGACACGCCCGACGCCGACGCGATCCTGGCCGAGCTGAAGGCTCTGGGCTGGGGGCTGGACCTGATCCTCAACACCCACTGGCACCCCGACCATGCCGGCGGCAATGCCGCGATCAAGGCCGCGACCGGCGCGACGATCATCGGCCCGGCGGAGGTAACCCGCATCGCGCCGCTGGACCGCGAGGTGGTCGACGGCGACGTGGTGGAGCTGGGTGAGACCCGGTTCACGGTCATCGACACGGGCGGCCACACCCTGGGCCATATCGCCTATCACGACGCCGCCGACGCCATCGCCTTTGTGGGCGACACCCTGTTCGCCCTGGGTTGCGGACGGCTGTTCGAGGGCACGGCCGAACAGATGTGGGGCTCGCTGTCAAAGCTGACCGCCCTGCCCGACGCCACCACGGTCTATTGCGCCCACGAATACACCGCCTCGAACGCCCGCTTCGCCCTGTCGGTCGATGACGATCCCGTCCTGAAGGCGCGCGCCGATCAGATCTTCGCCGCCCGCGAACGGGGCGAGCCGACCGTCCCGACCTCGATCGGCGTCGAAAAGGCGACCAACCCGTTCCTGCGCGCGCCGCTGCTGCGTCCGAACCTGGACCCTGCCCAGGCCTTCGCCGAGATCCGCGCCGCCAAGGACGGCTTCAAAGGATGAGCCCCGAAACCAGGCCTTTGGGCATCTCCGGCGATCTGGGGGCCCGGGAAATCATTCGACTGCTGGACCTTCAGCCTCACCCTGAAGGCGGCTGGTATCGCCGGACGTTTGAGGACGTGTCGATCGATGGCGGCCGGCCGGCCTCGACGGCGATCTACTACCTGCTGGAGGCGCAGCAGATGTCGGCCTGGCACCGGGTCGATGCGGTCGAGGTCTGGCACTATCACGCCGGGGCGCCGCTCTCCCTGACCCTGTCGCCGCCTGACGGTGACGGCGCGACGGCGCATGTGCTGGGTCCTGACCTGCGCGCAGGCTGCCGTCCCCAGATGGTCGTTCCCACGCTGTGGTGGCAGACCGCCACAAGTCTCGGCGCCTGGACCCTAGTCAGTTGCACGGTGGCCCCGGGCTTCCGGTTCGAGGGCTTTGAGATGGCCCCGCCGGACTGGCGGCCAAGAATCCGGCCAGATTAGGCCCTCCCCATTTTGGGTGCCTTTTGAGGGGGGCGAGACAGTATGCCGCACCCCCTGCGTCAACCTTTTCGCCCCGACCGAACCCGGTTCGCTATAACAGGGTTCCCCAAATTGGGGAGGGGAGAGACAATGTCGGACGAGTACCATGACGCGCGCGCGGCGGTGCGCTGCGCCACGGATTACGTTTTGCGCTGGGTTGAAATCGCCAATGAGGCCCATGGCGTCGATATCATCTATTCGCTCGTCTACACGACACTCTGGGCGGGCAACGTCTCGCATCTGCGGGGCAAGGTGTATGCCGAGATCGACGACATCCCGCCCGATGAAGAGCGCCGGCCGATCACCATTCGCCAGGTCGCCGATTCCCTGGGCCTGCCGTACGAAACCGTCCGTCGCCGCGTGGTCGAAATGCTCAAGCGCGGCGTTGCCAAAAAGGTCGGGCGCGAAGGCTTTATCGTGCCCGGCGAAGCCCTCGCGCGGCCTGAAATGGTCTCGAGCCTGCGGCGCTCGCACGCCAGTCTGACGCGGTTCCTGAAGGAACTGAAGGCCCTGGGCGTGGAAGCCACCTGAGTCCGTCCAGACGGCAGGAAGCTTTGGCGCCCGCCCTACCGGTTGACCACCTTGACGATCCGCTTCGAAGACGGGCGCCCAGCCATGCCTTGAGCGGGGGCGTAGGTCACGATCAGGGTCCCGTTCCTGAGGGTGGCGCCGGGCTTGTCGCCCTCGGCCAGCACAACCCGCGCAATCGCGGCCAGGATTGACCGGTCCCCCTTGCGGGCGATGCGCTCAAACGCCTCGGCGGTGATGGTTGCCGACTCGGCGATCAGCACGGAGGTCTCGGGCCGCGCATCCTGCAGCGTCTCGAACGGCATCTGCCGCTGGGCCGCGCGGCTGGCGCGGATGCTGGCCTGACCCATGCGCTGATAGAGGGCGATGGGCGAGATGGCGGACGGCGGCTGGATCGACGGGGCCTTGCCGGTCAGGGCGGCGGCCGCGCCGTTGGGGCTCTCGTCGGTGAACAGGATCATGCCGCCGAGCTTGGTGGCCCGCAGCATCGGCTCGCCCAGCTCGTTGTGGTAGATGACGTCGCCGCGCGAGGCGGGCTGCGGCGACAGCACCCAGACCTCGGCGCTGTTCTCGAACTTCAGCAGGGGCAGGGGCGAGGCGCGATCCAGCACAAAGGCGCTGCCGCTTTCCGAGACATAGCGGGCGACCGGGGGCGGGGCCGGACGGCGCGAGGTCGAAAAGCCACGATGGCCCAGCAGGGCGTCCTTCAGGGACTGCGCGGCCTGTTGGGCGCTGGCGGGGGAACCGACCGCGAGGATGGCGACGATCGCGAGGACGATCTTCGCCCCCCAGCCGCTCTTCTCAACAATCGAACTCATCATTCAGCTGTCATGCCCGCCGACTAGGGCGAATCTTGGACGGTGGTCGCCGCCCCCCTTGCCCCGCGATCCGCCATCGCCCTCAAGGTGAAGGTTTCACGACGAAACGCACCGCGTCGTCAACCGTCGTGACAACGGCCCGGTCGCCTGCGCGCCGGGCCGTTGCAAACATGCCAGTACGGACAGCCTTTAGGCCGCCATGTACTGCCCACCGTTCAGGGTCAGGGTGGCGCCGGTCACGAAGCCCGCGCGCTCGCCGGCCAGGAACGAGACCATGTCGGCGATCTCCTCGCCCTTGCCCAGGCGGCCCACCGGGATGCCGGCAATAATGCTGGCCAGCACGTTTTCCGGCACGGCGGCGACCATCTCGGTGTCGATATAGCCCGGGCAGATCACATTGACCGTGACGCCCTTCTTGGCGTTTTCGAGCGCCAGGGCCTTGGTGAAGCCGATCAGGCCCGCCTTGGCGGCCGAATAGTTGGTCTGGCCCATCTGGCCCTTCTGGCCGTTGATCGAGCTGATATTGATGATCCGACCCCAGTTGCGCTCGCGCATGCCTTCGATGACCGGGCGGGTCATGTTGAAGGCGCTATCCATGTTGACCCGGATCACTTCGGACCACTGCTCGTAGGTCATCTTGTGCAGCATGCCGTCGCGCGTGATGCCGGCATTGTTGATCAGAACGTCGATGGGGCCCAGCTCCGCCTCGACCTTTTTCACCGCAGCGGCGCAGTCGTCGAACGAGCCGACATTGCCCTTCACCACCATCACGCCCAGGTCCCTGGCGCAGGCGGCGGCGGCTTCTTCGTTGCCGGAATAGCCGGCCGCGACCTTCATGCCGTCGGCCACCAGGCGCTCGCAGATCGCGCGACCGATCCCTCGGGTGCCGCCGGTCACGAATGCAACTCTCGTCATGTGTCTCTCCCGAGTTTCTTTTTATGAGTGTCGACAATCAGCGAGCCGGGGCAAGGCCCCGGCGCACTGTCATCGAAATTTGTCTGTTCAGACCGCCTCGACGCACATGGCCACACCCATGCCGCCGCCGATGCACAGAGTCGCCAGGCCCTTCTTGGCACCCGAGCGCTTCATCTCGTGCAGCAGGGTGGTGAGGATGCGCGCGCCCGACGCGCCGATCGGGTGACCGATGGCGATGGCCCCGCCGTTGACGTTCACCTTGGCGGTGTCGAGACCCAGTTCCTGCACCACGCACAGCGACTGGGCGGCGAAGGCTTCGTTGGACTCGACCAGATCCAGGTCGGCGACGGTCCAGCCGGCCTTTTCCAGGGCCTTCTGGCTGGCCGGGATCGGACCCGTGCCCATGATCTCGGGCTCGACGCCGGCATTGGCCCACGAGGCGATGCGGGCCAGCGGGGTCAGGCCGCGGGCCTTGGCTTCGTCGGCGCTCATCAGCACCAGGGCGGCGGCGCCGTCATTGAGGCCCGAGGCGTTGGCGGCGGTCACCGAGCCGTCCTTCGTGAAGGCCGGACGCAGGCCCGAAATGGCGTCGATCGTCACGCCGTGACGGATGAACTCGTCCTTGTCGACGATGGTGTCGCCCTTGCGGCCCTTGATGGTGACTGCAACGATCTCGGCGTCAAACCGGCCGGCCTTCTGGGCGGCCTCGGCCTTGTTCTGGCTGGCGACGGCGAAGGCGTCCTGGTCGCCGCGGGTGATCTGCCAGCGTGAGGCGATGTTCTCGGCGGTCTGACCCATGTGGTAGCCGTGGAAAGCGTCCCACAGGCCGTCCTTGATCATGGTGTCGACGAACGACAGGTCGCCCATCTTCTGGCCGTTGCGCAGATGCTGAGCGTGCGGCGCCTGGCTCATGCTTTCCTGACCGCCGGCGACAACGATCTTGGCGTCGCCCGCTGCGATCTGCTGGGCCGCCAGGGCCACGGCGCGCAGGCCCGAGCCGCACAGCTGATTGAGGCTCCAGGCGGGGCTGCCCACCGGGATGCCGGCATTGATCGCGGCCTGACGGGCAGGACCCTGGCCGGCGCCGGCCTGCAGCACCTGGCCCAGGATCACTTCGTCGACGTCAGCGGGGCTGATGCCGGCCCGCTCGATGGCGGCCTGGATGGCGATCTTGCCGAGTTCAGACGCGGGCAGGCTGGACAGCGCCCCGTTGAAGGAACCGACCGGCGTGCGGGCGGCGGAAACGATGACGATGTCGCTCATGGCGAAGCTCCCGTAACGATCTGACGTGACGCCTTCGCAGTTGCGGCGCCCGTGCTTTTGCAGTGCAGCAACACAATGCATACCGAACCGCGTTCGTCACGGGCACTTTTTCACGGCTTGTTGCGCCTTCCAAGTGTTCTGACCACTGGCGCCATGCCTTTGCATTGGCGATAGTGCGTTGCGAAAAGCGGGCGACACCGCTCTCCCAGGGAACGAAATGTCCGAGAACCCCGAAAAAGGCGAAACCACCGCCGGCGCTGAAAAGGCGGCCGGCCAACGCGTGATCATCAAGAAATACGCCAACCGTCGCCTCTACAACACAGCGTCCAGTTCCTACGTGACCCTCGAACACCTGTCGGACATGGTGAAGGAGGGCGTCGACTTTGTGGTCTATGACGCCAAGTCGAACGACGACATCACGCGCTCGGTGCTGACCCAGATCATTTTCGAGGAAGAGAACCGCGGCGGCGGCCAGAATCTGCTGCCGATCCAGTTCCTCCGCCAGCTGATCGGCTTCTACGGCAACTCCATGCAGGCCTTCCTGCCCAGCTATCTTGAGATGTCGCTGGAAAGCTTCACCAAGCAGCAGGAGCGGATGCGCACCCAGTTCGCGGGCGTCACGCCGGGCCTGACCGCCGCCAAGCTGCCGGTCGGCATCGGCGTCTATGAAGAACAGGTTCGCCAGAACATGGCCCTGTTCGACCGGGCGATGAAGATGTTCTCGCCCTTCGCCTATGCCCGGCCAGAAGACGCCGCTGCCGCGGCCTCGTCCGAACCGGCTGCGACCGCGCCCGCCCCGCAACCCAGCGAGGATTCCCTGGCCGACCTCAAGCGCCAGCTGGAAGTCATGCAGCAGCAGATCGAGAAACTGGCCACCAAGCCCTGAAGGCCCTGAGGGCCCTGCCCTTAAGCCTCCAGAAACCACACCGGAACAGCCGTTCTTAACGGTCAAGGCCCTAGGCTGGCGACCATGACCGGCCCTATCGATCCTATCCGGCGTTCCAGCCCTGCGCGTCGTGCGCTGACCGTGCATCAGGATTCCGCCCATGAGGCCGAAACCGAGGATGTCGTGTTCGTGCGCGAGGAAGCGCCGGCTTCGGCGCAGCGCAAGAGCGGCTTTGGCGCGTTCGCGGCCCACCTGATGGGCCAGAGCGGTCAGAAGCGCGGCCTGCGCGGTGGGCAGGAAGTGCTCGACTCGGCGCGATCGACCTATCTCGGGACGGAATATTCCGGCGAGGCCGACCGCCGTCCCAGGGCGGGCCTGTTGAAAAAGACCGCGATCTAGAAGTCCGGCTTGCCCAGGCGCGCCTCCAAGGCGGCGACCCGGGCCTCCAGCATGGCGATGCGCTTGTCCCGCGCATCCCCTGGATCGAGCGGTGGCCGCACACCGGCCCGCAGCGCCGCCTCAGCCGTCGTCACGCCCAAAAGCTCAGCAAAAGCCGTCAGTTCGCTCCAGCTCAACTCGCGCTGATCCTTGAACGCCAGCTCCAGCGACGCCTCGTCCATCTGGGCGACGGCGGCCATGACGGCGCGGCTCAGGCCCCGCTGCGCCAGCCGCGCCTCGTACCAGCCCCGGTCGAAGAACAGCGCCATCAGCGTCTCACCGTGACGCGCCCGGCTTGGCGCCGGTCTTGCTTAACCGTTGGTGAATTCATCGCCGACGAGTGCTCCCATGCTGACCGCCGCCATCCGCTTTCTCGACATCGCCGTGGTCACCCTGATCTTCACGGCCCTGACCTAGATCAGGCAAGCCTTCCGGCGCTGGCCCTAACGCGGCCTTCACCACGACCGTCGAGCAAGCCTTAATCGGCGAGCGCTATTCCTCCCGCTCACATCGGGGAGAATTTTCGTGCTTCTGACGCTATCGGGCCTGTTTGTCGCGATCCTGCTCGCCACGCTCGCCTGGACGTTCGCAGAGCCCTACGTGACCCATTGGCGCGGGATGCGGGCGGCTGAAAAGCGGCGGATCGCGGAGCGTCGGAAACCGACGCCCCAGTAGTCGCCTTCAGTTCTCGCCGAAATCCACGTCCCGCCGCGCGGCGACGATGGTGACGATGAAGCCGGCCAGAACGTCCAGCAGAACCATCACGGTAATCAGGAAGAAGGTCGAGGTCGCGAAGGCCGGGGCCAGCAGGAACTCGATCAGGCAGATGATGAACAGCACCAGCGACAGCGAGTGATTGATGATCGCGATCTTGCGGCTGGTGGTGGATTTCAGCAGCTCGACGAACAGCACCACGAGGGACGCGGCCAGCAGCAGATCGCCCAGGCTGACGGCCCAGTCGACGCGCGAGGTCATGTGGATGGTGAACAGGGTCTCGGTCATGCGCGCATGCGCCTGGGCCGACATGAACGCCCCCGACAGGGTCAGAGCGATCAGATTGTAGACCAGCACTGGCAGGGCCAGCAGCGGAACCGCGGCGAACATAGACAGCCTCTCCCCCAAGGACTCGCGGCCGTCAGGGTCGCGCGGCCTAGGGTTAACCGCATTTCCCGGACGGGAGAAGGCGGTTCAACTCCAAGGTGCTAAGTCGGATCTAGGCTTCGTCCACGCCCTGGGGATTGCGGGCCCGGGTCTGCAGCCACATCACGCCCAGCAGGTCGCTGACCGAGGCCTTCAGCCGGCCGAAATTGGTATATTTCGACACCCCGCTCTCGCGGTGGCGATGGTTGACCGGCTGGAACGCCACCTCATAGCCCTCGCGCAGCATCAGGGCCGGGATGTAGCGGTGGATATGGTCGAAATAGGGAAGCCGCAGGAAGGCCTCGCGACGGAAGGCCTTGAGCCCGCAGCCGGTGTCATTGGCCGTATCCTTCAGCAGGCGCTTGCGCACGCCGTTGCCGAACTTTGAGGCGAAGCGCTTGGCGCTGCTGTCCTGACGCTTGACCCGCTCGCCGCCGACCAGGGCCAGGGTGGCGGGGCCAGCGGCCAGGGCCCGGGCCAGGCGCGGCGCGTCGGCGGGATCGTTCTGGCCGTCGCCGTCCAGGGTGACGATGATCGGCCCGCGCGCGGCCAATATGCCGCTGCGCACGGCGCGGCTCTGGCCGGAGTTCTTGCGATGGCTCAGCACGCGCAGTTGCGGAATCTCGGTCTTCAGGGCCACCAGCAGGGCGCGGGTGTCGTCGCGGCTGGCGTCGTCGATGAAGATGATCTCGTGATTTTCGCCGGCGAAGGCGGCCGCGATCTCGCGCGCCAGGGCCGGGGCCGCGCCGCCCTCGTCAAAGACGGGGACGACAATCGAATAGTCAGGGATTGCGGCGGCTTGAGCAGTCATCGCCCTCTAATACCTGAAAAGTCGCCACACGAAAGGATCGTGCTATTCCATGCGCCATGACGCTTGAATCTCGCCTGGATGCCTGGAGCCGCGGTTGGCGCGGCCCGCTGCTTGCCGCCCTGCTGGCGTTTCTGGCCGGCCTGCCGGGCCTGCTGGCCATGCCGCCGCTGGACCGCGACGAGTCGCGCTTCGCCCAGGCCACCGCCCAGATGCTGGAAACCGACGACCTGGTGGTCATCAGGTTCCAGGACCAGCCGCGCTTCAAGAAGCCGGTCGGCATCCACTGGCTGCAGGCGGCGACAGTGTCGCTGGTCTCGGCGCCCGAGGATCGCGGCATCTGGGCCTATCGCATCCCGTCCCTGCTGGGCGCGATGCTGGCGGCGGCGGCCTGCGCCTGGGGGGCGGCGGCGCTGCTTGATCCGCGCACCGGCCTGCTGGCCGGAGCCATACTGGGCTCGTCCTTCCTGCTGTCCAGCGAAGCCTTCATCGCCAAGACCGACGCGGCCCTGTGCGGTTTCACGACCCTGGCCATGGCGGCCCTGGCCCGGATGTACGCCGACCACCTGGCGGGACGAACGCCCGGTAAATGGACCAAGCTGGCCTTCTGGGGCGGTCTGGCCATGGCGGCCCTGATCAAGGGGCCGGTGGGCCTGCTGACCGTGATCTTCGCCGCCCTGGCCCTGTGGGCCTGGGACCGCAAGGCGCCGTGGCTGAAGACCCTGGGCTGGGGCTGGGGCATGGTGCTGTTCGCCGCCGTGGTGCTGCCCTGGGCGATGATGATCACCGTGGCTACCGACGGCGCCTTCTGGGGCGTGGCTATCGCCGGCGACCTGGCCCCCAAGATGGTGGGCGGTCAGGAAGGCCATTCGGGGCCGTTCGGCTATCACACCCTGCTGGCGCCGCTGCTGGTCTATCCCGCGACCCTGCTGTTGCCCGCCGCCCTGGTGCTGGCCTGGACCGGCCGGGGCGAGCCCGGCGTGCGCTTCGCCGTCTGCTGGCTGGTTCCGACTTGGCTTATGTTCGAGATTCTGCCGACCAAGCTGGCCCACTACACTCTGCCGGCCATGGGCGGCATGGCCATGCTGCTGGCCGCCGCCGTGCGCGCGCCGCTGGGCGATCTGGTCCGGCGGATCGGGGCGGGCCTGGCCCTGTTCGTTTCGCTGCTGCTGGCCGCCGTGGCGGTGTACGGCATGAAGGCGTTCGGCCAGGGCGCCGACATCGTCTGGACCGTGCTGACCGTGCTTCTGCTGCTGGCGGCCGGCGTGCTGGGGGCCGTGCTGCTGCTGCGACGGCAATCGGCGCGGGCGCTGGTGATCTCGGGCGGCCTGGGCGTGCTGGCCCACGCCTGTCTGGTGGGCGGGCTGCTGCCGCATCTGGAGCCGCTGTTCCTGTCCAGGGACATCGCCGACGCCCTCGACAGGGCCAAGCTGTCGCCCCGGTCCGGCGCGCCCGGCCCCGTGGCCGTGACAGGCTATTCAGAACCCAGCCTGGTCTTCCTGCTGGGCACCGCTACCGAGCTGACCGACGGCGACCGCGCCGCCCAGGCCATCGTCCAGGGCCGCCCGGCCGTAGTCGAGGCGCGCGAGGACGCCGTGTTCCGCAAGGCCCTGTCCGCCGCCGGCCTGACGCCGCGACCGGTCGCGGTGATCGAGGGCCAGAACTATTCCGACGGCGACGACGAGCGCCTGACGATCTATCGCGGTGAGCCCCAGACGGACATCCAGACCGAAACTCAACCCGCTCCCGAGGATCGCCCATGAGCCGCTTCATCGAGATCGTCGAGGTCGGGCCGCGCGATGGCCTGCAGAACGAGAAGCTGTCGCTGTCGGTTGACGAGAAGCTCACCCTGATCCGCCAGCTGGAGGCCGCCGGCGCCCGGCGGATGGAGGTGGTGTCGTTCGTCAATCCCAATCGCGTGCCGCAGATGGCCGGCGCGGAAGAGATCATGGCGGCGCTGCCTGCCGACCTGAAACATTCGCGGATCGGCCTGGTGCTGAACATGCGCGGCTGGGAGCGCTGCGTGGCGGCCCAGTGCGACGAGGCCAATGTGGTGGTCTGCGCCACCGACGGTTTCGGGACGCGCAACCAGGGCTCGACCACCAGCCAGCAGATCGACGTGCTGGCGGGCATTGTCGAGCGTCAGGCCGTCGAGGGTGGCCCGCCGATCACCGCGACCCTGTCGGTGGCCTTCGGCTGTCCGTTCGATGGCGAGGTGTCTGAGGATCAGGTCGTGGCCATCGTCCGCGAGATCGCCCTGCTTGGGGTTCCCGAGATCGCCATCGCCGACACCATCGGGGTCGCCGATCCCTGGACCGTCCGTAAACGGATCGAGGCGGTGCGCGCCGCCGCGCCGGACGCCCGCCTGCGCATGCACTTCCACGACACCCGCAACACCGGCCTGGCCAACGCCTTCGCCAGTGTCGAGGCCGGGGTCGACGTACTGGACGCCTCGGTCGGCGGCCTGGGCGGCTGTCCGTTCGCGCCCAACGCGACGGGCAATATCGGCACCGAGGACCTAGTCTACATGCTGGAACGGGCCGGTTTTGAGACCGGCTATGATCTTGGCGCGTTGATCGAGGTCGGGCGCGCGATCAGCGAGCGTCTGGGCAAGGCGCCGGCCTCTTCCCTGGCGCGCGCTGGAGGTTTCCCCGCATGATCCGCTTCGTCCTGATCGCCGGCGCCGCGCTGACCCTGGCCGCCTGCGCCGCCACCCCGGCGGTCGAGGCCGCCGTGCGCTGCGACGTCACCGTCAAGTTCGGCAGCTATGGCATGGGCATCGACCGCGCCCTGGCCGACAGCGTCGGCGCGGCGGTCAAGGCCGACCGCGACATCGCCCGCGTCGAGCGCAAGCCGTGGGGTCGTGAGGGGGAATACGACCTTTGCCTTCAAGCCAAGGCTGGCCGCGACGCCAAGGCGATCTACGAACGCTACCGCGCCATGCTGCCGGGCCGGGCCCTGAAGGCGCCGACCTCGATCGAGGGGCCGGGGGGTCTGAGGTACGAGACGATCGCGCCGATGTGACGCATAGAGCTTGTCATCCCGGGCGTAGCGCTTCAGCGCGAAGACCCGGGACCGCAGCATGCGCGGCGCTTCCGGCCGTCCCGGCTCGGCGCGCTGCGCGCTTGGCCGGGATGTCAGCTTCTATGGCCTAAATCGGCCGCCCGGTGATCTTCCACAGCAGCGGACGGCAGACCGACATCAGCATGATGGCCGGGGCCAGGAACACGGCCAGGGCGTAGCGCTGCAGGGTGTCGGCGCGCTTGATGAAGTAGCGGCTAAGCCCCACGCCCTTGTGGAACTCGACCTTGACCGGGTGTTCCAGGCTGGTGTGTCCCAGGTGCACGACCTGGGCCTTGGGCTGGAAGATCACCTGACCGCCGGCCTGGCGGGCGCGCCAGCACAGGTCGATGTCCTCGACGTGCAGGAAATAGCCCTCGTCGAAACCGTCCAGCGCCTCGAAATCGGACCGGCGCAGCGCGAAACAGGCGCCCGAAATGGTCGGCATGGGAACCGGCGAGCGCGGCAGGGGTTCGGTTTCCCGATGAATCTCGTAGCCCGACAATCCGGCATAGCGACGGGTCAGATGACCAAAGCTGAGCAGGGTCGTGATCGGCGTCACCTCGCCGCGACGCCCGCCGCGCTGCTCGGAGCCGTCGGTGTTCATCACCCGCGCGCCGACCACGGTCGGGGTGGGCTGGCCGCGGAAGGCCGTCACCAGCGCCGCGATGCAACCGGTCTGCATGTTGGCGTCGGGATTGATGAAGATGATGTATTCGCCCTTGGCCGTCGTGGCGCCCAGATTGGCGCCGCGGGCGAAGCCGACATTGCCGTGGCCCTGCTGGAGCACGACGCGCGGCTCGGTCAGGCCCAGGGCCCGCAGCATCTCGGCGTCACGCGGAGACGAGCCGTTGTCGACGATGACGAACTCGTCGACCAGCGGCTCGTCCAGCACGTGCTTGATGCTTTCGATCAGCGCGCCCCCCGTCCGGTACACGACCATCACCACCGAAATGTTCGGTCGCGCCGGGCGGGCCCCGGCGGCAAGGGTCGTGAAGGATGGGAGGATGCTGTTCATCAGGCGAGCGCTGCCTCCTGCACAGGCTTGGAAATGCCGCGCGCACGGGCCAGATCCGGCGGGGTCGCTTCGGCGGTCAGGACGCGCACGGCCTCGTCGAGCGACAGAATGTTCTGTCCCTCGCCGCCCAGGCGACGCAGGGCCACCTGCCCCGTTTCTGCTTCCTTGCGCCCCACCACCGCGATCACCGGAACCTTTGCGAGACTGTGCTCGCGAATCTTGTAGTTGATCTTTTCATTACGC
This sequence comes from Caulobacter sp. GSs2, assembly GCF_058680895.1. The sequence goes on along the minus strand of NZ_CM178725.1, from coordinate 2,880,010 downwards.
AGATCGACCTCCGCGCGCATCCCCATATTCGTCAACTTCTCGACGACCTGAAGCGCATATTCATCCGCGTCAGAGGTAATCGTCGTCACAACAACCTGCGTCGGCGCCAGCCAAAGCGGCAGATGGCCAGCGAAGTTTTCCAGCAGAATACCGATAAACCGTTCGAACGACCCCAGGATCGCCCGGTGAAGCATCACCGGGCGCTTTTTTGAACCGTCTTCCGAAACGTACTCTGCGTCCAGTCGTTCCGGCAAAACAAAGTCCAGCTGCAAAGTGCCGCACTGCCAGACGCGACCGATCGCGTCCTTTAGCGAGAACTCCAGCTTGGGGCCATAGAATGCGCCTTCGCCGGGCTGGTCAACCAGACGTTCGCCGGCGGCCTCGGCGGCCGTGGCCAAAGCGTGCTCGGCCTTGTCCCAAACCTCGTCGGAGCCCGCGCGAAGCTCCGGACGCGTCGAGAACTTCACGTCGTGAAGCTGCATGCCGAGGTCGTTATAGACGCTGCGCAACAGTTCGATGAACCTGGCGCTTTCCTCGGTGACCTGCTCTTCGCGGCAGAAGATGTGGGCGTCGTCCTGGGTGAAGGCCCGCACCCGCATGATGCCATGCATGGCGCCCGAGGGCTCATAGCGGTGGCAGGCCCCGAACTCGGCCATGCGCAGCGGCAGTTCGCGATAGCTCTTCTGGCCGATATTGAAGATCTGGATGTGGCCCGGGCAGTTCATCGGCTTGACGGCCAGGACCTCGCCCTCGGCGCTTTCGCACATGAACATGGCGTGGCCGAACTTTTCGGCGTGGCCCGACTTTTCCCACAGGCTGCGATCCAGGATCTGGGGCGTCTTGACCTCCTGATAGCCCGCGGCGTCCAGGCGACGGCGCATATAGGCCTCCAGCGCCAGATACAGCGTCCAGCCCTTGGGGTGCCAGAAGATCATGCCCTTGCCCTCTTCCTGCAGGTGGAAGAGGTTCATGGTGCGACCCAGCTTGCGGTGATCGCGCTTCTCGGCTTCCTCGACCCGCAGCAGATAGGCGGCCAGATCGGCGTCGCTGGCCCATGAGGTGCCATAGATGCGCTGCAGCTGGGCGTTGTTCTGGTCGCCGCGCCAATAGGCGCCGGCCAGCTTGGTCAGCTTGAAGGCCTTGCCCACCGCCTTGGTCGAGGGAAGGTGCGGCCCGCGGCACAGGTCCTTCCAGTTTTCGCCTTGGTGATAGACCGTGATCGTGTCGCTGGCCGGCAGGTCGCGGATGATCTGGGCCTTGTAGCTTTCGCCCAGGGCTTCGAAATCGGCGATGGCGGCGTCGCGGTCGACCTCTTCGCGGCGGATCTTCTCGTCGCGGTCGACGATCTGGCGCATCCGCTCTTCGATCTTGGGCAGATCGTCGAGGCTGAACGGCTCGTCGCGGGCGAAGTCGTAATAGAAGCCGTCCTCGACATTGGGACCGATCGTCACCTGGGTGCCGGGGAACAGCTCCTGAACCGCCTGGGCCAGCACGTGGGCGGTGTCGTGGCGGATCACCTCCAGAACGTCGGGCGACTCGCGCGTGACGATCTCGATCCTGCGATCGCCGGTCAGCAGATCGGGCGTCAGCGGTCGATCAAGGTCCAGCAGCACGCCGTCCAGCTTGATCAGCAGCGCCTTCTTTTCCAGCGACTTGGAAATGGCGGCCGCCACGTCGCGACCGCTGGAGCCAGCGGGGTATTGACGGGAGGAACCGTCGGGGAAAACTAGGTCGATCATTCTTCACATGTCCACTTGCGTGGCTGGTCGCGCGGCGGAGGCGGGTCATACCCCGATCCTCCAAACGGATTGCATCGGCAAATCCGTCGCAACGCCAGCCAGGACCCCTTGGCGGGTCCGTGATCCTTAAGCGCCTGAGCCGCATACTCCGAACAACTCGGCAGGAAACGGCACTGACGCCCAATGAGGGGCGAGAGCGTCAACTTGTAGACCCGAAGGCCGAGGTCGACGGTGCGGTCGTAAAAGGTCATGCCAGCGCGCAATTGTTTCGGAGGTGGTTATCGCACCCGCGAAAAGCCGCAATCAAGCGGCGCCGGCGCTGCTAGTTCGCGTTTCCGCCGCGGCTGTGGCCCGAGAGACAGCCTCCACCGCCGCCTCGAACGCCAGAAGCGTCGAGGCATGACGGGCGGGGTAGGCCTTTACAGGCTCAAGCACGGCAAGCTCCGAGAACCGGCCCGCAGGAGATGGGCCGTTGAGCTTCAGCATAGCGCGTAGGGAATCCCGCGCCAACTCGATCTCGGAAAGATCCGCGCCGATGATATTGGCGCCCAGGATTGCGGCGCTGGCCTGGCCCAGGGCGCAGGCCGAAACCTCCTGGGCGAAGTCGCTGACCTTGCCGTCCGCCATCGTCACATCGACCGTGATGCGGCTGCCGCACAGCTTGGCGGTCTTCTCGGACGACGCATCGGGCGTCGCCAGCCGTCCGGCGCGCGGGATGTTGGCGACCAGGGTCAGGATCTTGGCGCTGTAGAGCTCGTCGATCATCAGGCTGAAGTGGGGCTGTTCTGGCGCGCAGACCAGAGGGCCTCGGCATGATCGCGCAGGGCCTCGCCCATCTGGGTGTAGGCCGCCTTCAGCTTGCGGCGGTCATCCCGGCTGATCCAGCGCACCAGCATGCCCATGAACAGCTCGCCATTCGAGAAGGTCGAGCTGCTGGGGCCCATGTTCTCGATCTCGATATAGCGGATCGCGGTGACGAAGCCGCCCAGGCGGGTCGAGCGCCAGTGAAGTTGCTCATAGGGCACCCAGTCCTGGACCACCGGCTGGATCACCCGCACCGGCTCGCCCGGCAGGGCCTGGTGCACGCTCAACGACGTGCCGATCTTCAGCTGGCCCTCGGCCCGGGGATGGACCGGGTTCCACTGCTCCCAGGTCGAGAAGTCCGAGATCAGCTCCCAGACCAGTTCGGCCGGGGCCTGGATGCCAATGCGGTGTTCTACGGCGCGTTTCATGGCGGGCTTTTAGCACTGGAAGCGCGCCGGGTTAAACCCGTCCAGGGCGCCGATCATTTTCCCGACCGCGATCTGGACGGCCGCAGGCCGACCTCCGGGATTACCGTAGACATCTATACGGAAATCCCGTATGATTTTCCTTTATGGGGATGGAGTTTGAATGGGACGACGCCAAGGCGCAGAGCAATCTGGCCAAGCACGGCGTCCCGTTCGCCTATGCCGCCCGGGTGTTTCTTGACGCGGGGCTGATCGATTTCGATGCGTCCCGCCCCGGAGATGGCGAGCCGCGCCGCAAGGCGGTGGGCGCGATCGAGGGGCGCCTGTTTACCGTGGTCTACACATCGCGGGGCGAACGCATTCGGATGATTTCGGCGCGGCGCTGCAACCTGACGGAGGAACGACGCTATGGTCCGCTTCACCCTCACCCCGAATGAACTTCCAGCGCTGAGCGCTGATCAAAAGGCGCGCCTGGACGCCATGGACGATGCGGCGTTGAGCGCTGCGGCGGCGTCCGACGCCGACAATCCGCCCCTGACGGAGGATGAGCTCGATCGCCTGAGCGCCGCCCGTCATGTGCGTCAGGTGCGGGCCCAGACCGGTCTGAGCCAGACGCTGTTCGCCAAAACCTTCCGCATCAATGTGGCCCGCCTGCGTGATCTGGAGCAGGGCCGCACTCAGCCCGACAGCGCCGTGCTGGCCTATCTGGCCGTCATCGACAAGGAGCCCGACGCCGTGCGCCGGGCGCTGGCCAGCGCCGACTGACCTAGTCCCGCACCAGCCCGCCATCGACGACCAGGTTCTGGCCGGTGACCGCCCGGCTCCAGGGCGCAGCGAAGAACAGCACCGCGTCGGCGAACTCGGCCGGCGTCGTCACCCGGCGCAGGGGCGTGCTCTGGGCGATCAGGTCGAAGATCGCTTCCGGCGTCGCCGAGCTGGCGTCAGTGGTGCGCAGCAGGCCGCCCGACAGCATGTTGACCGTGATCCCGCCGGGGCCGAGATCGGCCGCCGCCGTGCGGGTCAGCGACAGCAGGGCGGCCTTGGCGGCGGTGTAGTCGTGATAGGGCACCACCGGGTTCTGGAACAGGTTGGTGCCGATATTGATCACCCGGCCAAAGCCGGCGTTTTCCATGGCCGGCGCCGTGGCCTGGATCAGGTTCAGCGCGCCGCGCAGCGACACGTCCAGCTGGCCCTGGAAATCCTCCCACGGGATCGACTGGATGGTCTCCCGACCATCGCCGTTGAAACTGAAGTCGCCCAGGGCGTTGTTGACCACCGTGGTCACGTGGCTGCCGAAGTGCTCGGCCGCCTCGTTGACCATGCGGCGGACGCCCTCGCGATCGCTGACATCGGCCTGGATCGCCACGGCATGGTCGCCAAGCTCCTCGGCCAGGGCGAGGGCGGCGGCTTCGCTGCGGTGATAGTTGATCACCACCGACGCGCCCTGGCCGGCGAAAGCGCGCGCGATGGCCGCGCCCAGTCCCCGGCCCGCGCCGGAAACCAGGACGATCTGTTCTTCCAGCTTCAAGCGATCAGTCCTTCATCCGCCAGGTCGCGCCGGCGGGGCCGTCCATGACCACCACGCCCAGAGCATCGAGCTCGGCGCGGATGGCGTCGGCGGCGGTCCAGTCCTTGGCGGCGCGGGCCTCGACGCGGCGCTTGAGCAGATCCTCGACCTGGGCCTTCAGGTCGTCAGAGGCGTCGCCCTCGAACCAGCTGTCGGGATCGACCTGCAGGAAGCCCAGAAGGGCGCCGGCCTCGATCAGCCGGGCCTTGTTGGCGGCGATGGCGACGGTGTCACCCGCCGTCACGGCCCGCTCGATGGCGCTGGAGACCTCGAAGAAGCAAGCGATCGCCTGCGGGGTATTGAGATCGTCCTCAAGCGCGGCGACCACCTCTTCGGGGGCCTCCATCGCCTGGTCCATCGGCACGTCCTTAGCGCGGCGAAGGGCGCCGTACAGACGGTCCAGCGCCTTGCGCGACTGCTCCAGCAGCTCCGGCGTCCAGTCCAGCGGCTGGCGATAGTGGGCGCTGAGCAGGGCCCAGCGGATCACTTCACCCGGCGTGGTCTTCAGCAGCTCGTGCGGCAGGATCACATTGCCCAGGCTCTTGGACATCTTCTCGCCGGACATATCCAGGAAGCCGTTGTGCATCCAGTAATTGGCCAGGACCGGCAGGTCATGGGCGCAACGGCTCTGGGCCAGCTCGTTCTCATGGTGCGGGAAGGCCAGGTCGATGCCGCCGCCATGGATGTCGATGGTCTGGCCCAGCGCCTTGTCGATCATGGCCGAGCATTCGATGTGCCAGCCCGGGCGGCCCGCGCCGAACGGGCTGTCCCACACCGGCTCGTTTTCCTTGGACGGCTTCCACAGCACGAAGTCGGCGGGATGGCGCTTGTAGGGCGCGACCTCGACCCGGGCCCCGGCGATCATGTCGTCCATGTTGCGGCCCGACAGCTGGCCATAGTCGGGGAAGGCCTGGGTGTCGAACAGCACGTGGCCTTCGGCGGCATAGGCCTTGCCGGCTTCAACCAGCTTTTCGATCATCGCGACGATCTCGCCGATATGCTCGGTGGCCTTGGGCTCGAGGTCGGGGCGCAGGGCCAGCAGGCCGTCAGCATCGGCATGATAGGCGGCCAGATAGCGATCGGTGATCGTCTTGATCGGCACGCCTTCTTCGAAGGCCTTCTTGTTGATCTTGTCGTCCACGTCGGTGACGTTGCGCGCATAGACCACCGCGTCCGCGCCATAGATGTGGCGCAGCATCCGGTACAGCACGTCAAACACCACCACCGGCCGGAAGTTGCCGATATGGGCGTGATTGTAGACCGTGGGCCCGCAGACATACATCGTCACCCGGCTCGGATCGGCGGGAACGAAGGCGCGCTTTTCGCGCGTCAGGGTGTCGTGGAGCTTCAAGGTCATGGGAAACGCGTCTGCCTGACGTAGCGGGAGGGTGTTGCGGAGGGCCGGGAGGGTCCCATATAGCTACTGGACACGCCGACGACACGTCATCTTTTCGACGGGTCCGGCCGTAGCTGTGAAACGGGTGGCACGCGTCATTCCAGGACGAGAGGCGTCCTGGCGCAACTCAGCCCGTGGAAAGACCCTCTCAAATCATGGACGCCCTGACCAGCGCGCGAACCCTGACCGGCCAAGAAGACGCCGCTCTTGATCTTGAAACCGCCCAGCGCCCCACCCGCGACGAGGCCATGGCCGCCGTCCGGACCCTGCTGGCCTGGGCTGGCGACAATCCCGACCGCGAAGGCCTGCTCGACACGCCCCAGCGCGTGGTCGACGCCTATGGCGAGTGGTTCGCCGGCTATGAAGGCGACCCGGCCAAGGAGCTGAGCCGCACCTTCGAGGACGTGCAGGGCTATGACGACATGGTCATGCTGCGCGGCATCGATGTGCAGAGCCATTGCGAGCACCACATGGCCCCGTTCCTGGGCAAGGCCTGGGTGGCCTATATGCCGACCGGCAAGGTGGTCGGCCTCTCCAAGCTGGCGCGTCTGGTCGAGATCTACGCCAAGCGTCTCCAGACCCAGGAGACCATGACCATGCAGGTGGCCGACGCCATCGAGGACCACCTCAGCGCCGCCGGCGTCGCCGTGCTGATCGACGCCGAGCACCAGTGCATGAGCACCCGCGGCGTCCACCACCACGACGTCTCGACCATCACCACCCAGTTCCGCGGCGTGTTCAAGACCGACAAGGTTCTTCAGCAGCGGTTCATGGATCTGGTGACGCGGAAGTAGGTTAGGCCTGCAGCTGCTCCCCCTCTGGGGGAGCTGTCGCGGAGCGACTGAGGGGGTCATCTCGGCCTAAGCCCGCTAGCCCCCTCCGGCCCTCTGGGCCTCCTCCCCCAGAGGGGGAAGACCTCCGTTGCTAAACCGCCGCCTTGATCCCCTCGCGGATCTTCGCCACGCAGGCGTCCACGGGCCGGTGCACCAGCGAGACCAGCACGAAGCTGATCAGCATCAGCAGGTACCAGGCGCCCATCTTCTCGATCCCGACCATCGTCCAGCCATCCTTCTGGCTGGGATAGATCCACGCGCCCGCGGCCGTGCCGAGGTTCTCGGCGATCCAGATGAACAGCGACACCAGCAGCAGGCCCACGATCATCGGCATGCGTCGCGGCGTCTGGTCGGGGGTGAAGACAAACCAGCAGCGCCCGAACAGCACCGCCGACAGGGCAAACAGCCCGATGCGGATATCGGGCCCGTAGTGGTGGCTAAAGAAGTTGAGATAGGCTAGGCCCGCCAGGATCCAGGTGCTCCAGAACGGCGGATAGCGGATGAAGGTGATGTCGAACAGTCGCCAGATCCGGGCGATATAGCTGCCGACGCAGGCGTACATGAAGCCGGTGAACAGCGGCACGCCGCCGATCCGCAGCAGGCTGGGCTCGGGATAGATCCACGAGCCGTGGGCGGTCTTGAAGAGCTCCATCACCGTGCCGACCAGATGGAAAATGAAGATCACCAGCGCCTCGTCCCAGCGCTCCAGTTTCAGCGCCAGCAGCGAGGCCTGGATGGCCAGCGAGGCGATGACCAGGAAATCATAGCGGGCCAGGCCCGCGTCCCTGGGCCAGAACAGGAAGGTGCCGACCAGCAAGGCCAGCATCAGGCCGCCAAACAGGCAGGCCCAGGCCTGCTTGAGCCCGAACAGCAGGAACTCATAGGCATAGCCATGCCAGCGCGACCGCCGGGCCCAGGGCCGGACCAGAACGTCCAGCGCGGCGACCTGCGCCTTGATGCGATCCTTGAGGTTCATCGATTCTCCGTCGCGCGAGGCTAGCCCAGCGGGGCCCGTCGGCGCCATATGGGGCGCATGACCGCGCCCCTCTTCCCACACGCCCATGACAAGCACGCCCTGGAACGGGGCGACCAGCTGGCCCCGCGTTTCAACGCCGACGGCCTGGTCGTCGCCGTGGCCCAGCACGCCGACACCGGCGAGATCCTGATGCTGGCCTGGATGAACGACGAAGCCTTGAAGCTGACCGTCGACACCGGGATCGCCCACTATTTCAGCCGCTCGCGCGGCGAGCTCTGGAAAAAGGGCGAGACCAGCGGCCAGCTGCAGATCGTCAGCGAGCTGCGGGTCGACTGCGACCAGGACGCCGTGCTGATCAAGGTGCGGCCGCAGGGCGACGGCGGCGCCTGCCACGTCGGCTTCCGCTCGTGTTTTTATCGGGTGATGGAAGACGGTCGGCTGGTCGAGCGGGAAGACAAGATCGCATGACCGCGCTGCAGGCCCTGCTGGCCTTCAGCTTCGCCGCCTTTCTGCTGACCATCACGCCGGGGCTCGACACTGCCCTGGTGCTGCGCACCGCCGCCACCGAGGGTCCGCGCCGAGCCTTCGCGGCGGCGCTGGGCATCGGGATCGGCTGCCTGGTCTGGGGCGTAGCGGCCGCCTGCGGGGCCGGGGCCCTGCTCACCGCGTCCGAGCACGCCTATACCGCGCTGAAATGGGCCGGCGCGGCCTATCTGGTCTGGGTCGGCGGCAAGATGCTGATGCGGCCACGCGACAGCTTTGAACCCGGCGCCATGGCCCCCACCGGCGGCGGCCTCGCCGCCCTGCGCCGGGGCCTGCTGACCAACCTGCTCAATCCCAAGGTCGGGGTGTTCTACATCTCGTTCCTGCCGCAGTTCGTGCCGACCGGCGCCAATCCCGCCACCTTCGGCGTGCTGCTGGCGGGACTGCACGTGGTCATGGGCCTGATCTGGGCCGGACTGCTGATCGCCGCCACGGCGCCCCTGGCCGGCCTGCTGCGCAAGGCCTCGGTGATCCGGGGACTGGACCGGATCACCGGCGGCGTTTTCATCGCCTATGGCCTGCGTCTGGCGCTGGAACGGCGCTAGACCCTAGCCTTCGGTCAGGGCCTCGACGCCGCCGCCCTTAGTGGGCGTGACCACGAAGCGCTTGAGCACCCGGGTCGTGTAGACCGGCTCGAAGATGGTCGAGACGGCGATCATCTCGCTGGTCGCCTTGCCATGTTCCAGGGTCAGCAGCACGAAGCCCTTGGCGCCCGGATCAGCGAACTTGACCTCGGCGTTGCGGGCCGCAAAGGCCTGGCCCAGCGGCACGCCGGGCAGGATGTCGCCATAGCCCGGCGAGGTGATCCCGGTGGCCCCGAACTCGACGGCCACCCGCTTGGCGCCCGCCTCATCGAACAGCTCATTGGCCCAGAACGAATGGCTGTCGCCAGACAGCACGATCGGATGGGCGCCGGCGCTCTTGAACAGGTCGTACAGCCGCTCGCGATCGGCCGGATAGCCGTCCCAGGCGTCGAGATTGTAGGGCAGGCCCAGGGCCGACAGCGCCACGCCCTGCAGGATGCGCTCGCGGATATAGGGCGGCAGCTTGGCCAGCATCGGCTCGAACTTCTCGCCCAGCAGGGTCTGCAGGTTGGGGCCTGCGACGCGGGCCATGACCACCTGATTGCCCAGCACCTGCCAGGCGCTGCCGGCCTTGACCGAGGCGGAGACCTGCCCGGCCAGCCACTGGCCCTGGGCCTCGCCGACCAGGCGGCGGGCCGGATCCTTCCACTTGGCCGAGAAGGCGGCCACGTCGGGCTTGCCGTCGACCACCGGCAGATCGGTGGCGTAGTCCAGTTGCTCGGACCGGGCGGTCAGGCGCGTCTCGGTCATCAGCAGGGTGGCCACGTCACCGAACTGGAACCCGCGCCAGCTGGCTTCCGGCAGGGCGCCGGCGGCCGGTTCGCGGATCGGCATCCACTCATAATAGGCCTTCAGGGCGGCGGCCTTGCGCGCGGCCCAGTCGCCCTCACCCTTGTCGGGATCATGGTTCTGGGCCCCGCCCTGCCAGCTGTCATTGGCGGTCTCGTGGTCATCCCAGACCACGATCCACGGCGCGCGCGCATGGGCGGCCTGCAGATGGGGATCGGACTTGTAGCGGGCGTGACGGCGGCGATAGTCGTCCAGGGTGACGATCTCGTGCAGCGGGTCGGGCATCCGCTGGGCGGCGGCCGGCGAGTTCATGCCGTAGTCGGTGGGCGCGCCGCCATACTCGTAGATATAGTCGCCCAGGTGCAGCACGGCGTCGACGCGCGGCAGCTTGGCGATGGCGTCGTAGGCGTTGAAATAGCCGTTCGAATAGAGCGAGCACGAGGCCACGGCCAGGACCACATCCTTGGTCGCCCCAACCGGCAGGGTGCGGGTGCGGCCCACCGGCGAGGTCACGCCATTGGCGATGAAGCGATACCAGTAGTCCGTGCCCGGCTTCAGGCCCTGGCCGTCCAGATCATGCTTGAGCGTCCAGTCGCGGCTGGCCCTGGCGCGCAGGCCGCTGGAGGCGGTGACGGGCTTCTTGAAATCGGCGTCGGCGGCGATCTCGAGCGTCAGGCGGATATCGCCGTCGGTCGGCTGCAGGGGCGTGACCCGGGTCCAGAAGATGGCGCAGGTCTGTTCCGGGTCCCCGCTGGCCACGCCGTGCTGGAAGGCCACAGGCCCGGCATAGGTCTTGTGGGGCTGGGCTGAAACCGCGCCGCCGGCGCCGGCCGCGCCGCCCAGGCCCAGAAGGGCCAGCGCCCTGCGACGATCAATGGTCATGGTGTTTCTTTCCCCGGTTCCCGGCGCCGCTTGGGCGTCTCGTGCGTTAGCGTCACAGCACAACAGGAAGATGACGCATGTCGAGTGAAAGCCTTCACATCCCCCGCGAAAAACTCAGCCGCAAGACCCTAAACCGCCACTACGCCATCACCTCGCTGATCGAGGAATTCGAGGCGGTGGACTGGTATCGTCAGCGCGCAGATGACTGCGACGACGTCGAGCTGAAGAAGATCCTGCTGCACAATGCGCGCGAGGAGCTTGAACACGCCGCAATGCTGATGGAATGGCTGCGCCGAGACGATCCCGAGACCGACGAACAGCTGCGCAAGTACCTGTTCAAGGACGGCTCGATCGCCGGCCATGAGGAAGAGGCGGTCGGGAAATAGGCGTCAGGAATTCCGCTCTGCCCGGCCAAGGCCAGGCAGAGCGGGTACCATTGTCTAGCGCTTGATCGACAGCGCCACGCCCACAAAGCGCGGCTCGCCGGCGATGAAGGTGGGGATGCCGAAAGCGTCGCCGGTGTTGCCTGCGTCCTTGATATAGTCCTGCTCGAGCAGGTTGGTCGCGAACGCCTCGATCTTGATGGCGCTGTCCTTGCTGGGTTGATAGCCGATGCGCAGGTTCATCAGGCCGTAGGCCTTCTGCTTCTCGTCCTGGATCACATCGCCCGTGGTCTGCAGCGCGGCCCGGTCGTTGGCATTGTCGAAGTAGACTTCCGACTGCCACGTATAGGTGGGGGTGATGGTGAAACGGCCGATCGGCGCGTCGAACGCCACATTGGCGCCCAGCGAGAAGCTGTCGTCCGGCGACAGACGGAAACGGTTGTCCTTGAACAGGCCGTTGCCGAAGCGGGCCTTGCTGTGCGCGTACGTGCCGAACACGGTGGCGTTGGCCGTGACCTGGAAGGTCGTCTGACCTTCAAAACCGGTGGCCGAGGCCTCGCCGGCATTGGTCGAAACGACCTGGCCGGACGGCAGACGGATCGAGGTCTGGAAGTTCTCGTAGTCATAGCGATAGACCGCGCCCTCCAGGGTCAGGCGACGATCCATGAGGGCGACCTTGGAGCCGATCTCGTAGGAGATGACTTCTTCGGCCGGGATCTCGGTGAACCGCGCCGCAGCGCCGGGAACGGTGTTGCCGCCCTGAACGACCTTGGGGCGACGGCCGGTGGCGACCGAGGCATACAGGTTGGCGTCAGGGGTAACGGCGTAGCGGCCGACGACCCGGTAGGTGATGCCGTTGTCGGTGAAGCTCTTGTACTGGGCCTGACCATTGGTGGTGGGTTGCACGAACAGGCCGCGCGGCGTGGTCGGCGTGCTGCCGCCCAGGACCGAGCCGCCATTGCCCAGGACGACGCCGTAGCCGCTTTCCTTGTCGTCATAGGTGTAGCGCAGGCCGGCGGCCAGTTCGAGCTTGTCGGTCGCCTTCCAGGTCACATCGCCATAGGCGTCATACGACTTGGTCTTGCCGTAGTTGGTGAAGGTTTCCAGGTGCTGGCTCTTGAGCGCGGCAAAGTTCGGGATCGCGTTGATGAAGGCCATGCCGGCGACGTTGGGTCGCACGAAGCCGGGGATCGCGCCGGCGCGGGCGGCGAACACCTTTTCGTTGAACAGCAGCGGAACGCGCTGGCTGCCGTCTTCCCAGAAATAGCTCAGCCCGCCAAAGGCCGTGATCGCGCCATCGGCGTCGTAGTTCAGGCGCAGGTCCTGGCTGGCCGACTTGCCCTGGGCGTCTTCAGCGAAGGTGAACAGCGGCAGCGAGAAGCCGTCGGCGTCGAAGATCTCTTCGCCCGCAAAGCGGCGGAAGGCGGTCGTCGAGGCCAGCGAGAGGGCGTCATTGATCTTGTAGTTGGCCAGGCCGGTGACACTGAACACGTCGCGTTCGAGGCCCAGCTTCTGGTCGTTCTCGAAGCCGGCCACGGTGGCCAGGGCGGCCCCGGAATTGCGGCCCAGATCGCCCAGCACCGCGCCCGTGGTCGGGTCGGTCGGCAGATAGGTCAGCGACTTGAACGAGGTGCCCGACGGGCTGTCGGACTGATAGTTGACCAGCAGGTCAGCGTCGAAACGCTCGGTCGGGCGCCAGTTCAGCGCAACGCGCACCGCCGTGGTCTGGGTGGAGTTGAAGTCCTCGCCGACCAGCAGGTTCTTCACATAGCCGTCGCGGTGCTTGATGCGGCCAGCGACGCGGATCGACAGAGTGTCGGTGACCGGAGCGTTGAACATGCCCTCGGCCATCATGTAACCGAAGTTGCCGCCCTCGACCCGAGCCGAGGCGGCATAGCCCGGACGGGCCTTGGCCTGGATGATGTTGACCGCGCCGATCAGCGCGCCGCGACCATAGAGGGTCGATTGCGGGCCCTTGGCCACTTCGACGCGCTCCAGGTCGAACAGCTCGACATAGGAGCCGCGCGACTTCGAGATCGAGACGCCGTCCTGATAGACCGACACGCGCGGCTCGTTGGTGGCCTCGCCGGAGTCGGAGGTTATGCCGCGCATCACGAAGCCGGGGTTGTTGGGCGACTGGTTCTGGACCTCGAAGCCGGGAACGAACAGCGACAGCTCCTCGAACTCCTGAACGCCCAGCATCTCGAGCGTCGAGCCCGAATAGGCGGTCAGCGAGACCGGGACGTCCATGGCCTTCTGCTCGCGCTTCTGGGCGGTGACGACGACCTGCTCGACCTGAGCGGCGTCAGCCGGCGCATCGACGTCGGCGGCGATGGCCATGGAAGCGACGCTGAGCGCCAGAACACTGGTGGCGGACATCAGCAAGGTGGTGTGGATCGCGCGCATCGATTATCCCCTTCGACGGTAAGCTGGACTAAGTTCCCGGCGGATAGGCGCCGCTCGTGTCGGATGCGCGACGAGATTGCGACGGAGCGATGAAACACCCTTGAGCCCGCTGGACGACGATACAGACGACATCGAGATAGAGGCCCAGGCGCCACAAACTGAGGCCAGGCTTGAGGTTGCGCTCACGGCGGATGACGCTGGGGAACGCCTGGACAAGATTCTGGCGACGCGATTCGAGAGCCTGTCGCGCGCGCGCCTGCAGGCCCTGATCGCCGACGGCCGGCTCAGCCTGGAGGGCCGGGTGGTGACCGACGGCTCGCAAAAGGCCCGCCCTGGCCTGTATCAACTGCAGATCCCGGCCCCAATCGCCGCCGAACCCTCGCCAGAGGACATTCCGTTGAGCGTCCTCTACGAGGACGCCCACCTGATCGTCGTCGACAAGCCGGCCGGCATGGCCGCCCACCCGGCCCCCGGCAACTACACCGGCACCCTGGTCCACGCCCTGCTGCACCATTGCCGCGGCAGCCTGTCGGGCGTCGGCGGGGTCGCGCGGCCCGGCATTGTGCACCGCCTGGACAAGGAAACCTCCGGCGTCATGGTCGCGGCCAAGACCGACGCCGCTCACCAGGGCCTGTCGGCGCTGTTTTCCACCCACGACATCGATCGTCTCTATATCGCCCTGACCCGCGGCGCCCCCTATCCGGCCCACGGCACGATCCAGACCCAGCTGGGTCGCTCGCCGCACGACCGCAAGAAGATGGCGATCCTCAAGAGCGGTGGCCGCGAGGCCATCACCCACTATCGCGTCGAGGAAGCCTTTGGCCCGGCCGACAAGCCGGTGGCGGCGCGCGTGGCCTGCCGGCTGGAGACCGGCCGCACCCACCAGATCCGCGTCCATCTGGCCAGCAAGGTCGCGCCCTGTCTTGGCGACCCGGTCTATGGCGGCGGGCCGCCCGCGGCCGGCGTGAAGGCCGTGATCGAAGAGATCGGTTTCCAGCGCCAGGCCCTGCACGCCGCCGTGCTGGGATTTGTCCATCCGATCACCGGCGAGACCCTGCGCTTCGAGACCGCCCTGCCCGCCGACATGGCGGCTCTCGAAGCGGGCCTCAAGGCGCTCTGAGACAACCGTCCCTTGCGGTCGCGTTACAAACCCGCCCTAATTCCGCTGACGGAGCGGCCTACAGCCTACAGACCGCCGCTTTCCGGAAGGCCTCATGACCTCGATGCGACCCCTGCTCGTTCTGCTGGCCGGCCTTGCCCTAGCCGGACCCGCCCTGGCCCAGACGGTCGCCGGCGAAGACGAAGTCGTCTCGACCGCCGCCCACCGCCTCGACGCCAGAACAGCGGCAGAGGCCCAGAACGCGCCCGCCGTCATCGCGCCCCCGCCCCGCATCCTGACTACCGACGAGCAGATCGCCGAGTTCCTGGCGACCTCCCCGGCGCTCGAAGGCCGCGACGGCCTGGTCGGGCTTGGACGGAGCGACGAAGAGACCACACGCAAGATCCACGGCTCGGCCGGCGTCACCGTGGGCACCGGCGGCTATCGCAGCGCCTATGTCTCGACCCTGATCCCGATCGGCGAAACCTCGACCCTGGGCCTGGCCTATTCCCAGACCGATCACGGCAACAACGCCGTCTTCCATCCCTATGACGACTATGGCTATGGCGGCCATGACCGGGGCGGCTGGAACGGCGACAGCGTCGGCCTGGGCCGGCCAGGCTATTGGGGCCGCGGCGGAAAGCAGCAGTCTCTGGCCGTTTCCCTGGCCGTCGGCGGCGACCGCCGCAGCCCACCCGATGGCTGCGCTCCGGCGTTTCGCGCCGGAGATCGTTATGTAGAGCCGCTTTGGGCAACCCAGATGCGGGGTCAGATGCGGGGCCAGGCCAGTCCCTGCGCGCCCGACGGATCGCGCTGAGCCGTTCACCCCGCCCAGGCCCACCGAAACGATCTTCTTGCGAACGCCCGTCGTTCGCGGATGTTTAATAGCTTAGCGCCATGGTTGCCTATCGGGATCTATCAGGCGTTCGCATGCAGCCGGAAATCATCGCCCACCATCACCCCGCCACGGGTACGGTGACTTATCTTGTCGTAGATCCAGCCACATTGCTGTGCGCGATCGTCGATCCCGTTCTGGATTTCGATCCCGAGACGCAGGCCACCGACACCCGTTTCGTCGATGGGATCATCGCGGAAATCCGCGCCCGCGACATGGGCCCGACCTGGATCCTGGAAACCGGCCTGCACGCCACCCACCTGTCGGCGGCCGGCCATCTGAAATATGAAACCGGCGCATCGATCTGTATCGGAGCCGGGGTGATCGAGAGCCTCAAGCGCCTGGCTCCGGCCATGGGCGAGGACGGCGTCGACCTCGAAGGCTGGGACTTCGACAAGCTGGCCCAGGACGGCGAAGTCATGCCGATGGGCGGGCTGGAAATCACCGCCCACACCGTCACCGGTCGCCTGCCCGGCGCCGTGGCCTATCAGATCGGCGACGTGGTCTTCACGGGCGACGCCCTGCTCGCCCCTGACCTGGGCTCGGGCCGCTGCGACCTGCCCGGCGCCGACGCCGAGGGTCTGTACGCCGCCGCCCGCCGCTTTCTCTCGCTGCCAGACGACACCCGCCTGCTGGCGGGCTGGGAAGACGCCGCCGGCCGGGCCGCAACCACCGTAGCCCAGCAGCGGGCCGACAATGTCCAACTCCAGGACGGCATCGACATGGCCGCCTTCACGGCCTTGCGCGGCGCCGCCGACGCGGCCCTGGCGCCGGCGCCCTATCCCGCCCAGGCCCTGCGCGTGGCGATCCGCTCCGGCAAGCTGCCGCCAGAGGGCGAAGACGGCCGCCGCTTCCCGCCGACCGATATCAGTTCCTTTTAGAAACGACCTTGCGTCGGGCCTGGATCGCCAGCCAAACGGTTCGCAAACGCGATGTTCCGCGCGAAGCCCGCCTGGCCCATGGCGGTCGTCAGACCCCGGTCTGGGACGCGCCAGTCACCGCTGAAGCGACGGACAAGACCATCGCGCTTTTCCGCTGAACCCAGATGGTTTTGCACCCCAGGGCGTGACCGCGAGAGAAAGCCTGCGACAGGGACTTGCGTTCCCGCGACGACACCGCTAGGTATCGCGCCCTCGACCTCGGGCCCTCTCAAAAAGGGCTCACAAACGGCGCCTGGAGAGGTGGCAGAGTGGTCGAATGTACCGCACTCGAAATGCGGCGTGCCTGGAAGGGCACCGTGGGTTCGAATCCCACCCTCTCCGCCACCACCCCATCCCAGTCAGTGCCAGAACGCCCCCGGGCGTCCCGCAAATCCCTGAACCATAAGGGATAATCGCGAAAACGTGTTTCGACACGTCTCACGCGATCCAACACGCTCCGAGTCTCATTTGTGGGACGAAGTGTGGGACAAAATGGCCCGACTTTGGGAACGCCTAACGGCGCTGCAGGTCAAAAGGACGACACGGCCGGGAATGCACCCGGACGGTGGCGGCCTCTATCTGATGGTCCAGAAGGGCGGCGGTAAGTCCTGGGTCTATCGCTACATGCTCCAGGGCCGCGCCCGCGAGATGGGGCTAGGTCCGGCCCATACGATCAGCTTGTCGGAAGCGCGCGCAATGGCGCGCGACGCCCGCCGCCTGAAGTTCGACGGCATCGACCCGATTGAGCAACGTCAACTGGCTCGCACACGCTCCACGTTGGAAGCCGCCAAGGGCTTCACGTTCAAGCAGGCGGCGTCCGCCTATATCCGCGCGAACAAGGCCGGTTGGCGCAACGAGAAGCACGCCCAGCAATGGGAGAGCACGCTGACGACCTACGCCGATCCGATTTTCGGAAGTCGCGGCGTCTCGGATATCGACACCGGCATGGTCCTGGCTGTCTTGGAGCCGATCTGGTCCACCAAACCCGAGACCGCCAGCCGGGTGCGAGGCCGCGTCGAGGCGGTGCTCGATTGGGCGACCGCCAGAGGGCTGCGCGAAGGCGAGAACCCGGCGCGCTGGAAGGGGCACCTTGAAAAGCTGCTGCCGGCGAAGTCGCGCGTCCATAAGGTCGAGCATCACGCCGCCCTGCCCTACGCCGAGTTGAGCGCATTCATGGCTGCGCTGAAGGACCAACCCGGCGCCGGGGCGCGGGCTCTTGAATTCACGATCCTCACAGCCGCCCGCACCGGAGAGGTCATCGGCGCCGAATGGAACGAGATTGATCTCGCCGGCCGCGTCTGGATTATCCCGGCCGACCGAATGAAGGGGCGCAAGGAACACCGCGTTCCACTCACGGCGCCCTTGATAGAGATCCTTGAAGGGCGGAAGGCGGACTACGCCGCCGTGATCCGGCGCGTTCTCGAATCCAAAAGGCAGCCTATTCCAGACGATATACCACCCGTCGGCCCCCTCTTCTGGGGCACGCTGTTTGGCAAGAAGCTTAGCAACATGGCGATGCTGGCGGTGCTGAAGCGAATGAAGCGCGAAGACCTCACCGCCCATGGCTTTCGTAGCACCTTTCGCGATTGGGCCGCCGAGACCACCGAGTATCGAAGCGAGATTGTCGAGATGGCCCTCGCCCACACGATCGGGAACAAGGTCGAAGCCGCTTACCGGCGCGGCGACCTATTCGAAAAGCGCAAACTGCTGATGGACGACTGGGCCGTCGCCGCTGGGCGCGCACAGCGGGCGGCGAAGCCTGCCCCAGGCGCACAAAGTGTGCCTCAAACCCACTCCGCCTGATCAGCTCCGGCTGTTCGTCACACGCTTACTAAAGGCGTATCCGGGATCCGCGAACCACAAGCGATCTAGTGAAAGGTGGGGTTATCGCTATGCACCTTGTGAAAGGCCGCGCGCCGCATCGCTTTTCATAAATGGCAATGACACGCTGCCCCCTACCTGTGCGGCGATCCACTCGAAAACGCCAACTTCTGGCGGACCGCCGCCGCAAGCGGCGAGCAGGGTCTGCCTCATAGATCGGGATGGATCTCGACCCGCTTTCGTTCGTTTCGTTTATTGCGTTTAATTCGATTAAGGGGTACAACCCGTCCTCAACCGGGAGCACCAAAATGACTATGCCTGCATTCGCCAAGGAGCTTGGCGATAGGCTTCCGTCTGCCGATGAGCGCGCCGCCGCCAACCAACTTCGCAAGATCCTGGCGGCGCAAGCGACCGGCGAAGCCGAATCCACGCTACGTCTTCTCCAAGAAGATAAGACGACCTCTGAGGTCGTGCTCACTCCGGCGCTTTCGCGCCTGCTGATGGAGGTGCTTCGTCACGTCGGGCGTGGCGATGCGGTGACGCTCGTGCCCGTCAGCCAAATGCTGACGACGCAACAAGCCGCTGACATCTTGAATGTGTCGCGCCCTTACCTTGTCGGCCTCCTAGACAAGGGCGAGATCGCCCATTCCCTCGTTGGACGGCATCGCCGGATCAAGGCTGAGCATCTCTTCGACTACAAGCAAGGGCGCGACGGAAAACGAGCCGCCGCGCTTTCGGAGCTGGCTGCCCTGGATGCGGAGCTTCTGTAGTCCGTGTTCGCCAACCGCTTCACCGCACTCGTAGACGCCTGCTGTTTGGCAGGCACGCTAAAGCGGAATCTGCTTCTGACACTTGCCGAAGCGGACTTCTTTCGGCTGCGCTGGTCGCAGGCCATTCTCGACGAAACGGAAAGAGCGATCGAACGCATTCTCGTCGGCCGAGGCGTGGCGGACGCGGCGGAGCGCGCGCGCCGCGCGCGCGGCGCGATGGAGATTGCATTCGAGGAAGCCGACGTCGGTGACTACCAGAGCATGCTTTGCGCCTGTGATACCCTGCCCGACCCCGGCGACGCCCATGTTCTTGCCGCCGCGCTGAAGACGCGCGCGGCGATCATCGTCACCGATAACCTGAAAGACTTTCCGGCCGACATTCTGGGGCCATTGAATCTTGAGGCGCGCTCAGCCGACGATTTTATCGCCGATACGATCGCGCTTGATCCCGGTCGCGCCGTGGCCGCAGTGCGTACGATGCGCGAGCGCTTCAAGCGACCCGAGAAGACCGCCGAGGTCTTGCTCCTCGACATGGAAGCCGAGGGCCTGACCGAAACCGTCGATGTCCTTCGACCCCATGTTGCCTCGCTATAGCTGCGGCCTCGTCGAGTCATTCCGCGCTGCGGGAAGGTGAAGGCCTAGCTAGCCTCGTGTCGATATCCAGATGGGTCAGAGATCCAGCGATTGATCGACGACTCCCGCCACCCCGCGCCATGAGCGCTGATCGCAACCTGTTTGGGGAACGAGCCTTCACTGATCTTCCGATAGAGGGTCGATCGGCTAAGACCCGTGCGCGCAAGCACGGTCTTGAGGCGGACTATGCGGTCGAGGTCGGCCATCGTTGCAAGCTCCACAGACTGGGATCTCAAGGCATTCGATGAGCCAGAATTGGATCGGTGAGCGGCGGCCGCAAGGCCTCGCGGGGCCAAAGGGTACGGAAGCGTACTAAGACAGGCTCTAGGCGCCCTCTAGCGTAGGCTCAACACGCCCGGCCGGTGGTAGCGCTCTGATGATGTTGGCGGCGGTCCGCTGCGGCGCGCGCGTTACTTCTTCAGCCGCACGCCTGGACCAGCCGCGTCGTCTGCCGAAATGAATATTACACCAGCGTCGTCCAGGGCCTTTCTCACGGCCTCCACGTTGCCGGCGGATCGTTGGCCGGGTCCAGATGGCCCCTCCATACGTCGGATACTCATCATGGAGAGACCAGCAGCTTCAGCGAGCTGAGGCTGGGACCATTCCAGGAGAGCGCGCGCGGCCCTGATCTGCGAAGCGGTGAGGAGCATATAGAACATTTCATGTTCCGAAGAGAACATTTTCTGTTGCTTCGGTGCGTTATGACGTGGTACGACACTGTTCTTACGTGAACAGAAAGGTTCAGGCCATGGACTCGCGCCGCAAGGCGGAGAGTGCGGACGTGCGCGCGCCGCAGCTATCACGGCGCGCTGTGCTCGCTGTCGGCTCCGCAGCACCCTTTGTGGCTGGGGGCACGATCGCAGCTGATACTGACCCGTCAGTCGCCATCTGCCACCGCTGGCTCGCCATCGACGCCGAACAACGGCGTCTCCAGTTAGAGTGGGGCACGCTCGAAGGCCGGCTGATGACCAAGCACAACTGGTATCAGCTGTTACCGAACCAGCGAGCAGCGATCCCCGAAGGCGCCAGGCTTGCCGAAATCGATGCTCGGCTCGACGTGCTGGAGATCGAGGGGCACGCCCTCCTGAAGGCCATGCGGCCGAAGCCTGCAAAGAGCGTCGAGGCGGTTGTCGCCAACTTGTCGGTGGCGGCCCGCCTAATCTTCGCAGAAGACCATCCCGAAGCCCATGGCCTGATCACCCGCGCGGTCCGCGACCTCACGGCTTTCTCCTCCGGTGGCAAGTGACCCTCCGGGTTGCCCGGCGACACGACGGCGCTGACCGCCCGCTGGCGGCGACGTTCCGCCGTAACGCGGCCGGCTTCCACGAAGCGGCCGAGGCGGCGCTGCCGCGACATCCCGAGGCAACCCGCTACTTCCTGGCCATCGCGATCGAACTGGCGCTGAAGGCGCACCTGCTGCACCGAGGGATCAGCGACGACTGGAACCGCGTCTATCTCCGCCACGACCTGAGCAAGGCGTTGAGGTTCGCGCGGCGCGCGGGGTTCAACGGTGCCCCAGCGGCCCTTCCAAAATTGGCCGCGCTTCTCGGCCCCTATTATCAAGTCCACGCCATCTCGCGGATGCCGCCGGAGACCATCGCATCGGTCTGCTGGTCGCAGGCCTGCACGACGGTTCGCGATCTGATCAATGCCGTTGTCGAGGCCGCCAGGCGCGAAGCTTCCGATCATGAAGGCGCCGCGTGATGGCGCCCCTCCGCAGGCCTTGGCCGCTCGTGGTCAGCCAGTGGTGGCGGTGGCGACATCCTGATCTCTGGCGCGGCCGTGTCTTCGATCCGCACAACGCCCAGCAAGTCATGTCCTACGCCGTGCTCCGCCTTCGGCGGGAGACGCGGGACGTCTTCCTGATCAATCAGATTGAGGCGCTCGACTACGCGCTGATCGCTCGCCCTCTGGGGCTCTCCATTGACAACGTTCAGGCGCGCCTGGCCGACGCGCTCTGCGAGATTTCCCGCACGGTCGATCTGATCGAGCGCGTCCGGCCTAAGCCCATCAACCCGTCCAATGCGGAGCATCCCGATGTCTGACGACAAGGAGCCGTTCGCCGTTTCCCGGCGCGTCGTCATAGGCGCCGCCAGCGCCGCGCCGATGGTGGCCGGGGCCGGTGGCGCCGCAGTCCCGGACGCGGCCGTTGCCCGATGCGTCGAGTGGCTGGCGCTCGACGCGGAGATCGACCGTCTGGGTCTGCGCTGGTCGGATCTGGAGACAATCCTCGTGCGTCAGAAGCGATGGGAGCGGATGACGCCCGAGGAGCGTGGGGAATTGTTGCCCTCCGAAGAGATGGACGCCATCGACGAGCAGTTAAAGCCGCTGTTCGACCAACGCGAGGCATGGCTCGAAGCCCTGCCCAAGGTTCGCGCGCGCGACCTGCACGGTGTCGTCGCCAAGCTGGAAGTGGCGCTACAGGTCATGGCCCATCAGCAGGGCGACGGGTACGACCTCTTCAAGGCGACGATGGACGAGCTGCGCACCGCGCGCTGTCCGAACTGCGGGGCGCCCGTTTGCAAGCGCTAGCCGCGCCACCCACAGCAACCGCCTTTCCTATCCCAACCTGCGGGAGCCAGGACCGGAACGGTCGGTGCTCGCCCTGGAGCGCTTGGAGAGCCTCTGCCGGGCGGGATGGTGCGGGTCAAGGGCGGCTTCGCCGTCGCTCCGCGATGCGCCCGCAGGGCGCACCCTTGACCCGCGCCAGCCCGTCCGGCCCTTGTTCCACCAAGCGCTCCAGGGCGTCTTGTCTCCGAGCGAAGGTCGGGGGCGGCTTTAAGTTCGGTGGTCGGTCGGACAGGCCTGGCCCAGTGGCCGCCTCAGCGGGTCCGTTTGAAGCGCACGCGGTCCTTACCGGTCAGCAGAAAGGCGTCATAGCCGGCATCGCTCCAGGCCTTGCGCTGCACGTGGGTTGTCTTTGGGTCGGTGACGTTCGACCACCACTGAGGCAGAGCCGCGCTCTTGGGGAGCATGGCGCCGAGGATGCGCTCGATCTCCACGAAGGTCAGTTCGAGTTCGTCTTGACGCTGGCGACGTAGATGACCCGACAGGGGATCGTACTTGGGCATCCCTCAGCATGGCTGATTGATCCGAATGCGTCGAATCCAGGGGCGCTAGCGTAACTGGAGAACGACCTTGAAATGCCCCCGCGCAAGGCCTTCTTGCGCCGCCAAGAACTTTTCCGGTTGGTGGTCCGCCGACCAACCGATGCGATGGAGATTTTCGTGACCGATGCCCCTGAAGCCCGCACACCCAATGTCGTTGACCTCCACGTCGGAGGTCGCGTGCGGATGCGTCGCAAGATGTTGGGCATCAGCCAGGAGGGGCTCGCCGATGCGCTGGGCCTCACCTTTCAGCAGGTGCAGAAGTACGAGCGCGGCGCCAATCGGGTCAGCGCGTCCAAGCTGTACGAGATCGCCAAGACACTTCAGGTCCCGGTGTCATACTTCTTCGACGGCCTCGCCGACCCTGTCACCGCCGAGGGCGACGATGTCGGGGAGGCCGCCAATCGGGTCATCACGGACTTTCTGAATACGCCCGAGGGTTTGGAACTGGCTGCGATCTTCCCGAAGATTGGAAAGGGTCGTGTTCGCCGACAGATCCTCGACCTGGTTCGCGCAATGGCGGACGACGAGGGTCAGCAAAAGTCGTCGTAGGGACTGACGAGGCTCGGCGGTCAATCAGGCGTATTGTCGTTCTCAAACGCCCGCTTCCCGCCGCGCCGCCAGAGGGCGAGCGTGTGTTCGCGATCTTCGCCCCGGAGCATCATCGCCAGGGTCAGGAATGCGCCGTAGAGCGCGGCGCGATCATCGCCGGTCAGTTCGACGAGTCCGGCCTTCTGCACTAGGCCGCCCAGTTCGATCAGGTGATGGGTCCGCTCGCGCCGCTGCATCACCCAGGCCCGCGTGTCCGTTCTGGCCCGCCGCGCCTCAAGCCTGTGTCGCGCCGCCGTGGTTCGCCGGACCGCGTCATTGGTCGCCGCCAACAACGTGCGGAGATTCTGCCTTCCCGCTGCGAAAGAATCCCACGCCCCGTTTGCGCCAGCCTTCCTTGCGGGCCGCGTCGCCAGCTTCGACCAGACCGAGCAGGCCGCCCGCCAAGGTCTCGACATCCAGCGCGTCGGCCCCGGTGGCGATCACCAGTTCGCCGAGCTGTTTGATCTTCCGCTCCTTTAACGTCCTGGCCTTGTCCTCCAGCGTCTTTAGCTCAGCATCAAAGTCCCGAGGTTTGCGCATCGCAGTCTCCATGATGGCGGGATGCGCTCAGGATAAAACAGCGGGTCTCGGAATGCTCTAAGGTCGCCGAAACACACTGGGACGGTCCGGTCCCTCCCGAGATTTTAATCTTGGAGGGCGCGCTTATACGTCGTGCCGACGTGCGCTCAGAGTAGTAGGTGGTCTGTCGCCATGGCGATCTACCACTTCTCCGTCAAAGTCATCAGCCGCGCCACCGGGGCCAGCGCCGTGGCCTCGGCCGCCTATCGCTCGGCCTCGCGGCTGCACGACGAGCGGCTGGATCGCGACCACGACTTCACCAACAAGAGCGGCGTCGTCCATTCCGAGGTCATGCTGCCGGACGGCGCGCCCGAGCATCTGACCGACCGGGCGACGCTGTGGAACGCGGTCGAGGCTGGCGAAAAGCGCAAGGACGCCCAGCTCTCCCGCGAGGTCGAGTTCGCCATCCCGCGCGAGATGGACCAGGCGCAAGGGATCGAACTGGCCCGCGACTTCGTCCAGCGCGAGATGGTCGATCGCGGCATGGTCGCCGATCTCAACGTGCATTGGGACATTGGCCCCGATCGCCTGGCCAAGCCCCACGCCCACGTCATGTTGTCGATGCGTGAGGTTGGCGAAGATGGCTTCGGCGCCAAGGTCCGCGACTGGAACCGCACGGAACTGGTCGAGCATTGGCGCGAGGCCTGGGCCGATCACGTCAACGCGCGTTTGGCTGAGCTCGACATCGACGCGCGGATCGATCATCGCAGCCTGGAAAGCCAGGGCATCGACCTTGAGCCGCAGCACAAGATCGGCCCCGCCGCTGGGCGTCGAGCCGACGAGGGCCTGGAGGCGGATCGTCTCGACGAGCACCACGAGATCGCGCGGGCCAATGGCGAGCGGATCATCGCCGATCCGCGCATTGCCCTGGACGCCATCACCAAGCAGCAAGCGACCTTCACCCAGCGCGATCTGGCGATGTTCATTCACCGCCATTCGGATGGGAAGGAGCAGTTCGACCGCGCCATGGGCGCGGTGCAGGCCTCGCCCGAACTTGTCGCTCTCGGCCAGGACGGACGCGGCCAGGACCGCTTTACCAGCCGCGAGATGATCGCGGTCGAGGACCGCTTGCATCGCGCCAGCGCCGTGATGGCCGAGCGTCGGGCGCACCGGGTCAGCGAACTGGGCCAGCGCCGCGCTCTGGCGCGGGCCGAGCAACGCGGTTTGGTCTTGTCCGGCGAGCAGAAGACGGCGTTCGAGCACGTCACCGCGACGCGCGATCTGGGCGTGGTGGTCGGCTACGCCGGCACGGGCAAGTCGGCGCTGCTGGGCGTGGCGCGAGAGGCCTGGGAGGACGCTGGCTATCGCGTCCAGGGCCTGGCCTTGTCGGGCATCGCCGCCGAAAACCTGGAGGGCGGATCAGGCATCGCGTCGCGCACCATCGCCAGCCTAGAACATCAGTGGGCGCAGGGTCGCGAGCTGCTGGACGCGCGCGACGTGCTGGTCATCGACGAGGCCGGGATGATCGGCTCACGGCAGATGGAGCGGCTGTTGTCGGCCGCCGAAAAGGCCGGGGCCAAGGTGGTGCTGGTCGGCGATCCCGAACAGCTCCAAGCCATCGAGGCCGGCGCGGCGTTCCGGTCGATCGCCGAGCGTCATTCCCACGTCGAGATCACCCAGGTTCGGCGTCAACACGAGGACTGGCAGCGCGACGCCACCCGGCAGTTGGCCACCGGCCGGACCGGCGAGGCCCTGGCGTCTTACGAGGCGCGCGGCATGGTCCATGCGGCCGAGACGCGCGACCAGGCACGCGAGGATCTGGTCGAGCGTTGGGATCGCGATCGGATCGCCGAGCCAGGCAAGAGCCGGATCATCCTGACCCACACCAACGATGAGGTCCGCGACCTCAATCTGACGGCGCGCGAGCGGCTGCGTCAGGCCGGCGCTTTGGGCGAGGACGTGACGGTCAAGGCCGAGCGCGGCGAGCGGCAGTTCGCGGCTGGCGATCGGCTGATGTTCCTGAAGAACGATCGCGGGCTCGGCGTGAAGAACGGCATGTTGGGCGAGATCGAGCAGGTGTCGCGCACTCACATGACCGTCCGTCTCGACGCGGGGCGGTCGGTCGCCTTTGACCTGAAGGATTACGCCCAGGTCGATCACGGCTATGCGGCGACCATCCACAAGAGCCAGGGCGTCACCGTCGACCAGACCCATGTGCTGGCCACGCCAGGCATGGATCGCCACGGCGCCTATGTCGCCCTGTCGCGGCACCGCGACAGCGTTCATCTGCACTATGGCCGCGACGAGTTCGAGGATCTCGGCAAGCTGACCCGCGTGCTGTCGCGCGAGCGGGCCAAGGACATGGCCAGCGACTTCGCCGAGCGGCGCGACATTCATGTGCCGCCGTCGATGCGGCCCAAGGAGCCGCCGCAGCGCGAGCGCGGCATGTTCGCTGGATTCCGGCCGGCCAGCCCGGCGCATCAGCCGGCGGCGCCGGCGCGGGATGACGATCAGCTGGCGCAGCGCCGGGCGATCGAGCGCCATGCGCGCGCCACGGCCGATGTGATGCGGATGAACGACCGCGGCTTGCCGGTCCTCGCTCATCAGCGGCAGGCGCTGGATCAGGCGCGCGAGGCCGTGGGCAAGATCGGGCCACACGCCGCCCAGGATTTGGAGCGGGCCTATGTCCGCGATCCGGCCTTGGCGGGCGAGACCGCCTCTGGTCGCACCCAGCGGGCGATCCGTGTCCTTCAGCTTGAGGCGGAGGTCCGCGCCGATCCGCGTCTGCGCGCCGATCGCTTCGTCGAGCGCTGGCAAGGTCTGGAGCGGCAGCGCTCGGCACTGCGTCGCGCGGGCGACATGACGGGGGCCGGCCAGGTCAAGGACCGCATGGGCGCCATGGCCAAGAACCTGGAGCGCGACCCGCAGGTGGAGTCGCTGCTACGCGCCCGTCGGCCGGAGCTTGGGCTCCCCGCAGAGATGGGGCGGAGCGTGGGCCAGGGACTCTCGGACTACCTCGGCATCGGGCGCGGCCGAGGACTTGGCATCTGAAAGCAGGAGGACGTGATGGATCAGGACATCGGATCAGAAGCGCCCACCGATCCGGCGGCGGTGGCGTTCGAGGCACTGCGGCGGGAGGTGGCGTTGCTGAATGTCGCGTTGGGTGGTTTGGCCGCCGAACGCGCGTCGGCGCCAGACTACAGCGAGACGCTCGGGGAGATCGCTCAAGGCGTGAGGGTCGCGGTTGGGCGGATAGGGAAGCTGGCGACCAGTCCGGCGCTGGCTCTAGCCCCGGCTGAAATAGCACGTCAGATCACGGCGGCCGGTGATGATGTCCGGCGGCAGGACCGCGCGACGTTGTATCAGGCCCAGGAGATGCTTCAACGAGCAGCCGGCGATCTTCGCGGCTGGGTCACCACCGCGCGGCTAGCGCGCCTCCAAAATCGCCGGCTCATCCAGATGGCGCTCGTTGGAATGTTAGCCGGTGGACTATTCGGCGGTTGGTTGCCTGGCGTTGTTGCTCGGGCTGCACCCGATCAATGGGCCTGGCCCGAGAAGATGGCAGCACGCACGCTTCGCCGGGATCTCTGGTCCGCTGGTGAGCGGCTGTTGGAGACCGCCGATGCTCGGAAATGGCAGGATAGCCGCGACGGTGCTGCGATCGTTGCGCAGAACCGAGACGTGCTCGCCAAGTGCGCGAGAGATTTGAGGCCAGCTAGACGTCCACAGCGGTGTTTGATCCAGCTGGGTATCTGAGGTTCGGCAATTCCATTTCTCGCGAATGCCCAGGTTGAGGCGCGGGAGATACGCGAGCCGCAGCGGCCTAGGAGACGCCTCCTACCGAACAGGAAGCCGCGAAGGCGCAGGAGCGCGTGAATGCCGTCGTGATGCATCTAGCACGGCCGCTCGGTCGTCAAATGGCTCGCGAGGTCGCCAAGGAACAGATCAGCCAGCCAGACGAGTTTTAACGCTGGAAAGCCTAGGCCCGCCCGCCCATCTGCGGAGATCATTGGCTTTATTCTGGGCACTATATGCGGAGATTAGCCGGCGCAAAGGTCGACGATCCCCCCCGACCTGAACCGCGTAATCCTGACTCCTAGCTGACCTTGGGGAGGCCTGCCTGGAGGTTTCGCCGGATTGCTTGCAGGATGAGGCCTATGCGACCCAGGCTTGTGCTGCTGGTGCCCTATGCCTAACTTGGCCGTGAAAAACTGGGGGGACAGGCATGCCGCGAAATTTGAAACTGTCGGTGGGCGGCCTTAACGTTCGGATACATCCGCACTCACCCGAGTTGTACGATCAATTCCTGCAGGCGATTTATGCTCTCAGGGAACCTGTTCACATCCGTGGCGATCGCCATGGGATGATAACCGCTTTGGATCGACGAAATCTCGAGACTGGAATTATTCGCGGCGTCATCACGACTTTTACAAAAATAGATATGAATGGACGATGGTTTGACCAAACCCGCCTCGATGATGTGTCACCAGATCTCCTGAAAGAGATCAATATACCAGCAAACGTTCATCCGAACTCGGCAGCTTTTCGTTTTGCTGTGAATGTCAACAACCACGTTCTGACATTTGAACATTACAATGCTGGAAAGTACCTTGTTCCCAAGAGCGCCTATACATTATTTCGCAAGCTGAGCGACAATCTTGACATCACGACCAAATTTGGGGCCGTGAAGATTAGTATTTTGCAAGACAAATCTTCGCTCGACCGTATATTTGGAATGACCCGACTTAAGCGCATCACATTCATTGTGGACCGCCCCAACCCGGACATTTGGAGCGACGACATTGAAGGTCAAGTCGATGCTCACCTCGCTGCGGTCCATGCACAACAAATATCGGTAACATACACTGCACCCTCCGGCGGCTCGCTGGTCGAGACGCCGTCATTGCGTAAGCTTGGAAATACGGCGCTTCGCAACGGAGCGATCGAAGCGACCGGAACCGAAGGGAAAGCCCACCAGCGAATTTCCACAATAGACAGCCCTCGCCTCGATCAGACGACATATAATGAGGAAGTCGAAAGTGAAGTGCATGCTTTCGAACGGCTCCGCAACTCAATGGAAGCTGGAGAATGATGCATATTCCACCCAGCTATCGTGGGCTTTTCGTATCGGTTGGCCGGTACTGGAAAGACTATGGCGGCTGGAAGGACTTCTTTGCATCGCCGCTACTTCACCTCTCCGTTCTGATTTCGGGCGCTTCATATAGTGCCTGGCTCAAGCCTGACTGGGTAGAGCTTCCCCTATCGTTGCTTCCAAATCTTCTTGGTTTCAGCCTGGGCGCATACGCGCTGATTTTTAGCTTGGCAAATGAGAGGCTTTTGGGCGCGTTAAGCGCCCAGCCTAAGCACGGCGGGCCGACGCTTTTGAGAGTTATAAACGCAACCTTCTTACACTTTATACTCATCCAAACCGCTGCGATTATATTTGCATTGTCGCAAAAATCTACATTGCTGGTGGACCTGGTTGGACTGCTAAATATAGACAGCAATACCAAGTCAGAAGCGCAACGCTATATGACAACGACCGCAGGCGCGTTTGGATATTGGCTGACAGTGTACGCGATAGTCTTATTGGTCGGCGCTGCCATAGCCGCATATAGACTTGCAATCATGAGCGGAAAAGCTGCGACACCTCCGCAGAATCAAACCGGCCCAACGAGCGATAGTTAGGCGTAGAAAATCTCGTCCGCGTGGAGAACGGAGGGAGTACGGTCGGTGACTTGCATGAAGTGCCAGCCAGATTCGTCGGTGCATCCAGCCGGCTGTTGCGCCAACACGACAACCTGTTGAATCGAGAGTCATGAGGCTTGTAACGAACAAAGGTCGAGACCGGGTAATCGAGGCCATTCGCGATAGCGGAAGTAATCGCGTTGTTCGGCTTGCAGCAGCCTCGGTGAGCATTTTCGGACTGGACGCCCTACGATCTGTCCTCGGCGGTGTTCAGGATCTGAGGCTAATAACCCCAACGCCAGACGTGATTGAAGGCGATCTAGTCGGAGGGGCCGCAGATCGGATTCGCCGCAATGCTCTCAGCGTACGCGCGACTGCAAACGACCTTGCCGAGTGGCTTGGATCTGCTTTGATTAAACACACGGCAGCGCGCTTACCCCAGTCGGCGATTGTTCTGGATGGTGACGATGCTTCAATAGGGCTGCTGGGTGGATGCGCGCCAACATCTGAAGGCCTTGGGCTGGCGCCGGGCGATCCTTTCAGCTTGATCCACTTCGCTGAAGGGGAAGAAGCTCTCCCACTAAGGGGATGGTTTGACGACCAGTGGCGGGCGCTCTCATTGAACCCGCGCCCTGTCGTCGGCGACTTGGTCGGCAAGCTCGGTGCAATAGGGCAACGGCGCGCCGCCTCCGAGATCCATCTTCGTTTACTCGAAGCTTTATTCTCGGAAAATGGCGAGGCGCTGGATGAAGAGCGTATCGTCAAATCGGCGACGGGCATTCGCGACACCGTCATCTGGAACAAGCTCTATCGTTTCCAACGCGACGGCGTCGTCGGGGCCATCGACAAGCTCCAGCGCTTCGGCGGTTGCATTCTGGCCGACAGCGTGGGCTTGGGGAAGACGTTCGAGGCCCTCGCGGTCATCAAGTATCATGAGCTGCGGAACGATCGCGTGCTGGTCCTGTGCCCCAAACGGCTCAGGGACAACTGGACGCTCTGGCGGATGAACGATCGCCGGAACGTCCTGGCGGCGGATCGCCTAAACTATGACGTCCTGAACCACACCGACCTGTCGCGCGACGGCGGCTTTTCCGGCGACATCGATCTGGCTCACATCAACTGGGGCAACTACGACTTGGTCGTGATCGACGAGTCCCATAATTTCAGGAATCGCGCGGCGCACAGCGACCGGGACAGTCGGTACGACCGCCTGATGAACCAGGTCTTCAAAAGCGGCGTGAAGACCCGCGTGTTGATGCTGTCGGCCACGCCGGTGAACAATCGCCTGGCTGATCTTCGCAACCAGATCGCCTTCGCTACTGAGGGCAACGACGCCGCCTTGCGGGACCATGGCGTTACCTCGATCGACGCGACCATCCGTGTCGCCCAAGGTCAGTTCAACCGCTGGCTTGAACTCCCGGAAGAGCGCCGCACGTCCGAGCGTCTGCTCGACATGCTGGGATTCGACTATTTCCGTCTGCTGGATTTGCTGACCATCGCGCGCAGCCGAAAGCACGTCGAGCGATACTATGGGGTGGACGAGACCGGCGCCTTTCCAGAGCGGCGCAAGCCGATCAACCGCAAACCGGCCGTGGACAGCTCGGGAACCTTCCCGCCGATCGCGGAGGTCAACACCGCGATCCGCCGACTGACGCTCGCCTCCTATGCGCCCCTTCGCTACGTCTTGCCCTCGAAGCGGGAGGCCTATGAGCGGGCCTATACGCAGGAGGTCAGGGGCGGTCGCGGCGTGTTCAGCCAGCTGGACCGCGAAGAGAGCCTGGTCCACCTGATGCGCGTCAACATGCTCAAGCGCATGGAAAGCTCGGTCGTCAGCTTCGCCCTCACGGTCGAGCGTCAGCTGGCCGCCGTCGATTCTCTGATCACGCGCCTCGATGCTCACGAGGAGAGCATTGAGGAGCTGGGGATCGAAGATCTCGGGCTGGACGATCCACTGTTCGAGAGCCTGTCGGTTGGCCGAAGCGTCCGCGTTCTGCTGGCGGACGCCGACCGAGTGCGCTGGCGCCAGGACCTAATGGATGATCGCGCTATCCTCGATCGCCTGCTGGACCAGGGGCGCGCGGTGACGCCCGACAACGACGCCAAGCTGACCGACCTGCGGGGCTTCATCGCCGACAAGGTCGCCGAGCCGTTCAATCCCGGCAATCGCAAGGTGATCGTCTTCACCGCCTTCGCCGACACGGCGCGATATCTGTACGATCAACTCTCGGGGACTTTGGGCCTGAACGCGGCGCTGGTTGCGGGAACCGGTGCCAATCGGACCAACGTGAAGGGGCTGAAAACCGACCTCGCCACGATCCTGACCGCCTTTTCGCCGCGCTCGAAGGGCCGCCCGACCGATCTGTCAGCGGAAGGCGAGATAGATTTGCTGATCGCCACCGACGTGATCAGCGAGGGCCAGAACCTCCAGGACTGCGACTGCCTGGTGAATTACGACATTCACTGGAATCCCGTTCGTATCGTTCAGCGGTTCGGCCGGATCGATCGCCTGGGGTCGATCAACGCCACCATCCAGTTGGTCAACTATTGGCCCAACATGGACCTCGACGCCTATATCGGCCTGGAGAAGAAGGTGTCGGGCCGCATGGTGCTGCTGGACGTTTCGGCCACCGGCGAGGAAAACATTATCGAGGCCCAGTCGGGCGACGTGATGAACGATCTCGACTATCGCCGCCGGCAGATGGAGGCGATGCAGGAGACGGTGGTCGATCTCGAGGACCTATCCTCGGGCGTGTCGATCGCCGATCTGACCCTCAACGATCTGCGCGCCGACCTGGCGGCCTTGCGACCCGAACAACGCGAAGCCCTAGCCAGGACCCCACTGACCGCGCACGCGGCGGTGTGGGCCGAGGTCGACATCCCGGCAGGCGCCATCTTCTGCCTGCGGGCCGAAACCCCGGCGGCGTTGTCGGCCCTGCCGCCGAACGATCCGCTGCGCCCGCACGCCTTGATCCATGTCGGCCTGGACGGCGCGATCATGCTGACCCAAGGCCAGGCCAAGAAGATCCTGGATCGGACCCGGCTGCTGGGCGAGCGGGGCAAGACTCCCGACGCCGAGGCTTGGTCGCGGCTGGACGCGCTCACCAAGGGCGGTCGCGACATGGGCGCGTGGCGACGGACCTTGGCCGCCGCCATAACGGCGGTTTCGGGCAAGGCGCGGGAGCGCGCCGTCGAAAGCCTGTTCACGGCGGGCGAGGTCGCCGACCCCGCCGAGCATGCCGGCCTGGACGACTGGGAGGTCGTGGGCTGGTTCGCGATCCTTCCGCAGCCGGAGGCCGACGCTGTCCGATGACGCGGGACGTTCACGACCTGATCTATGACGCCCTGACCTTGCCGGAGGAGGCGCGGGTCGATCAGCGGATCGCTAAGGCCTTGCTGATCGAGCGGGGCGGCTTGGGGTCTACAGATCGCCGGCTGGTCGATCAGGGACTGGAACGCCTGACCTGGCGCGCTACCTTGAAGCCGTCGGGCATCGGCGTGGCGGCCCATAGCGACGCTGTCCGCGACTATGGCCAGCTGGTCGTGTTGGTCGCCGTTCTTCGCGAGCCGAGTCGAGCGGACCGCTTGATCGAGGTGATTCACCGCGCCCTGGCTCAGCCGCTGATGATGATCGCTGGCGACGCGGCGAGCGCGAGCCTGTCGGTCGGGCTGAAGCGGCGGCACGAACGAGAATTGGGACGCGCCGTCCTGGAGCGACTGACGACAAGTCCGGTCGTAGACGGGGGTGGCGATCCGGTTGAGAAGGCCTTTCTGCACAGCTTGGCGCTTGCGGCGGTTCCCGCCCACGACCTATGGTCGCTGCACACGGGGTGGGAAGAGCGGATCGAGGCCTTCGCCGCCGCACGCATCACCGGGGCCTTTCGATTGCCTCTGGATGGCGATGAGGCTAGAGCGCGACAGACCGCGCTGGCGGACCACACCGCCCAGGCGCGCGAAGTGGCCCGACTGAAGGCGGCGGCGTCGGCGGAAAAACGTCTGGCCCGTCGTCTGGACCTGGCCCGTGAGGTCGCGAGCGCCGAGGGTCGGCTTGCGGACCTGGTCAAGACCCTCACCTGATCGTCTGTTCCGAAGGCTGCGCTCCCTTGCCCGTCAACACTCCCGCCGTTTCGCCCGTCACCGCCGCCGATCCGGCGGCTCAGAGTGCCGACATCGTGGCCGATAATATCGAGGTGCTGAGGGCCTTGTTTCCCGACGCGTTTGCCGAGGGGGTGATCGACTTCGACGTGTTGCGCCAGCTGCTGGGCGACGCGGTCGATGATGGCGACGAAAAGTACGGCCTCAACTGGTCGGGCAAGCGTCAGGCTCGCCGCTTAGCCCTGACCCCGTCGCTGGGAACCCTGCGACCCGCGCCCGAGGACAGCGTCGAGTGGGGCGCGACCCGCAACATGATGATCGAGGGCGACAATCTTGAGGTTCTGAAGCTTCTCCAAAGAAGCTACGCGCGGAAGGTGAAGCTAATCTACATTGATCCGCCATACAACACAGGTAATGATTTCGTATACCCGGATGACTATTCTGATAACTTAAGTAATTATTTGCGTCGAACCGGTCAGGTGGATCCAGATGGCGCGCGAAATACGTCAAACGCGGAAAGCAGCGGTCGGTATCATACTGACTGGCTGAATATGATGATGCCAAGACTAATGTTGGCGCGCCAGTTGATGTCAGAAGATGGCGTTTTGGTGGTGAGTGTGAACGACGTTGAATCGCCTCACATTCGCATGTTGCTTGACTCAGTCATGGGTGAAGAAAACTTTATCGCCTCACTGGTCTGGAAGAGTCGTCAGAATAAGGACAATCGAACGGTTACTGGGGTTTCGGTCGATCATGAATACGCGATTTGTTATGGGAAATCCTTTCGTGGATCAGAGCGTAAGGAAGGCAGTTACACCAATGCTGACAATGATCCCCGAGGCCCCTGGGCTAGTGCAAACATGGTTGGCCTGGCGACGCCGGATCGTCGCCCCAATCTTCACTATGACTTAATCGATCCCGCTACTGGGCATAACTACGGCCGTCCTCCTTTGGGTTGGCGGTATGATCGCAATACGATGGCGCGTTTGATCGCGGAAGGAGCAATCATTTGGCCAGGCGATCCTAACGGGCGACCGAGACGTAAGGCATTTCTGGCGGATATCGGCGGTGAATTTACGGGCTTCTCCAGTATTTTTGGCTCGGATTACTTCACCCGCCACGGGACAGCAGATATCTCCGAGCTATTTGGAGAGCGCGTTTTTGATTTTCCTAAGCCGGTGGGTTTGCTTCGAGAGTTAATCGTCCAGACTTCGCAGAAAGATGATCTAGTCCTCGATTTCTTCGCTGGCTCTGGCACTACCGGCCATGCCGTCATGTCTCAGAATGCGGCTGACGGAGGAAGACGGCGCTATATCGTGGTGCAGCTACCGGAAGCGCTCAATCCAGAGAACAACGACCAGAAGACCGCTGCGGATTTCTGCGACTCCCTTGGTAAACCTCGCACGATCGCCGAGTTGACAAAGGAGCGCCTGCGACGCGCGGCGACCAAGGTGCAGGCCGACAATCCGGACACCGAAATCGACGGTGGCTTCCGCGTCTACAAGCTGGCGACCTCGAACCTGAAAACCTGGCAACCGGGCGAAGATTTGCAGACCGATCTGTTGTCGGCCGCCGACAATCTGGCACCTGGCCGCAGCGAGGACGACCTGCTGGTCGAACTGTTGCTCAAGCAGGGCATCGACCTGTGCGAGCCGGTCGTGACGAAGACCATCGCCGATCGGGTGGTTCACGCTTTCGGCGGCGGCGTCCTGGCCGTGTGCCTGGCCGATGTGGCGGCCGCCGACGCCGAGGCCTTGGCTGACGGCATGGCGCAATGGCTGCTGGCCCTGACGCCCGCTGCACCGACCACGATCTTTTTCAAGGATTCCGGCTTCGAGAATGACACCGCCAAGACCAATGTCGCAGCCATTCTGGAGCAGCGCTTGGGCGACCACCTGCTGAAGGTGCGCAGCGTATGAAGCTGAAGTTCGAAGCCGACCTGGACTATCAGTGGGCGGCGGTAAACGCGGTCTGCGACCTGTTCAAGGGCCAGGACATCAATCGCACCGAGTTCACGGTCAGCCGCGTTTCAGCCGACGCGGCCCAACCCGAGCTTGGCCTGGACGACGATGGTCTCGGCGTCGGCAACCGCTGCACCCTGCTGGGCGACGAGGTCCTGTCCAATCTGCGCGAGGTTCAGGTTCGTAACGCCCTGGCGCCAGCTGAACTTCTGTCCGACATGGACCTGACGGTTGAGATGGAGACCGGGACCGGCAAGACCTACGTCTATCTGAAAACCATCTTCGAGCTGAACCGGCGCTATGGCTTCACCAAGTTTCTGATCGTCGTGCCGTCGGTGGCCATCCGCGAGGGCGTGGCCAAGACGCTGGAGATGACGCGCGACCACTTTAGGGCGCTCTATGCCGGCCAACCGATGGACTGGTTTGTCTATGACAGCGCCAAGCTGGGCCAAGTCCGCGATTTCGCCACCTCATCCACCATCAAGGTGATGGTCGCCACCATCGGTTCGCTGAACAAGCTGGACCAGAACGTCTTCTACACACCGCATGAAAAGACCGGCGGCGAGCGCCCGGTGGACTTGGTCAAGGCCACCCGGCCGGTGATCATCATCGACGAGCCGCAGTCCGTGGAGGGCGGGATCAAGGGTGCTGGCGCCAAGGCGCTGCGCGAGATGAACGCCCTGTGCCGTCTGCGCTATTCGGCGACCCACATTCACAAGCACCACATGGTCTATCGCCTGGACGCGGTGGACGCCTATGAGCAGCGCCTGGTCAAGCGGATCGACGTCGCGGGCCTGGAAATCGTCGACGCCTATAACAGCCCCTATGTCCGCCTGATCGAGGTCAAGACCGCCAAGGGCAAGGCTCCGACGGCGCGGGTCGAGATCGACATCCAGGGCGCCGGCCAGGTGCTGCGCCAGATCAAGACCGTCCAGGATGGCGACGATCTGGCCGAGGTCAGCGGCCGCGACGTCTATCGGGACGTGTCGGTCGGTACGATCGAAAAGACTGCCGACGGAGCGCTGCTGCAACTGAACGTCCCCGGTGACGTGCGCTATCTACAGGAGGGGGAAGTCTTCGGTGGCATCGCCCCGCTGGCGATCGCGCGGCGCATGATCGAGCGGACCATTCGCGAGCACTTCAACCGCGAAAAGGTGCTGCGCCCGATGGGGATCAAGGTGCTGAGCCTATTCTTCATCGACCGGGTCGATCGGTATCGCCTCTACAACGACGACGGGACCTTCGGCCTTGGCCCCTATGGCGAGATTTTCGAGCAAGAGTATCGCAAACTGGCGGCCCATCCTGATTTCAAGACGCTGTTTGGCGGTGTGGCCGTCGATCCGGCTTCCGCCCACGACGGCTATTTCTCCAAAGACAGAAAGGGGCGCGTCACCGAGCCCGAATTGAACGCCGCTGGCGAACTCAAGAATGCCACGAGCCGCGACGACGCCGAGCGCGGCTTCAACCTTATCATGCGGGACAAGGAAAAGTTGCTGGACGAGGCCGAGCCGCTCCGCTTCATCTTTTCCCACTCGGCGCTACGCGAGGGCTGGGACAATCCCAACGTCTTCCAAATCTGCGCCCTGCGTGAGATGGGCAGCGAAACCGAACGCCGGCAGACAGTGGGGCGAGGCCTGCGCCTATGCGTGGACAAGCACGGAGACCGACGCCGCGACGAAGGCTTGAACGTGCTGACGGTGATAGCGGGCGAGAGCTACGCGCAGTTCGCCGAAGGTCTGCAAAGGCAGATCGAGGAAGACCTGGGGATCAAGTTCGGCACGGTGGCGAACGACACGTTCGCCGCTCTGGCCTTCCAAGACGAGGACGGCCAGATTACCCCCCTGGGCGCGGCGCAGTCGGCGGCGCTCGTCGCCTGGCTACGGGATCAGAACTTCATCGACGCCAAGGGTAAAGTGCAGGACGCCCTGCGCCGCGCGCTCAAGGACGCCACCTTGGCTCTGCCCCCGGAGTTCGCGCCGATCGAAACGGCGGCCAAAGCCCTCTTGACCAAGTTGGCGGGCAAGCTGGACGTGCGCGACGCCGACGAGCGCCAACCCATCGCTCTGAATCGCGAGGTCTTTCTGGGAGAGGACTTCAAGGCGTTGTGGGATCGGATCAAGACCAAGACCACCTATCGCTTGGCGTTCGACAACGAGGCACTGATCACCGACGCTATCGGCCGCTTGCGGGACATGCCGGCCATCACCCGCGCCCAGGCCCGTTGGCGCACGGCTGAGCTGGAGATTACCGATGGCGGCGTCACTGGCGTCCACGAGCGCGTCTCGGGCTTTCAGCACCTCGCGAGCGGCAATGGTCATGTTCCCGA
Source organism: Caulobacter sp. GSs2 (assembly GCF_058680895.1). The sequence continues at coordinate 2,842,261 of NZ_CM178725.1, read as the reverse complement.
CGTGCTGGGCGAGCTTCAGAACCGTACCCAGCTGACGCGCCGCACGCTGGCCAAGGTGTTGGTCGAGAGCGAGCGGCTGGACGATCTGCGCCAGAACCCTGCTGCCTTCATCGACCTGGCCGCAAAGCTGATCAACGCGGCCAAGGTCGCGGCCCTGGTTGACGGCGTGCGCTACCAGAAGCTGGGTGAAGATCACTATTACGCTCAGGCGCTGTTTGAGGCCGATGAGCTGCAGGGCTATCTCAACAAAATGGTCGCCGCGACAAAGGCGCCCACGACCCACATCCGCTTCGATACGCCGAGCGAAGGGGCATTCGCCGAGGCGCTCAACGCAAACGAAGCGGTGAAGGTGTTCGCCAAGCTACCCGCTTGGTTCAAGATCCCGACGCCGCTGGGCTCCTACAATCCCGACTGGGCGGTCCTGGTCTGCACCGACGACGGTGAGCGACTCTACTTCGTTGTCGAGACCAAGCCGACCAACCTCATCGACGACCTGCATCACCTAGAGGCCGGCAAGGTGCGCTGCGGTGGCAAACACTTCGAAGCCATCGCGGTCACCCCCGGTGAGCCACGGTTCATGCAGGCGGGTGGCGTGGACGATTTGATGAAGCTCACGGCTGTCGAGTAGTAAAGTTGACGGCGAAAGGTCCGGAATTTGGAAAGGCCGGAAGGTCGCTGAACTCTGGTCTATCGGTTCACTTTCACCAGAATCATCAGTTTAACGCGCACTGAAACCGGCACATTCGGTAAAACTCACATTCGAGAAGCTACCCTCGATTTTTCATGAGAATTGCTCACATTTTCGTCGTTTGCGGATCGATTTGTGGGACAGAACCCTTTCAAAAATCCGATAACACTTTGTAAAGTTAAAGAACTTTTGAAAGTTGAATGTCCACCCTCTCCGCCACTACCCTGTGAATTGCCTGAACTTTTCGCCGCCCCGCCCCACACACTAGCCCACTACGTCGATTGGGCGATTGCGGTTGCGTGCGAAGGCTGGTGGCCGGCGCCTGAAGGCCTGAAAAAATTGCGGTTAGGTTCTCGCGGAAACGCTTGGAGGCGCCAGCGCGATTTCCTTGACCGCAATGGCGCGCGGTAGAGATCCCTGGGTCAAGGCTGGCGGATCGGTTGGTTCCGGCCCGGGTGGGGGCCGGAACCTGGGGAGGCCCACGCCACAGATGGTCTAGACCAAACCAAAGACGTTTCGACGCCCGCGCGGGGCGCGCAGGGAAAGCGTCCGCATGGGCCCGGCGAGGGTGAGACAAGGTCAACGCACGCGGATGTCGACGCTGATCTTGAGGGCGTCATGTCGCCAGTGCTCGCGGTCGAATTCGACCACGCGGCCCTGGGCATTGTAGCAGGTGCGCTCCACGCTGAGCCCAGGCAGGCCCGACTTGACCCGCAGGGCTTCGGCCTCACCCAGCGTCAGGGCGCAGGGCCGCATGTCGACCTTGTTGCGCGCGACGCCGATGCCATAGACCGATTTCAGAACGCTGGTCAGCGAGCCGTCGAGATCGTGCTCCACAAGACCCGGCGCCAGGGAGGCGTCGACGACGATGCTCTCAATCAGAACGGCCCGGTCATCGATCGAGCGCCGGCGGCGAATCCAGTACATCGGCGCGCCCACCGGGCGTGAAAAGATCTGGGCCAGCATGCCGTCGCAGGCGATCTCGACCTTGCTGAGCGTCTCGGTCGCCGGCCGCCGGCCCTGCGCCTCGACATAGGACATGAAGCCCTCCCAGCGGGTCGGGTCGTAGACCACCGGGGGCGGGGAAACATACCAGCCGCTGCGGTCCTTTCGATAGATCAGCCCCTCGGCCTCAAGCTGAAACAGGGCCTCGCGAACAGTGCCGCGCGCCACGCCGCCGCCGACCTGCAACTGGCGCTCCGACGGCAGCCGTTCGCCAGCCTTCAGTTCGCCACTGACGATCCGCACGGCGATGCCGTCGCGGACTCCAAGATAATGGAGGGTGTCGGACTGATGCATCGGAAAGACCTGTCAGCGGTCGAATCCCGCCAGCCCCAAGGATGGGAGCCCGCTCCGTCAAGGTCAAGAAACGGGATCAAACCCCTGCCGCGCATTCTCGCCCTGGTCGAGGTTTCACGAAAGCTTTGCCAAGATTAGGCTGATTTTGGTATATACCAATTTAGCCACCTGGAGGCGGAGCCATGACCACCCATCTTCGCGCGCGCGGCAACCGCCACGGGGACAAACCAACCCCGAGCGCGGCGGGCGGCCCCTTGTCCGCCCAGCGCCTAGTCACCCTTCTGGAAACGGAACGGGCAAGCCGCGCCGACCCCGGCATCGGACGGTGGCTCCGGTAAGCGCGCTCGCTCCATTCCGATCCTGTCAACACCACGGATACATGATGACGACTCGTCCTGCGGCCGATGCTTTCGTGGCCGAACTCGCCGATCTCTTCGCCCGACTGGGCGACCTGCGTTATGGGGAAGACGTCAGCCAGCTGGAGCACGCGCTGCAGACGGCGCATCACGCCAAGATCGACAACGCGCCGCCCGCGATGATCGTCGCCGCCCTGCTGCACGACATAGGCCACCTGATGCAGAAGGCCGGCGAGAACGCCGCCGACCTTGGCGTCGATACGCGCCACGAGCACATCAGCGCCGGCTATCTGGCGCGGGCGTTCGGCCCGGCGGTGACAGAGCCGATCCGACTTCACGTGGCGGCCAAGCGCTACCGGGTGGCCGTGGATCCCGCCTATTTCAAGCGTCTCAGCAAGGCGTCCCTGCAAAGTCTGGCTCTGCAGGGCGGCCCAATGAGCAAGGCCGAGATCGAGGCGTTCCTGGCCGAGCCGGCGGCGCAAGCCGCCCTGCGACTGCGCGGCTATGACGAAGCGGGCAAGGCCCCGGACGCCGAGGTGGCCGGTTTCGAGACCTATCACGACCAGCTTCGAGATCAGATCGACCGCCTGGACGAAGTTTCAGTCTGATCGCAAAGCCCCGCCCGGGCCGCGACAAGCCGTTTTTCGTGTGCTGCGGGCTGTGCCTGCGCGCAGCGGCCTAGGCCTCGTCTGCGACCAGATGCTGCAGCACGCGCTTCTCGAGCACCAGCAGCGCGCTGGCGTTGTTGGTGCGCATGACCAGACCCGCGGCGAGCGGCCTGACGGCCTCGTGCACGGCGCGAGCCAGGCGCAGGAAGTCTGATCGCCCCCGTCCTCCGGCGCCGTGCAAGGCGCAGAGCTGGCGCCAGTCGGACACAAAGTCCTCCAGCAGCCTGCTGAACCGCGCAGCCCGGCCCCTGGCTTCGGCGGTGTCGGTGGCGAGGGCCAGCTCCGCGCGCAGATCGTCGACCAGCAGCTGCACTTCGGCGGCAGGCATCACCGGCGTGCGCTGGTCACCCTCGGTAAGCAACTGGGGCCGCATCCCGGGATCCCAGGCGACCGTCCGCCATTGGGCGCGGGGCGGCGCCTGTCCACGGACGAACTGCCAGAACGCCGCTGTGCCGCTGGTATCCGCGACCAGGTGGATGCGCTCGGCGCCGGACCTGTTTTCGACATGGTGCGGGCGCCAGTTGTCGAAGATCCAGGCTTCGCCAGCGGCCATGTGCACCGATTGCCCGTCGCAGTGAAAGGCGACCTCCGGCCGGGTGAAGACCGGAATGTGCAGCCGCACCCGCGTATGCCAGTGGTAGTTGATGTCGGCGTGCTCGGGCACGCCTGCGCCCGGGGCCAGGCGCATCAGCCGCGAGCGACTCCAGACCACGCCAAAGGCCGCCAGGGCCTGGGTTGTATAGGGCATGGTCTCAAGCCAGCGCGTTGGCAGCATCTGCCCATGGACAGAGTCCGTCTCAGCCCCGCCCGCGCTGATCAACCGCGCCGCACTGTTGCCGGGCAAGCGGTCCGGGTGCGACGTCCAGGCCTCGTCGGGCAAAGCCGCGACCTCAGCCTGCAAACGCCCGACATCGAAGAGCAAGGGGAGGTGGAAGAAGGGGCGTGAAAGCCGCATGGGTCAGGCCCTGTAGCCGGCGAGCGCGTCACCCAGCCCGTCCCGCAAAGGCGCCAGCCAGTGTTCATACGGCCGCCATTGCGCGAGGCCGTCACGGCCGATGGGCTGGCGCACCTGCTCTGAGCTGGGCGTGCGCACGCTGCGCTGGGTCTCGTGGAAAGTCAGGCAGGCCGGCTCAAAGGGCAGCCTGCAACCCTCCAGCATTCGCTGCACGCTGTCTTCAAGGCCCTCGACCACATCCTCGTAGGCCACCCTCAGCACCCGCCCCGGCAGCACCTCGCCCCAGTGCCTCATGAGCTCAAGATAGGCGCGATAGTGTCGGGCGAGATGATCCATGCCGTAGGTGAATTCCTGATTGGTGGTCCCGAACAGTTGCTTGAAGTTGCTGAAGCCGCACGCCATGGGCTCGCGGCGCACATCGATGATCGTCGAGCGCGGCAGGATGAGATGGATCAGGCCGATGTGCCAGAAATTGTTGGGCATCTTGTCGATGAAGAAGGCCTTCCCCAGCCTGCGATAGGTGCGGGTTTCGGCCAGAAAGCGCTCGCCGAGCGCCCGGGCGTCCTGCGGGGTCAGGCGCAGCAGGGCCTCGGGATCCAGCGGCAAGCCGCAATCAGGATCGCGGCCGCAGATCTCGCCTGCATACCGGTCGATTTCTGTGAGCTCCTGCGTGCCTTCCACCTGGGAATGGGAGGCCAGGATCTGCTCGATCAAGGTTGACCCCGACCGCGGCAAGCCCACGATAAAGATCGGCGCCGGATCGGCCAGACCCCAGTCAGCGCGCGCGGCAAAGACTTCGGCGGTGAAGACCTGTTTCAGTCGCAGGACGCAGGACTCCGCGACCTCGGGGCGATATCGGCTGGAGACAGCGCGGATCGCATTGCCGCGCTCGTAATACTGCCAGGAGGATGCGTAGTCCGCCCGGTCCTCCAGCGCCTTGCCCAGCGCGAAACTGAGATAGACCCGATCCATGTCCTGGACGCCAGGCCGGGATTGCGCCGCGCGCATGCGCGCGATGTCATCGTCGGTGAAGCGGTAGGTCTTGAGGTTGGCCAGGCTGAACCAGACCACGCCGTAGTCTGGCCGCGCAGCAAGGGCGGCGCGATAGTCCGCAATGGCGTCCTGTTGCCGGCCCGTGACCTTCAGGGCGTTCGCCCGCCAAAGGCGCAGATCAGCGACTTCCGCCCCCAACAGGGCCTGGCTGTCCAGCAGTCGTTCATAGAGATCGATCAGCGGCTCATGGTCGCCCAGGGCGATGCAGGCCGCGCCGTACTGCTTGAGATACTCGCGATTGTCAGGGTCGTGTTCGAGCAGGTGCTCAGCCTCCCGCCGCGCCTGCAGGGGTTTTTGCTGCTGCAAGAGCACCATGGCGTAGTCGAGGCGCGCTGCGTGATAGTCCGGGGCGCGATCAAGCACCGACTTCAGCAACGCCTCGGCCTCGCCAGGCGCCGCGCGCGCCTTGCAGAGACGCGCCAGCAGGCGAAGGGCGCCGACGTTTTCACCGTCCGTGTCCAGATAATCGCGAATGACCTCCTCGGCCGAGGACAGGTCGCCATCGGCGAACAGGCTGCTGGCCGCCACCACCGCCGGCGGGAGCTGTCTGAGCATCGCCAGATGCTGCGCGGCCGTGGCCGCCTGGGCCGTATCGCCCACCATGCGGTAGAGCTGTTCCAGCATGTCCCAGCTCGCCGGCAGGGTCGGGTTGAGGCGCACAGCCTCCCGCAGCGCGTCGATGGCGGCCGGCGCATCGCCAAGCATGACCTGGCAGTGGCCACGCTCCTGATACAGGCGGCTGAATCCGGGATGCAGCTCCTGCAGCCGCGCAAGGCTGGCCAGGGCTTCCGCGATGCGCTGGCCCGACCGCAGATCCTTGGCCTCCTGCAACAGGGCGTCGCGATCCCGAGACCCGGGGCTGGCGCTCACGGAGGGCGTCACCGCGCGGCGCCGGCCAGCAGAAACGGCTCCAGCCAGCTGGGATCCGGCTGGTCGGCGTCGTAGTACTCGAAGATCAGATGGACGCGGTCGGTCTCGCCGTCGTTGCGCACCCAGTGCGGACCCAGATTGTTGACCTCCACCGCCTCGCCCGGTGGGAAAAGGTGTTCGGCTCCGCCGAAGAAGGACACCACCTGGGGATTGGTCGACAGCGGCACATGGATCTTGTGCGGCCACTTCGCGGCGGGGTTGGCGTCGATATGGGGGTGGATCACCCCGCCCGGCCGCATCCTCGCCAACATCACCCGCGGAAACACCCCGCGCCCATAGCCATAGTCGCCGACGGCCTGAGCCAGCACCGGCTCCAGCAATCCGCGCCATTCGGGCCAGGCGGCGCGATCGTGCGAGCTGCGCCAGTCACGGGGACTGTCGATAAACCGGAAAACGATGTGGGAGGTCGCGTCCAGCACCTCAAACCTGTTGGGCTTGCTGGCGTTCTCTGCGGCCCAGACGTCCTCGGGAATCGCCAGAACGGCCGCCTGCAGCGCGGCGATGTCGACCAGCCCGAGCTTGCGGACGCCGGTGGTCTTGCGCGGGTTGGCGGCAGGCGCAAAAGGGGTCGCGTTCATCGCATGTCTTCGAAGCTGTAGCCGAACAGGTCCAGATCCTGGGCGTAGCGGGCGGCTACGCCGTCGATCAGGTCCTGGTCGTAATAGTGACGATAGTCACCGTGACGGCTGCCGTTGACGCGGTCCAGAGGGCGGGAGGGAATGCCGATGCGTGCGCAGATCGCATCATACGACCCCTGCATATCCTCGACGTGGCCGATGTGGTCGGCCATCAGGGTCTTGCCGTCCCCGCCCACCAGGAGCGAGGCCTGTGGCTGGAACAGGATGTGGTGTTCCGGCGGCTTCTCGAAAAGAAAGTGGCGCATGACCGCCTGCGGTTGCTGCTCAAAGACGTCACCGCCCCGCAGCATGAAGGCGCAGTACGAGACGAAGCGATCGAACGGATTGCGCACGAAGGCGAACTTGAAATAGCCGCTGAAGGCCTCATCGCCGAGATAGGGGCGCACCTGCTGCAGAGACAGGTGGCCATGCCGGATCGCCGCCAGATCCGCCCAAGGGAAGCGCTTGTCGACGAACAGCCCGACCTGCTCGAGGTCACCGTCGCTCAGGTGCTCGCGCAGGGCCTGTCGCACGGCATGGGTCCCGGTCTTGGGCACTGCGGCGAAGATGAAGCGATGGCTGTGGGAAACAATCATGTTTCAGGGACACCCAGAAGAAGCGCCCCGCCTCTCAGGAAGGCGGGGCGCAAAGTCTACAACAAGCGGTGGCCTTAGAACTTGTAGCTAAGCCCAACCATATAGGTCGAGCCGCTCTGGTTCTGGTTGTAGAGGTACTGGTTCTGACCCCAGAACTGCGTGTCCTCCTGGTTCGTCAGGTTGATCCCGTTCAGCGTGAGCTGCAGTTGATCGGTGACGTTCAGGAAGGCCGAGGCGTCCACATAGGTCGACCCTTCGAAGCCGCGCGTGCTGGCGCTCATGACGCTGTCGCTGTTCCCGGAGAACCAGCGATTGCGGTGGCTCATGGACCCACGGACACCCCAGCGCGCGGTCTCGTAGTAGAGCGTGGCGTTGTAGCTGGTGTTCGAGATGCCGGTGAGCGCCTCGTCAGCGTCCACATAGGTGTAGTTGGCCACCGCACCCAGCTTGTCGAACGGCGCCGGCAGGAACGAGAATTGGCCCTGCGCGGCCAGTTCCACACCGGTCAGCTTCTTGGTGCCGGCGATGTTGACCGGCATCGAGAACTCTTTGACGATCGTGTTGGCCGTGGCGCCCGGGATCGTGGTGAACGGGACGCCAGTCTGGCTGAACGGGACGTTCTCGAGGGTTTTCGAGCCAATGAAGTTCTTGATGCTCTTCTGGAACACGCTGGCCGAGAGCAGGCCGTCCACGCCGAAATAGTACTCCGCCGCGAAGTCCAGCGTGTTGTCCTTGTAGGGCTCAAGGTTTGGATTGCCGCGCGACGCCGAGATGTCGCCGCTATCCGAATTCTGGAACGCACTGCCCTTGGCCGCCATCGAACCCAGGCCTGGACGGTTGAGGTTCTGCGTGGCCGAGAAGCGCACCAGCACGTCCGGCGTCAGTTCCAGCACCGAGTTCATGGCCGGCAGCACGCCTGAGTAGCTGCCTTCGACGTCCGTCGTGCCCAGATAGGCGTAGCTGTCGCCCTGGATCCAGCCGGTGCTGTGGGTGTCGGTCTGATAGCCGCGCAGGCCGATGTTGCCGCGGAAGCGCTTGCCGAAGAGGTCGGTGTCCCAGTCCGCCTGCACATACTCGGAGACGGTCTTTTCCGAGGTCTCGTAGACGTTCTCGATGTCCTGGAGCGCGCCGCCCGTACCGTCCTTGTTGGGACCGAAGCGGTGGTACTCGTTGTACTTCGCAAAGGCCTTGGCGTAGTCGCCGACCAGCCACGAGCCGAACTCGTTGGTGAACACCGAGGTGACGTCGGCAACGGCCGTGCCGCGCATCTTGGTCCGGGTTCCATTGACGTTGTCGTCATAGAACAGGTCCCGGCCGCCTTGCGTGAACTTGTGGTAGGCCACGCCGGCCCGCAGGGTCCAAACCTCGTTCAGCACGTACTGGGCGTCCAGCACGCCTTCCTGCAGTTCCGACTGATTGTTGAAGCCGCGATAGTAGAACGAGTCCATCGCGTAGTTGGCGGGGTTGGTTCGATCCCAGCCCGGATACTCGAACGTCGCCGACCGGCCATCGCTGCCATAGTTGGCGATCAGATTGCCCTTGGCGCGCATATAGAGCTTGTCGTCATAGGGCGTCTCATAGGTCGACTTCTCGTACCCGACATGTCCGTCGATCGTGAGGCGATCCGTGAGGTCCCACTTGCCGGTCAGCGCCACCTGGTCGAAGTTGTTTTCGTTCAGCGAACGGCGGTGCTCGCTGCCGAAGGTGGTGCCCGTGACATCGGTCAGGGTCACATAGTTGCTGTTGTCCCAGGCCAGGTTGTTGATGACGGACGCCTTCTGGAAGGCGCTCGGCCAGACCGTGCTGGCGACGGTGTCGAACGCGACCGACCCGGTCGATGCGAGCGGCCGCGTGGCGAGGTGCAGTTCGTCGCGATGCGTGGTGTACTCGCCGTGCAGCACATCAAGCGTCAGCAGCAGGTTGTCCATCGGACGCCACTGCACAGCGCCTGTCAGGCCCAGGCGCTCCTGCTTGGAATTCCACGAGGAGATGCGGTTGCCGTCAGCAAAATAGAGATCGCCCGACAGGAACTTGGCCTGCTGCGCCGTGCTCAGCTTGGAAATGTTAAGGCCTTTGTTAACCAGGCCCTGAAGGGTTCCCGCGCTGGGGCGCGAATAGTTGTAGGTGTTGTGGCCCTGCTCGGTCGTTTGGCGCTTGCTGTAGGCGACCGAGAAGGCGACGCCGAACTTGTTGTCCCAGTTCTGGCTGAAGAGGGCCGCGATGCGCGGCTGGGCATCCTCGGTGTATTCGTTGGTTCCGAGCTTGAGCGACACTGCGCCCTTTGACCCCGATGCGTAGTCAAACGGCTTGCCGGTGAACAGGCCGACCGTGCCGGCCATGCCGCCCTCGTTCTGGGCCGCCTGGAAGGTCTTTTCGACCTCCACGCGGGAGAACAGTTCCGAGGCGAAAATGTTGAAGTCGAAGGCGCGGTCGCGCGAACGCTGGCCGCGGCTGTCCTGGGCGGAGTCGACGTTGCCCAGCACTTCCATGCCATTGAGTTGCACGCGGGCGAAATCTGGCCCCAGGCCCCGCAGCGAGATCCGCCGGCCTTCGCCCGCTTCCCGGGTGATCTGCACGCCCGGCAGGCGCTGCAGCGATTCAGCCAGGTTGAGCTCCGGGAACTTCGCCATGTCCTCGGCGACGATCACGTCCTTCTGGATGACCGAATCCCTCTTGATGGCGCGGGCGTCGCTGAGCGACTTCCGGTAGCCGGTGACGACAACTTCGTCGACCAGATCGCCAGAAGCCTGCTGCGCGAGCGCGGCCGATGAATGCGCGCCAGCAGCCAGCACCGCAACGGTAGCCAGCAAAAAGCTCTTGAGATGCGGGCGGGTAGCCCGAACAGGATATCGCTTAAACATGAGTGTCCTTCGCCCCAACTGGTATGAACCAGTCAGACTAAAGCAGCGAGCGACGACACCCGCGTGACAGCGCCGCCCCGCACGGCGCAATTTGTCCGTTCCGCGCCGGGCGTCAGTTCGATTTGAGCCCTGCCGGGGTGACTCCAGAGAACCGTGAGCGCTCCAGAGACCCGTTCGCCCGGCGTGTTGACGCCCCTGAACACCCTGACGTCGCCGCGCATTTGACCAACGGATGACAGTCGCAAAACTGCCAACTTCACGTGATATTTGGTCTATACCAATCTTCAGTCGTTGGACGATCCGAACATGAGTTCAATGGACAGGTCGGCCCTGAAGGCCCTGCCGCAGACACTCAGACCATCGTGGCCGGTGGCGGCGACGGGCAGCAGCGCCGGAGCCGGCGCGGTGATCGACGCCGCCGCCGAGCCTCTTTTCGCGCTGACTGAACCTCCCATCCACAGCCCAGAGTCCTGGAGTACGTCATGAAGAATCCGATCCGGGTGATCCCGCTTCTCGTTGCGCTCCTGGCCGGCATGGCAGGCGCGGCCGGCGCCTATGCCGGCGAGGCCCGGAAGGCAGGCCATGTGATCATCATCGGCGTGGACGCCCTGAGCCCCGACGGCGTGATGAAGGCCGATACACCCACCCTGCACGACATGATGAAGCGCGGCAGCTGGAGCATGCATGCCCGCGGCGTGCTGCCCACCACGAGCGGCGCCAACTGGGCGTCCATCATCGGTGGCGCCGGACCCGAGCAGCACGGGGTGACGAGCAACGACTGGCAAGTGGGCGAGTTCAACTTCCCCGCTTCGGTGACCGGTTCGGGGGGCTTCTTCCCATCCATCTTCCAGGTGCTCACAGATCAGAAGCCGGAATGGGAACTAGGCTCGATCTATCACTGGGACGGGTTCGGCAACCTCTATGACCACCGGTTCGTGGACTATGACGTCCACGGCAAGGATGAGGACGAAACCACGGCGCTGGCGGTCAACTACATCAAGACCAAGCAGCCCGAGTTCCTGTTTGTGCATTTGGATCATGTCGATCATGCCGGACATGCCCATGGCCATGGCACGCCGCTCTTTTACGAGGCCGTGGCCAAGGCCGACAAGCTGATCGACAAGATCCGCCAGGCCACGGTGGAGGCCGGCATCGCGGACGAGACGGTGATCCTGGTCACCTCCGACCATGGCGGCGTGGGCAAGGGGCACGGCGGCGAAAGTCTGGCTGAACTTGAAATTCCCTGGATTGCCTATGGCAAGGACATCAACCCGGGCCAGCTTGATTTGCCCATCAACACGTTCGACACCACCGCCACCGTCGCCTGGCTGCTGGGCGCCAAGATCCCCTTCGCCTGGCTAGGGCGCGCCGTGACGCCGATCCTGAAGGGCGAAAAGGCGCCCGAACAAGCCTATCGCTCCAGCAGTTTCTACGCCTCGCCGGTGATCGAACCGGCCAGCGACGGGAATGCGCCTGCAGGCGGGCTGTTCATCAACCGACCGGCGAAGATGACCATCCGCAACCCCAACGCCACTGGACAGGTCCGCTACACGCTGGACAGTTCGATCCCCACGGTCGGGTCCCCGCTTTACACGGGCCCGGTCGAGATCGCCCGCAACACGATCGTGCGGGCCACGCTGTTCGTTTCCGGCCAGGCCGCCAGCGTTCCCGCCACGGGCTACTTCCGCATCCTCGACCTGAAAGGCCCAGAGGCGCGCGGCGTGAACTACAAGGTCTATCTGCTGCCGGAAACGCCGGTGCGGCTGCCCGATTTCTCCCGGCTCGAGCCTGCAACCGCCGGCACATCCCATGAACTGACCATCGACGGCCTGACGCTCCCGCGAGGCGACAGCGTGGCCGTGGTCTTCGAAGGCTACCTCCACATCGCGGCCGCCGGCGCCTACAGTTTCGCCCTCGCCTCCGACGACGGCAGCAAGCTCTACATCGACGGCAAACAGGTGGTCGACAACGATGGCGACCACGGCGTGGTTACGGCGAACGGCAATATCGACCTGCAGCCTGGCAAGCATGCGATCAGGGTGGAATGGTTCAATGGCGGCGGCGGCGCCTGGCTGGGCGCGTACTTCGAGGGCCCAGGCATTCCTCGCCAGTTCATCGATCCAAACCTGCTGACGCCGCAGTAGGGAGGCGTTTGAGGCGGCATCTCCGCGTAGAACGGTATCTCGAGACCCCGAGATCGTCCGGGTCTTCGCCGATCCTTGCGATTTGCTTTGGAAACGGAGACCTCTAGGATTCCCCAGGTTCGCGACCCGCGCGGGCCAGGACGCCTGAGGCAGACACCGCCCAATGCAGAGGCTTGCGTGACCGACGAGATCAGCGCCGAGGACTGGCTGCAGCAGGCCGTCATCGCCAGCAACCAGGGCCTGCACCCCCAGGCGCGCGAGGCTTTCAGTCGCGCGCTGTCGATCGATCCGACGCTGGGCGAGGCGATGCTGGGCCTTGGCCTTTCACATATGGCGACGCGGGATTTCAGTGACGCCGTCATGCCTCTTCGTCAGGCGGCCGCGACGCCCGACGCGCCGGCGATCTGGCACGCCTGTCTGGCCCAGGGCCTCTACATGACCGGTGATTTCGCCGGGTGCGCGGAAGCCTTCGAACGCGCGGCCGCCCTGGAACCTCTGGCGACCAACGCCCGCCTGACCCATGCCCGAGCCCGCACCTTCGCCAGCATGATCCAGGGCTCTGTGGACGACGCCCTGGCCCGCTATCCCGCCCTGGCCGGCGATGAGGCCGAGGACATCGAGGTCATCGCCCGAGAGGCCTTTGCGATCCTCGGCGTCTTTGGACATGCCCCCGCAGCGGCGGCGGTCGGCGCCTGGCGGATGGCCCGAAGCCCGGACGATCAGATCCAGGCCTATCTGCTGCAGGCGGTCAGCGGGGCGGCGGTCGATCGTGCGCCGCCCGCCTATGTCGAGGCGCATTTCGACAGCTTCGCCGACAATTTCGACCACCAGCTGGTCGATCTGCTGAACTATCGCGCGCCCGAGCGGATGGCGCAGTTGATCGAAGATCATGCTGGCCAGTTCGCCGAGATCCTCGACCTGGGCTGCGGCACAGGACTGTCGGGCCCCGCCCTCGCGCGCTTTGGCGGTCGCCTGACCGGCGTTGATCTCTCCGGCGGCATGCTGGACAGGGCAAGGGCGCGCGGCGGTTATGACGTGCTGCTCCAGGCTGAGGCCGTCGCGTTCCTCGACCAGCACCCGGCCGCCTTCGACCTGATTTTCGCGGCCGACATGGTGATCTATTTCGGCGACCTGTCGGACCTGTTCCGGGCCGCCGCAAAGGCGCTGCGCCCGGGCGGCTTCTTCACCCTGAGCACCGAGGCGGGGGCGGAAGGCTGGACATTGCTGAGCTCGGGACGCTTCTCTCACGCAGACGCCTATGTCGCCCGGGCGGCGGGCCCAGACTTTGCGCTGCTGGATCAGGAAGCCATCGCCCTGCGCCACGAGGGCACGGCGCCCGTCAGGGGAACCCTGCACGTGTTCCAGCGATCCGCCTGACCCCTATGTCCGCCATCGCCCTGCCCCGTCCCCTCATCGCCCAGGCGCGCGACCTTCGCAATCGGGGCCAGGTCGAACCGGCCTGCCTTCGCTTCCACGAGAACCGCCGCTGTGCGCCAACACCGTCCTACGCCCAGGTCAGCGAGCCGCTGAACGACCGCTCGATCGGGCGGTGGCGGCAGTATCGCGAGCCGTTGGGGCCCCAAGTGGCGGCGCCAGCGGCCTTCCTGGGCCTGCAGGACGAGTGCGGCCGCATCGCCGTGGGCCAGGCCGCCGATCTGGTGCTGCTGGACGATGATCTGAGGGTTCGCGCGACCTGGATCGGCGGCGTCGCCAGCCTCTGACGAAAAAGGGGCGCCGGCTTTCGCCGACGCCCCCCGTTCTCCAGCCTAGGCTGAGGTCTAGAACTTGTACTTCACGCCCAGATAATACTGGCGACCGAAGTGCACATACTCTTCCGAGATCTGACGGGTCGAGTCGTCCACCTTGCTGTCGAACTGGTCGGTCAGGTTGATGCCTTCCAGTGTGATGGTGAAGTTCTTGAACTCGTAGCTGACCTGGCTGTCGACGTTCAGGGTCTTTTGCTTGATCCGGACGTCGTTGTTGTTGGTCGCCGAAGGGGCGACCTGGATCAGGTACGGGTCGCGATACGAAGCCGAGATGCGCGCCTTGAAGCCCGCCTTCTCGTAGTACAGCGTGCCGTTATAGGCTTCGGGCGACAGGTTCAGGAGCGGCTGGGTGATCAGCGTCGCCGGCGTCAGCTGCACCCGGGGGGTGCCGCCGAAGGTCGGGTTGGCGATCACGTACTCGATGTCGCTCTTGACGTGCGTGTAGTTCACGATGCCGCCAAAGCCGTCAAACGGCGCCGGCAGGAAGGTGAACGGACGCTGCAGGCTGATCTCGTAGCCCTTCAGCTTGCCGCCCTTGGTGTTCTGCTGCGAGGTCACCGTGAACAGCGTGTCCGGCGTGTTGCCGTTGGTCAGCAGGCTGGTGGGCAGACCCGTTTCCGAAAACGGCATCGCGACCGCCGTGGTCTGGATGAAGGACTTGATGTCCTTCTGGAACAGACCGATCGAGAACAGGGTTTCCCGGTCAGGATACCACTCGAAGCCCAGGTCGATGTTGTTGGACAACATCGGGTTCAGGTCCGGGTTGCCGCGCGTCAGGGTCTGGGCCGACTGGCTGTTGGCCGTGAAGCCCGGCGTCAGGTTCTGCAGCTGCGGACGCGTCATGACCTTGGCGGCCGCGAAGCGAACGAAGAAGTTCTCCAGCGGCTGGACCGAGACGTTCATCGACGGCAGCGTGTTGGTGTAGCTGCGTGACGTGGTCTGGATGCCATCGGTCGGGACCGTTTGCGACAGCGTGCCGACCGGCGTGACGGTCGAGACCGTGGTGCTGCCGGTGTTGAAGTGACCCAGGGCGTCCTGCTCGGTCTTCACCCAGCGAACGCCGACATTGCCGCGAACCGGGATCGAGCCGAAGTCGCGATCGAAGTCGCCTTGCAGATAGTAGGAGGTGTCGTTCTCGGCGATTTCCCGCAGCGCACCGAGCTGGTTGATCGAGCTCAGGCGGAAGTCGCCGTTGGCGTTGATGCAGTTGCAGTCATAGCCGATGGCGGCCTTCAGCTTGTCGAGGTCGGGCGCAATCCACGAGGTGGGCGTGCCGGCCGGCATGTCGAAACCACGGCCAAAGCCGGTGATCAGACGCGAGACGTCGGCGACGGTGACGCCGGCCGGCAGCGGGAACGCCGCTTCGGCCACAAAGCCCGTGCCGCCCGGAATCACGCGCGAGAAGATGCGCTTTTCCGAGGAATTGAAGCCGTACTCCTTGAAGGCCGCGCCGGTGCGAACCTTCAGCCAGTCCATGACCTGATAGTCAAAGTCGAAGCGGAGGGTCTTGAACGTATTGACCGCCTTGCTGGGTCGCAGGCGCAGCAGTGACGGGTCGCCCAGCGCCGAGCTGTTGCTGTACTGGTAGTTGGCCGGGTTGGTTGCGTCGAAGCCGTAGTTGAACGACGGACGACGCGGATCGGCCGAGTAGTCGTAGCTGTAGCCGTCGCTGTTGTAGCGGTCGAACGAGAAGGTCGTCTGGACCGGGTTGTTCTGGATCGAACGCGCCTGGCCGTAGGTGGCGACGAACTTGCCCTTGTCACCGATCTTGGTGTCGTAGGTCAGGACGTTCTGGAAGAACTCGGTGTTCAGGTCGTCATGGCGATACTCGACGCGGGCGTCGACGTCGTCGAACGTGCCCTTGATCAGGTGACCCTTGGCGTCGGCCGTGAAGTTGACGACGTCGGTCTGGGGCAGGCCCTGGCCGCTGCGGCTGAACGAGATGATTTCCAGATAGGTCTCGTCGCGGTCGTTGGTGAAGTCCGCGAACAGGGTGTCCAGGGTCAGGGTCGAGTTGTCGGTCGGACGCCATTGCAGCGAACCGGTCACGCCCAGACGCTTTTGATTGTACTCAAGCCGGCCGTAGCGCGGAATCCGCGGGTGCCAAAGGTTGTTGGCGGTGCCAGCGGCGGCGACGACGGTTGGCGAGGTGCCGCCGACGACAGTGCCGATCTGGCTGCAGGTCAGAGGCGGACCGCTGACGGGGTTATAGGCCGCGCCCGTGCAGGGGAAGGCGGTCGAAGAGTTGAAGCGAACGCTGGGGTTTTCCCAACGACCGGTCGAGGAGCCTTCTTCCAGCGTCTGGCGCTTGGCGTAGGCCACTGACAACAGGGCGCCGAACTTGCCGTCGTTCCAGGTGTTGGCGATCAGGAACGTGTAGCGCGGGTCGCTTTTGCGCGACAGGTCGTTCCAGCCGTACTTGGCTCCGGCGCTCATGGTGAACTTGTTGAAGTCGAACGGACGAGCCGCCTGCAGGTCGATGATCGCGCCCAGCGAGCCTTCTTCGTTCGACGCCGAGGTCGACTTGCGCACGGTGACGCTGTTGAAGAGTTCCGAGGCGAAGATGCTGAAGTCGAACTGACGGCTGCGGTTGGCGCCGCCGGAGCCGTCCTTGCCGCCCGTGGTGGCCAGGGCTTCCAGGCCGTTCAGGCGCACGACGGTGAAGTCGGCGTTCAGACCCCGCACGGTGATCGTGCGGCCTTCGCCGCCGTCGCGGTCGATCGACACGCCTGGGATGCGCTGCAGCGATTCCGCCAGGTTCAGATCGGGGAAGTCGGCGATGTCGGTCGCCTTGATGACGTCGATCATGTCGTTCTCGCGGCGCTTCGTATCGAGCGCGTTGGCGAGACTGGCGCGGAAGCCGGTGACGACGACTTCCTCGACCGCGCTATCGTCGGCCTGAGCCGGCGCGGTCTGGGCAGATGCGGCTCCAGCCATCGTGATGGCCAGCGCCAAGGCGCCCATGGAGACACCAAGCTTCAGGACGTCGAGGCGCCCCGCGGAAATCTTAGACATGTATCCTCCTCCCGTTCGACGGAAACGGCGCTGTTGCGCCGCCCGGCTTTGAACTGATCGCGCTTCCTTCCTGCGCGGCCAGTTCTAGGCCGTCTGTGTTTTTGACACCGGTGTCAGATGCAGACGGAGACCCGCCTGCGGCTTTGACACCGGTAGCAAAGAGCTAACAAACCGTCGTTATGACGACAAGGCGAGATTGTGTTTGATGACAGGAGAAGTCGCTCGCGTGGCTTTTCCAACACATCGCGGCGACACACAGAGGAGCGAGACAGGGGGAGCACGACCCGGCGAGCGACCTGAATCACGTGCCGATACGTGCACAGCGGCTCTCGGACCGAAAGTGCTATTCGTTTTTCGTTAGGCCATTTTCGCCTGCGCTGATGAAACCATCAGTTCGAAGACGACTTTAGGGCGCGAACGAGCGAATTGAATGCAAGTTTACCGCCGGTTTGGCATTCCAACTCAAGAACATGGAGCAGCCGACCGACCCTGTCATGGCGATCTTTGCTCTATAGCGCTTCCATCTAGCGATGGCTGACCTTGTGGAGACCCTCGATCATGGACTGACGATCGGCCGCCGGCAGCTGGCTTCCCACCGTGCGCAGCAGCCGCAGGGCGTGGAGGTGAACGTCGATGGCGTTCCAGCGCCAGGCGCCGGCCTCAGCGCAGCTGTCGGTGGTCGCGGCCAGGGAAACCGCCGCCTGATCCACGCCAGCATCGGAGACGAAGGTGCTGACGTCGATGATCCTCATGCTCAGAGCATAGAGGTCCTCAAAGCTCTCGGCGTTGCGGTCGACCGCTGAGGGGCCAAAGCGGCGCTCGATTTCGGCCAGGGTGTCGTCCAGAACGACCAGCGAAACCTCGCGCAGGCTTTCAACACCGGCTTCTGCAGCGATGATCGCGTCCTTGGCCATCAGGCCACCGCTGTCCTTGATCATCTTGGCCAGCCGGTTGGGCGGGCGGAATTTGCGAACGACGCTCATATCTGCACCTTCGCGACCTTCATCAGACTATTGATCTCATCCTGAGACATGTTGGCTTCTTGTGCATTGCCAACCTCGGCAGGCAGGTCATCCCGACGCCGACCTTCCATACCGATCGGCGGGCCTTCGTACTTGAAGCGTCGATCAGGCCCGACATAGCTGTCGCACTCGATAAACGCCCGTTCTTCTCGCGCCACCCAGAAGATGCGCTCCAGGAGCACCTTGGGGGTGATCGGCTTGGCGACCGTGAAATTGGCCCCTGCGTCACGGGTGCGAAAGATGTCCGTGGTGCGGGTGTGCCCGGTGACCAGAATCACCGGAACGTAGCGATTGGTCTCCGGCGCGTCGCGGCGCAGCCAGTTGATGAACTCGATCCCGTCGACGTCCGGGATCTGAACGTCGCTGATGATCAGGTCAAAGGTCTTTGTCCCGACCAGCGACTGAGCGTCCTTGACCGTCTCGGCGCGGTGCAGTTGCTTGACCCCGAATCCGGAAACCACCTGCGACAGGATATCGAGCGAAGTCCCGTTGTCATCGAGCACGAGAACCGTGGCGCGCTCCAGATTGATACGGGTCGAAGACTTTAGGGCGTCCATGGACGAAGCCTAGAAGAAGTCGAGTTCACCCGCCTCGACGTCCCAGGCCGTCGGCTCGCCGACAGCGCGCAAGCGCACCACCAGATCCGCCAGGCCAAGGCCTTCGAGGAGGGGTTCGATCGACATGCTCCACTCGCCGGACGCGTGCTCGCCGATGCGCTGCAACACGTCTGACAGGCCGTGCAGGCGCTGACTCAGCTCGTCCAGCGCCTGGAGCCGGGAGATGCTTTCCAGCGCCGCCCCGCCCTTGGCCAGGTCGCCGGCAATATGCTCGCAATCCCGACACACCGCAGCAGCCGACATCAGCTCGGCCGCGAGACGGCGCGAGAGTTCGCCCACCGGAGTCAGGGCCTCCGGCGTGGCGATTGGGGATGTCGAGAGCTGGGTGGCGGTCATGCGGGTCAGAAAAGCTCCAGATCGCCGCCGGAATCGACCGGCATGGGTGCAGGCGTAGGACGCCGGACATCCTGCGGCGCGTTGTCGACCGCCACCAGGCGCTGACGGACACGGCCGGAGGCGGGCCAGAATTCCACACGACGGGCCGAAACGCCGCCGGTGCTTGAAGAGACGATTGGAATCCCTTCGTCACGCAGGAAGCGCTCGGCAAAGCTGGCGTTGCTGGCGCCGACGTCAGACAGGCCCTCGAACAGCTTGCCGCCGCCGAAGATCTTGGCCTCCATCCGCTCGCGACGCGCGCCCCGCTTCAGCAGGCCGTTGATCAGCATCTCCATGGCGTAGGCGCCATAGCGGACGGCGTCGCCGTCCTTGCGACCGTCGCCTGAGTCAGGAAGCAGGAAGTGGTTCATGCCGCCAATGCCGGCCTGCGGATCGCGGATACAGGCGGCGATGCACGAACCGAGCACCGTGGTCATCACCACGTTGGGGTCGGACGACACATGGCTCTCGCCCTGCGTGACGTGAACCTTGACCGAGCGTTCCAGATCGTCGGGTTGTCCAAATGTCATGTGAGCTGACCGAAGACCTGTTCGATCTTCTCCTTGAGGCCCTGAACGGTGAATGGCTTGACGCAGTAGTTGTTGACGCCGAACTGCACGGCCCGCTGCACAAGCTCGCGGTCGGCCCGGCCGGTCAGCATGACGAAAGCCGTCTGCCGGATCGGCGGATGCGAGCGCACGGCGCGCAGGAGGGCCAGCCCGTCCATCTTGGGCATGTTGAAGTCGGAGATCACCAGATTTGCTGGCTTGGAAAGGAGGTTTTTCAGAGCCTCCTCGCCATCCGGCGCCTCACGGATGTCCTTGAACCCGATCTGCTGCAACGCATTGCGGATCAAGGCCCGCATGGTCAGCTGATCATCGACAACGAGAACGGAAATGGTGCTTGCTTGGGGCATGGGTTCATCGCCTCGCGGAGGCCAGATCGAGGATAGATTGACCCATGGAGGACAGGGAAACCTGCTTCTCCACGGCGCCGATTTCAAAGGCCGCGCGGGGCATGCCGTAAACGACACAGCTCTGCTCGTCCTGTCCGAGGGTCTTGGCACGGGCTTTACGCATGGCCAAAAGGCCCTGCGCGCCGTCACGCCCCATGCCGGTCAGGATCGCCCCGACCGCTTTGTCGCCGACCGCATTGGCCACCGAGTTGAAGAGAACGTCCACCGACGGACGGTGACCGCTCACCGGGTCGCCCGCGACCAGGCGGCAGCGCAGCCCGGCCGAACGAACGACCTCCAGGTGCGTCGCCCCGCCCGGGGCGACATAGACCTTGCCGGGCTCCAGCAGAGCGCCGTCCGTGGCTTCCTGCACCTTGGCCCCGCTGGCGCGGTCGAGGCGCGCGGCGAAGCTGGCGGTAAAGGTCGCCGGCATGTGTTGAGTGATGACCGTCGGCGGGCAGGTGTCCGGGAACATCGTCAGGATCGCCAGCAGCGCCTCGACGCCGCCGGTCGAAGAGCCGATGGCCACGATGTCGCCCGAGGGCATGTAGCTCTTGGTCCGGGCCGCGGCCGGGGCGGTGTCGGCCTTGGTCCGCACCGAGGCGCGGGCCGCGATCTTCACCTTGACCACGATCTCGTTGAGCGCGTCCTGGGTGCCCAGGGCGTCGGCGGGCTTGGCCACGCAGTCGATGGCGCCCAGTTCCAAGGCTCGCAGCGTCATCTCGGCGCCGGCCTGGGTCAGGGTCGAGACCATGACCACCGGCATCGGCCGCAGGCGCATGATCTTCTCGAGAAACTCGATGCCGTTCATGTTCGGCATCTCGATGTCGAGGGTGACGACGTCGGGATTGAGGGCCTTGATCATGCCCCGGGCCTCGAACGGGTCGCCGGCGGCGCCGCAGACCTCGATATCCGGATCGCGATTGAGGGCAGCGGTGATCAGGCTCCGCATGGTGGCGGAGTCGTCAACGACGAGAACGCGAATCTTGGCCATCAGCGACCTCCCACCTTGCGATAAGCTGTCAGGCCCGCGCTTTCAAAGGCCGTGATCGAGGTCCCTACCCGTTCTGAGTGGCCGACATACAGCTTGCCGCCGGGGGCGACCAAAGGCGCGAAGCGGTTCCAGACGCGCTCCTGGGTCGGCTCGTCGAAATAGATCACGACGTTGCGGCAGAAGATGGCGTCAAACGGACCCTTCATCGGCCAGCTGGGGCCGTTGAGGTTCAGCTCGCGGAAGGCCACCAGGCTGCGCGCGGCTTCACAGACGCGGAAGGCGCGGCGATCGCTCGTGTCGCGCTCGAAATACTGGTTGCGGGCGTGAGCCGGAATGCCTTCCAGCAGACTCTCGTCATAGACGGCGGCGCGACCGGTCGCGAGCACGTTGGTGTCGATGTCCGTGCCCAGGATCCGGATATCCAGGTCGGCGGCGTTGGGCCAAACCGACAGGACCGTGAAGGCCATCGAATAGGGCTCCTGGCCCGACGAGCTGGCCGCCGACCAGAGGCGCAGACGGCCGCCGGCGCGGACCTTGTCGACCATCGGCTCCAGAATGTTGGCGCGCAGATCGTCGAAATGGTGCGGCTCCCGGAAGAAGCGGGTGACGTTGGTCGTCAGGGCCCGCAGCATTTCCTGCTGCTCGTCGACACTGCTCTCCAGCGCCACGAAGGCGCAGTATTCGGTGAAGGTCTTCATGCCCAGCGAACGCAGCCGCTTGGCCAGACGCGAATAGACCAGGGTCGCCTTGGTTTCGGGCAGGCTGATACCAGCCTGCGCGTAGAGCAGCGCCGCAATCTTCTTGAAGTCTTGGTTTGTGAACGCGAACTCGCCATCGACAATGGCTTCGCGACGTTCTGTCATTGAGGCTGAGGTCATCAGGCGGCCAGGGCCTCTCGTTCTGGGAGGATACGGTCGAGCGAGATCTCGCTGATCATGCGCTCTTCGATCGAAATGATGCCGCGGACGAAGCTGCGAACCGTCTCGCAGGCCACATCCGGGGTAGCTTGAACCATGTCGTCATTGATCGACAGGATGTCCGACACCGCATCGACCAGAAGGCCAACCGTGCGGTCGCCGGCCTGGACAACGATAAACACGCTGCGAACCGTCGGCTCGACCATCGGCATGCCGAGGCGCGCCGCCAGGTCCATGATCGGCAGGACCGCGCCCCGCAGATTGATCACGCCGCGCATATAGCCGGGCGTCTGGGGCAGAGCGGTGGCGGGGCTCCAGCCCCGGATCTCGCGCACGGCCATGATGTTCACGCAATACTCCTGATCGCCGACCCGGAAGGAGATCAGTTCACGGCGCTCAGTACTCGCGACGGCAGTTGGGTCGATCATGACTTACTCCGCTGCAATTAAAGTGGGTTCGACGGGGCGGGGCGTTTCCCGGCGGCGAAGATTGATCACCGCATCGACGTCCAGGATGAGGGCCACGCGGCCATCGCCCAGGATCGTCGCGGCGGCGACGCCTTCGACCTGCTGGTAGTTCTGCTCCAGCGACTTGATGACAACCTGGCGCTGGCCGTGGATGGCGTCGGCGACCAGAGCGGCGCGCGAGCCGTCCTCGCCCTCGACCAGCAGCACCACGCCTTCGGTCGGCGACGGCGAGGTGGTGCGATAGCCCAGGGTCAGGCCGACATCGATCAGCGGCACGAAGCTGTCGCGGACCGCCAGCACCGAGCCGACGGGACCCAGCGGGCGAACTTCCTCGGCCTTGGGACGCAGGCTTTCGACGATGGCAGCCAGCGGCACGACCAGGGTCTCGCCGGCCACGTCGACCACCATGCCGTCGAGCACGGCCAGGGTCAGCGGCAGGCTGAGCGTGAAGGTCGAGCCCAGACCGGGGCGCGAGGCGATCGAGATGCGGCCGCCCAGGGCCTGGACGCTCCGGCGCACCACGTCCATGCCGACGCCGCGGCCCGACACGTCCGAGATCTTGTCGGCGGTCGAGAAGCCCGGAAGGAAGATCAGATTGTCGATCTCCTCGTCGGTTAGCTGCAGGTCGGGCGCAATCAGGCCCTTCTTGACGGCGATCGAGAAGACCCGTTCGCGATTGATGCCCTTGCCGTCGTCCTGGACCTCGATGACGATCCGGCCGCTGCGGTGCAGGGCCGCCAGGCGCACGACGCCTTCGGGATTCTTGCCGGCCGCCTTGCGCTCCTCGGGGCTTTCCAGCCCGTGGTCGATGGCATTGCGCAGCATGTGGGTGATCGGGTCGGCCAGCCGTTCGATGACCGTCTTGTCGACCTCGGTGTTTTCACCGTCCATGACCAGACGGGCCTGCTTGCCGGTCATGTTGGCGACTTCGCGAACCAGGCGCGGCATGCGCTGGAACACCGACTTCACCGGCTGGGCGCGGATCGCCATCACGCTGTCCTGGATCTGGCGGGTGAGCTGCTCCAGCTCATCCAGACCCATGGCCAGGCTGGAGGACGGCGCGATGCCGTACTCGCCAACGCGCTGGGCCAGCATCGCCTGATTGATGACCAGCTCGCCGACCAGATCGATCAGGCTGTCGATGCGCTCGGGATCCACGCGGATGACCGACTGGCCCGGACCGGGGACGTCGACCTGCGTGGCCTTGGTCGGGGCGGCGGCGGGCGTCGCGGCGCGCGCGGCGACCGGGGCAGGTGCGGCGGGCGGTGGCGGCGCTTCCACGACGGCGGGCGCGATTTCGGCGACCTCGGGGGCGACCGACGGGGCGATCTCGGCAGCGACCGGCTCGGCGGCCGGCGACTCGATGGCGCTCAGCAGGTTGGCCAGGGCAGCCTCGACCGGCGCCTCGCCGCGAACGATTTCAAGATCGCAGTCGCCGTCGACGAATTCGAAGACCTCGCGGATGGCGTCTTCGCCGTCATCGGTCTCGACGCGCACGCTCCAGGTGACATAGGCGGCCTCGGCGTCGAGGAACTCCAGGGTCGGCAGGGCGCTGTCGTCCATGGTCGCGACGATCGGGCCAAGGCGGCTCAACTCGCGCAGCAGCAGGGCCGTTTCATTGGCCTTGCGATAGAGGTCCGACTTGGGACGGATCGACACCGTCCAGACATTGATGGGGATCAGTTCGGCGTCGGCCGCCTGCGCGTCGACCGAGATCGTCATCGGCTGGAAGTCGAAGCCGAGATCGTCGTCGTCCAGATCATCCGACGCAGCGACAGGCGTGGGCACGGGCGCGGCTTCAGCGGCCTCGGCCACGGGAGCCGATGCGACCGGGGCGGCCGAGGGATCGGTCCAGGCCTTCAGCTCAGCGGCCATGGCGGCCGAGGCCGCCATGTCGACATCGCCCATGCCCCGCGCGGCGCTTACATGGTCGGCCAGAACGTCGGAGGCGCGCAGCATGACGGCGGCCAGATCGACGGTGTTGGGAACCTCATTGGACCGAACAGCGTCCAGCAAGGTCTCGAACACGTGGGCGAAACGGACCAACGGCTCGAGGCCGAAGGCGCCCGCGCCACCCTTGATCGAATGCACGGCCCGGAAGACGGCGTTGACAGTCTCGCTGTCGCCGACACCCTCCTGCATGGCCAGGAGCCCGCCTTCGAGGTCGGCGAGCAGTTCCTCGCATTCCTGAAAGAAGGTGACCTTGATGGCCTCTAGCTCGTCCATTCCCGCAATTCCTTAGAGTTCTAGACGTCGAAGTCGGTGAAGGATCAGGCCGCGACGCGGCGAATGGCTTCAACCAGCTTTTCAGGATTGAACGGCTTGACGATCCAACCCGTCGCGCCGGCTTCGCGAGCCCGCTGCTTCTTGGTGGGATCGCTTTCCGTGGTCAGCACCAGGATCGGGATGGCGCGATAGTCATCATCGACGCGAACCGCCTCGATGAAACCAAAGCCATCCAGCTTGGGCATGTTGATGTCGGTGATGATGACGTCCGGACGATGGGCGGAAAGCACTTCCAGCCCATGTTCGCCGTCAACGGCCTCGACCACATTAAAGCCCGCGCCGACCAGGGCCATGCGCAGCATGTCCCTCATCGTGCGGGAATCGTCGACCGTTAGAATCGTGCGCGTCACGATTGGACTCCATGGATGTCCGCCGAAAGGAGCGCCCCATCGGCGCCGAAAAGACGGGTGGTTTCTACAAAGGCCTCCGAAGGCCCCGTAATCGAAAAGGGTTTGCCGTCAGCGGCCCAGGCCTTGCTGGCCGCGAGCAGAATCTGGAGACACAGGCCGCCGAGGCGACGGACCTGACCGGCCTCGATTTCAAGCGCCTCGCCACGGTGCGCCAGGAAGGCGGACTTCAGCGGGCCGGCGGCCTTGAGATCGAGTGTTTCAGGCAGCGCGAGTGCGGCCATCAGAATTCCTCCCATCCGGCGGACGCTGGAGCGGCCGCGGTAGCTGCGCCGCCACGAGCGGGCCGGGCGAAGGCGCCCAGACGGGCCCTTTGCTCGGCGACCGGGTTGCGGGCCGGTGCGTGTTGAGCCGAATCGGCGGCCGCCGGGCGACCGTAGGCGGCCTGGCCGCCACCGACCCGGAAACGGGCCATCAGTCGGACCAGCTCGGCGGTTTCGCCCTTCAGCGAGTGCGTCGCGGCGGTCGATTCCTCGACCATGGCGGCGTTCTGCTGAGTGACCTGATCCATCTGGTTCACGGCCGTGTTCACTTCGTTCAGTCCGGTGGCCTGTTCGGCGGCGGAGGCCGCGATCTCGGTCACCAGGGCGTCGATCTCGCCAACCTTCACGACGATGCGTTGCAGCGCCTCGCCCGTCTGACCGACCAGGCTCACGCCCTGGCTGACCTGCTGGGTCGAGGACGAGATCAGGGTCTTGATCTCCTTGGCGGCCTCGGCCGAGCGCTGGGCCAGGGCCCGGACTTCCTGAGCCACGACGGCGAAGCCGCGACCCGCTTCACCCGCGCGGGCAGCCTCGACCCCGGCGTTCAGGGCCAGAAGGTTGGTCTGGAACGCGATCTCGTCGATCACGCCGATGATCTGGCTGATCTGCTTGGAGGAGCTTTCGATCTCGCCCATGGCCGACACTGCTTGATGCACGACCTGGCCGGAATGCGTCGCTTCGCCACGGGTGGTCGAAACAACGTCCGAGGCCTGACGAGCGCCGGCCGCCGTGCGGCGCACCGTGGCGGTCAGTTCGTCCAGGGCGGCGGCGGTTTCTTCCAGCGAGGCGGCCTGTTGTTCGGTGCGACGCGACAGGTCGTCAGAAGCATGGGCGATCTCGTCGGCGCCGGTGCTCAGGCCGTCTGTCGAGGCGGCGATGACCTTCATCGTCTCCTGCAGCGAGGCCATGGCGCCGTTGAAGTCGTCCTTCAGCTTGGCGTATTCCCCGGGGAAGTTTGCATTGACGCGGAAGGTCAGGTCGCCCGAGGCCAGCTTTTCGAGGCCTTCGGCCAGGCTGGTCACCACCAGGGCGCTATCGCGAGCGGCGGCGGCGGCGGCCTCTTCCTTCGAGCGACGCTCGTCGGCGGTCAGGGCCGCAGTTTTTTCCTGCTCGGACCGCATTTGTTCAAGGTGCAGCTGATTATCGCGGAAAATCTTCAAGGAGCGGACAATCGCGCCCAGCTCGTCCAGGCGAGTCATCTTCTCAAGATCAATGCTGTTGTCGCCCTTTGACAGGCGCTCGGTCGCGCCGGCGATGTCGGCGATCGACTTGCGGACATTCATGACCGTCAGGAAGGCGATCGCGCCCACCGCGCCAAGGGTGATCAGCGACAGGATAATGGTGGCGCTCATGGCCGCAGTCGCTTCGGCCTTGTGCTGGTCGGCCGTCTGGGTGGCGCGGGCGCCGGCGTCATCGACCACCTTCTGCAGCTGGGCCGCCATCTTGACGTACTGGTCTTCGAAGCTGCCGGCGAAGCTCATGGCCATGCCCGTATCGACGTCGATCATGCCGCTGACCGTGTCGACGGCGCTGCGGCATTCGGCCAGGGCCTTGACGAGGGCCTCGATCTTCGGCCGCTCCGAGGCGGGCAGGCGGCTCGAAAGCGCCTTCATGTCCTTGCCCAGGGTGTCAAATTCGGCGAGCAACTCAATGATGCGCGGCCCGGCCGAAGGGGCCATCGGATCGGCCTTCGACGCCAGGATTTGATAGAGCGTGCCGTGAGCGTCGGTGATCCGACGCGACAGCGACTGAATATCGCTGTTGATGCGCATGTCCTGCTCGACCACCTGCCGCAGAGCCTCGGTCTGGCTGCGTTGCACGACGACGGCGCCGCCGGCCATCAGGGCCAGCATCAACAGTGCGAAAGCCGGCGCGAAGCCGATCTTGATGATCAGTGGTAGGTCGACAAGCCTAAAGCGCTTCATTTCCAGGTCCCCTTCATGCGGCGGTTCCGTGCCCACGGATCACCAGCAAGCCAGGGGGATCATCACTATAGATTCCTAACAGACTCTGACCTTGGTTAAGAGAAACTGGAAGTCGGGGGGGGCGGCGCTGCCTTGAGGGACAATTGGTCGCAGGTGAATCTATAAAGACAGCGCCCAAGGGCCGCTTGACAGGTAAAATTCGAAGTAAGGTTACCACGAAGTAAATTTAGAATATTCCGGGTCGACTCAGAATATTTTAACTCGCAGCTGCGACAAAAGGCATGCGTCCGGTTGGCGCGTCGTCCACAGGACGGTATTCATTACTAGGAGCAGCGGGATGAAATATCCGATCGCTTTTGCCGCGGGAATCGCTGGCAGCTTGTTCATCGCTCAAGCCGCCTCGGCGGCTGGCGGATTTGAAGACCAAATGAGCCGTTGCCTGCAACAGTTCGCCAATACCCGGGATGCCGCCCAGGTGATGCTGGAATGCACCGCTGACGCTGGCAAGCTCTCGGAATGCAAGGTCGTTGACAACAGCGCGACCGGCAAGGGCTTCGACAAGGCCGCCATGTGCATCGCTGAAAAGCTGCCGATGGGCGCCAAGACCGGCACCGTGAAGGTCCCGTTCCGCTTCCCGGGCGGCGCGTAAACTTCCAGCTCCTGACTTACGGGGCTCAAAACGCCTCCGCCGACCAGACCGAAGCGTTCCAATGGATCGCTTCGCGTCTGTTTGGCGGGGGCGTTTTGCCGTGTGCGACAGCCGACAGGAAAAAGCGGACACCCGTCAGGGCGTCCGCTTCTGTCGATCTATCCCGCACTGGGTTTCAGGCGGCTAGAGCATTTTCCGACGAAGTGGACGCCGATCCAGTCGGATCGGAAAATGCTCTAGCGACAGCCGTTTCTCAGAACTCTTCCCACGTCTCGCGGACGGCCGTCGCAGCTGAGCCGCGGGAGACCGGACGCGCGCCGCCCCCTGGCCGACTGGCCTGCGATGGAGGTCTGGCGGCCGGACGGGCGGATGCGGCGGGCCGCGTATCGGCCACGCGGAAAGCCGAAATCAGATTGACCAGTTCGGCCGTTTGATCCTTGAGCGAGTGTGTCGCCGCCGTCGTCTGCTCGACCATGGCGGCGTTTTGTTGCGTCACCTGGTCCATCTGATTGACGGCGGTATTGACCTCATGCAGGCCCGTGGCCTGCTCCTGGGCTGAAGCGGAGATCTGGACGATCAAGGTGTCGATCTCGGCAACCTTGGCGACGATGCCGCGCAGGGCGTCGCCGGTTTGTCCCACCAGGTTCACGCCCTGACTGACCTGCTGGGTCGAGGAGGAGATCAGTGTCTTGATCTCTTTGGCGGCGTCGGCGGAGCGTTGGGCGAGAGCCCGCACTTCCTGGGCGACGACCGCGAAGCCGCGACCCGCTTCACCGGCGCGCGCCGCTTCGACCCCGGCGTTCAGGGCCAGAAGGTTGGTCTGGAAGGCAATCTCGTCGATCACGCCGATAATGTTGCCGATTTCGCGCGACGAGCTTTCGATCTCGCCCATGGCGGCCACGGCCTGGTCGACCACGATGCCCGAGCGCTCGGCTTCGGTCTTGGCGCCCGCCACAACCTCGGACGCCTGCTTGGCGCCCGCTGCGGAGCGCCGGACGGTCGAGGTGATCTGGTCGAGGGCGGCGGCGGTCTCTTCCAGACTGGCGGCCTGCTGCTCGGTGCGGCGCGACAGGTCGTCAGCCGCGATGCCGATTTCATCCGAGCCGGCGCGGATATTGCCGGTCACACCCGAAATGCGACCCATGGCCTCCTCGAGCGTGCCAACGGCGCTGTTGAAATCGTCCTTCAGCTTCTGGAACTCGGGCTTCACCTCGTCGTCAAGCCGGCTGACCAGATCGCCCCGGGCCAGATGGGCGAGCGCCGTGGCCAGGCTTTCGACGAGCCTGGTCTGGCATTGCTCGTTCTCGATACGCGAGGCCTCAAGTCGCTGGCGATCGGCTTCGATGGTCTCGAGATAGATCGAGATGGCGAAGTCCATGTCGAGCATGACCGCCTTCATCAGGGCGCTGACAGCCTCGCCAGCCTGGGCGGGGTCGCCCTTGGCCATGAAGCCCTTGGGCCAGAGCGAGTCGACTGTGGCGCGCAACAGCCGGTCCATGACCAGGGCGTAGCCGCCGATATACCAGCGCGGCTCCAGGCCAATGCGCGCGTGAACCTGACCGATGGTCCGGACCGTATTGACATAGGTGTCGCTGAACTCGGCCTGAGCGATGACGTCCCAGTGCGCCGCCTGGCGACTGCTGGCGGCGTCCATGTGCCGCTCGTCCTTGAAGAACTTGCTGGTCTCTGGTGTGGTCTTGACCTTGCCGTAGAAGACGGAAAGCGCGGGGCTGATTTCCTTGCGAATGAGCGGCCGCAGATCCCGCAGCGCCTGTCGCGCACGGTCATCCAGCCCCATAAACGCCACGCGGTCGTTTAGGTCATGATCCTGGCTCATCGGCTTTGGTCCGTCCTGGGGTGCAGCTTGTGGGAGGACCCTCTGCCCGCATGCTTAACGCAGCCTTAAATATTCTCGCCCTAGGTGCGTCATCTCGCCACACTCGCCAAAGAGTCGCGACCGGCCGAGGGGCGCTTAGCCCCCCTGCTTCATGGTCTCCCGGGCAATGATCACCTGCTGGATCTGGCTTGTGCCCTCATAGATCCGGAAGATCCGCACGTCGCGATACAGGCGCTCGATGCCGTAGTCGGCGACATAGCCGGCCCCGCCGAAGATCTGCACGGCCCGGTCCGCCACGCGGCCGACCATCTCGGACGCGAACAGTTTCGAGGCCGCCGCCTCCAGTGTCACGCCCTGCCCCGCATCGCGCTTGCGGGCGGTCTCCATGACCAGGGCCTTGGCCGCCAGGGCCTCGGTCTTGCTGTCGGCCAGCATGGCCTGGATCAGCTGGAAGTTTGAGATCGCCTGGCCAAACTGCTTGCGCTCGCCGGCATAGGCCACGCAATCCTTGATCAGCCGCTCGGCCACGCCCACGCAGACGGCGGCGATGTGCAGGCGGCCGCGATCCAGCACCTGCATGGCCACCTTGAAGCCTTCGCCCTCTTCGCCCAGGCGGTTCCAGGCGGGCACGCGGACATTGTCGAAGGTCACATCGTGGATATGGGCGCCCTGCTGGCCCATCTTCTTCTCGGGCTTGCTCACGGACAGGCCCGGCAGGCCGCTGGGGACCAGGAAGGCCGAGACGCCAGAGCCGCCCTTGGTCTCGGGACTGGTCCGGGCCATCACCGTGAACAGCGACGCCTTGCCGGCGTTGGTGATGTAGCGCTTGGAGCCATTGAGCACGTAGTCGTCGCCGTCGCGGATGGCCAGCGTGCGGACAGAGGCGCTGTCGGAACCGGCTTCCGGCTCGGTCAGGGCGAAACTGGTGATGATCTCGCCCGACGCGATGCCGGGCAGCCACTTGGCCTTCTGCTCGTCGGTGCCGAACATCACCAGCCCCTGGCTGCCGATGCCGACATTGGTGCCGAACGCCGACCGGAAGGCCGGAGAGGTGCGGCCCAGCTCGACGCCGACCAGGCATTCCTCTTCCATGTTCAGACCCAGGCCGCCGAACGCCTCGGGGATCGACAGGCCAAACAGGCCCAGGCTTTTCATCTCGTCGATGACGTCCTGCGGAACCGCGTCATCCTCGGCCACCTTGGCCTCGATGGGCCGCAGGCGCTCGGCGACGAAGCGGGCGACCATGTCGAGCAGCTGGTCGCGGGTTTCGAGATCGAGGGCCATGGCGTTTCTTCCTGCGTCAAACACTTGTTTTGACGCCGACTGTAGCCCGCAGAATCAGGAATGGAAGGCCCGGCGCGGAGGCCGGGCCTAAATCACACTAGTGCTGATCGCGCTCCTGACGGGCCAGAACGCTGTTGCGCAGGCCAAACAGCACATAGACCGCCACGCCGATCAGGTGGGCGTAGAGGAAATAGAGCTGGGTCTTGGTCGGCAGGCTGGAGAACAGATAGAGGCAGCCCAGGATCGCGCCCGAGGCCACGACCGGCCAGATCGGGGTCGAGAACACCCGCTGACGGCCCGGATCCTTGATCCGCAGGATGATCACCGACAGGCCCACGGCGATGAAGGCGGCCAGGGTGCCGGCGTTTGCCAGCTCGGCGATGTCCTTCAGCGACAGCCAGCCCGAGATCAGGGCCGACAGGGCGCCCGTCAGCAGGGTCATCAGCACGGGCGTGCCGGTCTTGGCGTTGACCCGGGCCAGGGTCTTGGGCAGCAGGCCGTCGCGGGCCATCACGAAGAAGATCCGGCTCTGGCCATACATGAAGGCCAGGATCACGGTCGGCAGGGCGACCACGGCGGCCAGGGCCACCAGCTGAGCGACCTTGGGGTGGTTCAGGCTTTCCAGGATGAAGACCAGCGGGGCCTCGCTCTTGGAGAACACCTCGGTGCGCGAGGCGCCGATCGAGACGGCGGCGACGATCATATAGATCACCGTGCAGACGGCCATCGAGCCGACGATGCCGATGGTCAGGTCGCGCTTGGGGTTCTTGGTCTCCTCGGCGGCGGTCGAGACCGCGTCAAAGCCGTAGAAGGCGAAGAAGATCAGGCTAGCGGCGGCCATGACCCCCACCTTGACCCCGTCGGCGTCGGGGGTGGCGGCAAAGCCCTGCGGCATAAACGGCGTGAAGTGGCTGATGTCGAAAGCCGGGATGCACAGCACCACGAACACGGCTAGGGCGATGATCTTCACCGCCACCAGCACCATGTTGACCGTGGCGCTCTCCTTGGTGCCCAGGGCCAGCAGGCCGGCGACGGCGAAGGAGATGATCACGGCGGGCAGATTGACGATGCCGCCCATATGCGGACCAGCCAGCAGGGCTTCCGGCGTGCCGATCATCCGGAACAGGCCCGTGGCGTGGGCCGACCAGCCGACGGCGACGGCCGCGCAGACCAGGGTGTATTCGAGGATCAGGCTCCAGCCGACGAACCAGGCCACCGGCTCGCCCATGGCGACGTAGCTGTAGGTATAGGCGCTGCCCGAGGCTGGGATCATGGTCGACAGTTCGGCATAGCAAAGCGCCGCGCAGGCGCAGACCGCGCCGGCGATCAGGAAGGACAGGATCACGCCCGGTCCGGCCAGACCCGCGCCGATGCCGGTCAGGGTATAGATGCCGGTGCCGACGATGGCGCCGACACCCAGGGCGACCAGGTGCGGCCAGCTCAGGGTCTTCTTCAGTTGATGGCCGTCATGGCCCGCCGCGATGGCGTCGATCGACTTGCGGCGCGTCCAGAAACTCAAGGCTATTCCCTCCGACTTGGTCTTCCGCCGCGACCATGGGCTGGGCGACGTGTTTCGCCAAGACGTGCGCGATCGGCTGGGGCATTTCCTGCCAAAGATTGTCGGTGGAGCGGGCTTTGCCCGCAAATTCTCTCCGGCGAGCCGCGACGCCTAGAAGAAGGCCCGCGTCAGGCCGTAGGCCAGCGCCGCCACAGCCAGGGTGGAGAGGCCCAGGGCCGCGGCCAGCTTTGGTTTGACCTGCAGCAGGGCGGCGGGACCCAGCTTGGCCGAGATGGCGCCGACACCGGCCAGCAGCAGGAAGCTGGACAGGGTGGCCAGGGTGGCGACCAGCGCTTCGGGCAACAGGCCAAGACCGCGCAGGGCGGCCAGGGCGGCGAAACCCAGGACGAAGAGCGGCGGCCCCTTGAAGCTGGTCTTGCCGCAGCCGTCCTGGGTGCGGCTCAGCAGCACGCCGATCAGCACCACCGCCGGGCCTAGCCAGACGATGCGGGCCAGCTTGGCCAGGGCCGCGGCGCTGGCGGCGTCCGGCGAGACCGACGAGCCCGCGCCGGCCACCTGGGCGACGTCATGGATGGAGAGACCAAAAAACACGCCGGCCTGGTGGGCCGTAAAGCCCAGGGCGTGAGCGATCGGCGGATAGGCCAGCATGGCCACGGTCGAGAGCAGATTGACCCCGATGATCACCAGGGCCGTGGTGCGCTGGTTGGCCGGACTGGCCGGCGCGGCCTGCGCGGCGGCGAGAGCGGCGGAGGCGCCGCAGATCGAACAGGCCGCCGCGGCGATCAGAGCCTCGGCCAGGGGCAGTCCCAGGGCCATGCCGACGCCGGCGCCGACGGTGAGGCCGCCCAGCACCACAGCGCCGCTGGCCAGAATCGCAGGCCCGCCCAGCAGGGCGAACTCGCTCCAGGTGATCTGGGCGCCCATCATGGCCACGCCCAGACGCAGGCCCGGCTTGGCCCAGATATCGAGACCGGCCGCCAGCCTGGCGCCCAGGCCCAGGGCGCCCAGGCCCATGCCCAGCACCACCGCCAGAAGCGGGGCCGGCGCGTGCAGCAGGTGGGACAGCGGCTTGGCCAGCAGGGCGATCACGAGCCCCGCGATCAGGCCCGGCCAAAGCTTGCCCGCCTCGAAGCGGAAAGCGCCCAGTCTGGCGACGGCGGCGTTCATCCCTGGACGGGGGCCGGGTCGAGGCCAAGTGTCTTGTCGGCCAGGGCGCAGCGGCGACCCAGGCGCTCGTTGAGACGGCGGACGGTGTTGCTGCCGGTGCGCTCGAAGGCGAAGGGCAGCAGGCCGTGGATCAGGCAGGCCAGACCCGCGCCGATCAGGGTGAAGCCAAAGCTCCAGGCCACGCCCATGTGCTGACCATAGGTCTCGCCAACCGCTTCCGGATGGCGCGTGAACGGCTTCAGCATGAGAACCCCCGATTCGTCGTCAGGTGTCCCAGCATGAAGCGGAACCAGAGAATGGCATTACTGGATGCGCTGCCGTTTTCACCGTATGGAGAACTTCATTCTCGAACGGGCCGGAAATGAAGATGATTGATCTCGATCACATCGACCGCAGACTGTTGGCGATCCTGCAGGAAGACTCCACCGTCCCGATCGCCGAACTGGCCGAACGCGTGGGCCTGACCCAGACGCCGTGCTGGAAGCGGATCAAGCGGCTGCAGGACGCCGGGGTGATCACCGCCCGCGTCGCCCTGCTGGACCGCGACGCCCTGGACCTGTCCCTGACCGTATTCGTGGCCGTGAAGACCGGCCGCCATGACGAGGCCTGGCTCGCGACATTTGCCGCCGGGGCCCGCGCCCTGCCCGAGGTGGTCGAGTTCTACCGGATGAGCGGTGAGGTCGATTACCTGCTCAAGGTCGTGGTCCGCGACATCGCCGCCTATGACCGTTTCTACAAGCGTCTGATCGCCACTGCCCCGCTCACCGACGTCAGTTCCAGCTTCGCCATGGAGCAGATCAAGTTCACCACCGCCCTGCCGATCACCACGGCCTGATGGCGTCTTGATCCTGTCACCCTTGCAGCCTCAATTGCGGGGGCGACAGCGGAGGGCGGACCATGGACACGACGCGACGGGGCTTGTTGATCGGCGGCGCGGCGCTGGCCCCGGCCCTTGCGGTCGCAGCGGAGACCGCGGTCGATCCGAAGGCCCCGCCGGCGATCCGCGCCCATCTGGGCGTCACCGAAAATCCCTATGGTCCCAGCCCCGCCGCCCGCAAGGCGGCCATGAAGGCGCTCGACGACACGCCCTATTACGCCTGGTCGCTGGAGCCGCCGTTGATCGCGGCCATCGCCAAACGCGAGGGCGTCGATCCCGATAGGGTGGGCCTGTGCAACGGCTCGCTTGAGGCGCTGTCGCTGCTCTCGGCCCATTTCGCCAAAACCGGCCCGATCGTCGCGCCCCAGCCGACCTATGCGACGCCCCTGCTCTATGCCGAGCGCCAGGGCGCCAAGCTGGACTGGATCCCGGTCACCGGCGCCCACCAGATCGATCTGCCGGCCCTGACGGCAAGAGCCGAAGGCGCGGGCTGCGTCTATGTGTGCAATCCCAACAATCCGACGGGCCTGCTGATGGACCCCGACGCCCTGCGGGCCTTCTGCGTCGCGGCGGCGAAGTCCGCGCCGGTGATCGTCGACGAGGCCTATATCGAGATCAGCCCCGATCCCGTCCGTCACTCGATGATCGACCTGGTCAGGGCCGGCCACGACGTGGTGGTCGCCCGCACCTTCTCCAAGGTCTATGGCATGGCCGGCCTCAGGGTGGGCTTCATCATCGCCCAGCCGCAGCGGGTCAAGCAGCTCAAGAGCCTGATCCCCACGCACAAGGGCCGGCCCGGCCTGGCGGCGGCCCTGGCCTGCTATGGCGACGCGACCTATCTGGCCGGAACCAAGGCCTATCTGGAAGGCTGCCGCGAGAAGATCTACGCCATCTGCAGGGCCAACGGCCTGGGCTACCTGCCGTCGTTCGGAACCTATGTCTTCGTCGACACCGGCAAACCGAACCTGGCGTTCCAGAAGACCTTGGCGGCGATGGGCGTTGAGGTGCGGGTGTTTGACAGCCCCCTGCACCCCACCTGGATCCGGGTCGGCACCGCCAGCCCGGCCGAGCTGGATGTCTTCGCCGAGGTCTTGCCCAGAGCGCTGAAGGCCTAGCTCGCTCCCCCTTCGGGAGGGCGATGGGCCGGCCCGGAAGCGGGATGATCTGGCGGTGACTGTGACACCCGTCACATACGGCGTCACGATCGTGGCCCAGGATGGACGCTGGTAAAGGCGCGCCAAGTCCTGCGCCCCTTTCCCGTGATGAGAGTACTGTGGGGACCGATGACCGGTGTAGTTTCTCGTCCGCGGGCGGATCTCGCGCGTGCGGAGGGCCTTAGGCCACGCGTCGCGTGGGATCCGGCCAAGCGCGTCTTCGACGTCGTTGCGGCCCTGGCCCTGCTGGTGTTCTTCGCGCCTTCGCTGCTGCTGGTGGCCCTGCTGATCCGCCTGGAATCGCCCGGCCCGGTGCTGTTTCGCCAGGCGCGGGGCGGCCTGAGCGGGCGGCCGTTCATGATCTACAAGTTCCGCTCCATGCGTTGCGACGACAGCGGCGAGACCGTCGTGCAGGCGGCGCGCGTCGATGACCGGATCACCCGCGTGGGGCGCTTTATCCGCAAGACCAGCATCGACGAACTGCCCCAACTGCTGAACGTCCTCAAGGGCGACATGTCTCTGGTCGGCCCCCGTCCCCACGCCCGGGTCCATGACGAGCACTACGGCGGACTGATCCCCGGCTACGCCCTGCGCCAACGGGCGCGTCCGGGCCTGACGGGCCTGGCCCAGATTCAGGGGCTGCGTGGCGGCACCGAAGATATTGAATCGATGGCCCGACGCGTCAGGGCCGACATCGCCTATATCGAGACCTGGTCCTTCGCGGCCGACCTGCGGATCATGCTGCTGACCGCCCCGCATCTGCTGGGGGCGGAAAACGCCTACTAGAGCATTTTCGAGCGAAGTGGATTCCGGTTCGCGTGAAGAAAATGCGTTAAAACAAAGAACTAGAGCTCCGGACTGACGCAGTCAGGACGGAAAATGCTCTAGGCTCTAGTCCGGCCACAGATCCTGGATGTCGCCCTTGCGGTTGAGCATGTGGGTGGCCCGCTTGATCACCGCCAGCAGGCGCTCCTTTCGACCATCGCTATCGTAGGTCAGGGTCGAGCGGGCCAGGCCTTCCAGCATGAAGCGGGCCAGGTCGCGGCTAGCCTGAAACCGTGGGCCGGCGCCGGCGTGCAGGATCTTCAGGAAGTGATCGCCGGCCTGGGCGCGGTCGAACTCGGCCTGGGCCGGGGTCAGCAGGGCCTGGATGGCCGGATCGGTGCGACCGGCGGCCTCCAGTTCGGCGAAAGCCATGAACGGCACGCTCTGCAGCAGATCCCAGTAGCTGTCGATGGCGTGCTCGGTGACGTCAGCGCCCAGCGGCAGGGTGTCGGCCGCCGCGCGGAACAGGGCTGAACGCTCAGCCTGGACATGGGCCACAGCGGCCTCCACCAGCGCCTCGCGGGTCGGGAAGTGATACAGCATCGCCCCCCGCGTCAGGCCCGCCGCATCGGCGATCACCGGGTTGCTGGCGGCGTGATAGCCGATCTGGGCGATCAGCTTCATGGCGCAATCGAGAATCCGCGCCCGCGTCTTCAACGATTTCGGGGTGTCCTTGGCAAGGCGGGCAGCGTCCATCGTCCTGATCTAGTGCGGGCCATGCTGCATCGCAACAGTCGTTCGCCGCCTTGCGCCGCGCGGCGCGGCATGGCGGCGCTCGCCACGCGCCCTGCCTGGTGTCCGCCCTGGTCCGGCGCCTGTTTTCGAGGCGAAACGGCGCCCTGCCGAGGGGCGCCGGAGACGGGCCAAAGGTTACCAAAGGCTGAAGGTTGCGGCCGGGTTTCATCAAAGCGACATGCAATCAGCTTAATCGCCGGATCTCTCGCCGAAGGTCGCGACCAATCCGGGGGCGGATCGACCAGGCGCAGCTACCGGGGACCCGCATGAGCGCCGAATCCGCTGTCCGCCACTATCGCAGCATCTTCATCAGCGACCTGCATCTGGGCACCCGGGGGTGCCAGGCCGAGCTGCTGCTGGACTTCATCCGCCATGTCGAGTGCGACACGCTGTATCTGGTCGGGGACATCATCGACGGCTGGAAGCTGCGCAGCGGGTGGTACTGGCCGCAGGCCCACAACGATGTGGTCCAGAAGATCCTGCGTCTGGCCCGCAAGGGCACCGAGGTGATCTATGTCCCCGGCAATCACGACGACCGCATCCGAGACTTCTGCGGCGTGCATTTCGGCGGTGTCGTAGTGGCCCGCGACGTGATCCATGAGACCGCCGACGGCAAGCGCTATCTGGTGGTTCACGGCGACGAATTCGACGGTGTGGTGCAGCAGGCCAAGTGGCTCGCCTTCCTCGGGGATTGGTCCTATAGAACCATCCTGATGCTGAACACCTTGCTGAACCGCGCTCGGCGACGCATGGGTTTCGGCTACTGGAGTCTCTCGGCCTATCTGAAGGTCAAGGTGAAGAACGCTTTGCATTTCATTGAGAACTTCGAGTCCGCCGTGGCCGACGAGGCGCGCCGCCGGGGCGTCGACGGCGTGATCTGCGGACACATTCACAAAGCCGAGATGCGCGACATAGACGGAATCACCTACGTCAACGATGGTGACTGGGTGGAAAGCTGCACCGCCCTCGTCGAACATGCCGACGGTCAACTTGAAATCCTCGAATGGGCCAAGCTACGCTCGTGGTCGGTGATCGACCGCAAGCTGGCGGCGCCCGCCACCGAGCCCCTGCCGGAGCCTGCCGCCGCCTGATGCGGATACTTCTCGCCACAGACGCCTGGGAACCTCAAGTCAACGGCGTGGTTCGCACCCTCACCCGGGTGGTCGACGAACTGCGCGCCATGGGCCACGAGGTCGATGTCGTCAGCCCTGACCAGTTCCCCACCTTCCCGCTGCCGACCTATCCGGAAATCAAGCTGGCGATCGGCGCCTATGAGCCGGTGCAGGACCGCTTCAAGTCGTTCGAGCCCGAAGCGATTCACATCGCCACCGAGGGTCCGATCGGCCTGGCCGCCCGCCGCATCTGCCTGGAATGGAAGCTGCCGTTCACGACCAGCTATCACACCAAGTTCCCGGAATATGTCTCGGCCCGCCTGCCTTTGCCGCTGGCCGCCGGCTACACCTATATGCGCTGGTTCCATAAGCCCTCCGGACGCCTGATGGTGGCCACGCCGACCATGCGCGACGAGCTGGCCAAGCACGGGTTCCGCAATCTCTCGCCGTGGTCGCGCGGCGTCGACACCGACGTCTTCAAGCCGCGTGCTGCGGGCGAGCCCGACCTGTTCGCGGGCCTTGCACGCCCGATCTTCCTCAATGTCGGCCGCGTGGCCGTCGAGAAGAACATCGAGGCCTTCGCCAGCCTGGATCTGCCCGGCACCAAGGTGGTGATCGGCGACGGTCCCCAGCGCGAGGAACTGGCCGAGAAATATCCCGAGGTGAAGTTCCTGGGCGCCAAGTTCGGCGAAGAACTGGGCCGCTATTTCGGCTGCGCCGACGTGTTCTGCTTCCCCTCCCTGACCGACACCTTCGGCCTGGTGATCCTGGAGGCCATGGCCGCCGGCGTGCCCGTGGCCGCCTTCTCGGCCCCTGGCCCCATCGACATCATCCCCGGCTCCAACGCCGGCGCCCTGGCGCCGGGCCAGACCGACGGGCTGCGCGAGGCCTGCCTGGCGTGCCTGGAGCTGGACAAGACCGTGGTCCGCAAGTTCGCCGAGGGCTTCTCGTGGCGCGCCTGCGCCGAGGAGTTCTTCCGCAACCTGCAGCCCTATCCCGAGCCGGAAAAGACCCGGTTCTGGCGGCGGTTGCGACGGCTGGCGCGACTGCGCGGCCGGACGGCGGCCTAGAGACCCTCCCCGCCCCTCCTGGCCGGCGTTGCGGTTGTCCAGCCCCGAAAGGGGAAAGACGGTCGCGAAGCAAGCCGTAGGGGCAGGCGAGACCCGAAGCGTCCGTGCCGCTGGCCGCACATCGTTTTCGACACCGATCAATTTCCAGGCCGAGAGACCTGCTAGGCTCTCCACAAGTACGGCGCTCACGCCGAGGTGGTGATTGACATGGCCGGCAACGACACACGGACCCGCGACGTCATCATCATCGGCGGCGGACAGTCGGCTCTTGCGACGGCCTATTTCCTTCGCCGCACGACCCTGTCCTTCGTCATCCTCGATGGCGAAACGCAGGCCGGAGGCGCCTGGCGCCACGCCTGGCCCTCCCTGCGCCTGTTTTCTCCCGGGCAATGGAGTTCATTGCCCGGCTGGCCAATGCCTCCAACCGAGGCCGCCTATCCCGGCCGCGACGAGATCATCGACTATCTGGCGCGCTACGAAGAGCGCTACGCCCTGCCCGTCGAACGCCCGGTCGAGGTCCTGGGTGTCACGCGCGCTCTCGACGGCCTTGAGGTGACGACAGACCGCGGGGTCTGGCATGCCCGGGCCGTTGTCAGCGCCACCGGCACATGGCGAGCGCCCCATGTGCCCCAGTACCCGGGTCAGCAGCAATTCCGGGGCCGGCAGATCCACTCAGCGAACTATGTCGACCCGACATCCTTCGCCGGTCAGACGGTGCTGGTTGTGGGCGGTGGCAATAGCGGCGCGCAGATTCTGGCGGAAGTGTCGGCCGTGGCTCAGACCATATGGGTAACCCCGCAGTCGCCGATCTTCCTTCCTGACGACGTTGACGGCCGGGTGCTGTTCGAACGCGCCACGGCGCGCTGGAAAGCCCAGGACGGGACGGGGCCTGCGGGGCCGCCGCCGGGCGGCCTTGGCGATATCGTCATGATTCCGGCCGTTCAGGAGGCGCGAGCTCGCGGCGTCCTCAAGGCGGTGCGGCCCTTCAACCGGTTCACGGAGACCGGGGTGATCTGGGCGGACGGAAGCGAGACACAGGTCGATGCGGTCCTCTGGTGCACCGGCTTTCGACCCGTCCTGAAGCACCTGACCCCACTGGGCGTCGTCAATGCCGAGGGCAAGGTGGCGGTCGACGGGACCCGATCAATCCAGGAGCCCCGTCTGTGGCTGGTAGGCTACGGCGAGTGGACGGGCTTTGCCTCGGCCACCCTTGTGGGCGTCATGCGCGGCGCCCGGCAAACGGCGCAGGAGATCGATGAGGCCCTGAGCCCGGCTCGGCATCAGCCGGCCTGAGGACGGACTCAAACCTCCGTCTGCGCCCGGCCCGCCCCCTAATCCGCCTCGCCCTTGCGCCGCAGGCACGGCTTGAGGATCACCTTGTCGATCCGCGAGCCGTCCATGTCGACGATCTCGACATCGAAGCCGCCCAGTTCGACGATCTCGCCCTCGCGGGGGATGCGGCCCAGGCGGTCGAGGATCAGGCCAGCCACGGTGTGGTAACCGCCCTCGGCTTCGAAGGCCTCGCCCAGGGCGTCGTTCAGTTCCTGGATGTCGAGGCGGGCGTCGACCAGCCATGAGCCGTCTTCGCGACGCAGGATGCGGGTCTCGGTGTCGTCGTGGCTCTCGGGGAAGTCGCCGGCGATCATTTCCAGCAGGTCGATGGGGGTGATCACCCCCTGAACCGAGCCGAACTCGTCGACCACCAGGGCCATGTGCAGCGGGGTCTGCTTGAACAGGGCCATGGCGCGCAGCAGCGACATGGTCTCGGGGATGGCGATAGGCTGCTGGACGTGGGCGAGCACGTCGATCGGGCCACCGGAGAGGGCTGCGTCGAGCAGATCCTTCTTCAGGACCACGCCGATATCGCCGTCGAGATCATCATCGGTGGCGACCACGATGCGCGAATAGCGGCAGCTGCGGATCTCGGCCAGGATCTCCTCGGGCGTGTCGGCCAGCGAGATCCAGAACAGGTCGCGGCGCGGGGTCATGGCCACGCGCACCGGGCGGTCGCCCAGGCGCAGCACTTCCTGGATCATCGAGCGCTCTTCGGGCTCGATCAGCCCGGCGTCGGCGCCTTCGGCGAGGACGGTCTCGACCTCTTCGGCGGTCATGTCGTTGGTCCGCTCGTCGCGCACGCCCATCAGCTTGAGGATGGCGGCGGTCGAGACGGTCAGGATGGTCACGAAGGGGCGCAGCACCAGGGCGACAATGGCCAGGAACGGCGCCATGCGGCGGGCGATGGCGTCGGGGAACAGCAGGGCCAGGCGCTTGGGCACCAGCTCGCCCAGAATGACCGAGACATAGGTCAGGCCGATGACCACCACGATGGTGGCGATGGCCTCGGAATGCGGCCCGACCACCGGCATCGGCTCAAGCCAGAGGTCGAGCGCCGCTGCGATGGTGGCCTGGCCATAGGCGCCGGCCAGGATGCCGATCAGGGTGATGCCCACCTGCACGGCCGACAGGAACCGGGTCGGATGCTCCGCCATGGCCAGGGCCAGCTTGGCGCCCTTGTCACCGCGATCGGCGAAGGTCTGGAGCCGGGCCCGGCGGGCGGAGACAACCGCCAGTTCAGACATGGAGAAAACCCCGTTCAGCAGAACGAGGAGAAATACGACAGCGAGCGCGAGGAGGATCATAGCCCTAGGGGGTCAATGACACGGCGCCGGACGGCGACCGCGACCCTGACTTCCTTGCGCGGCGAGGGTGAACCGTTGACCCACTATACAAAAGAAATCGCCGCGGCCCATAGGGCCGCGGCGAGGTAAGTTTGGTCGGGGAAAAAATTAGGCGTCTTACGAGGCCGGACGCGCCATCGAGGTCTTGTTCTTGACCACGTTCTTCTGGGCTTCGTGCTGGCCGGGGGGCAGCGGGATCAGACCGCGACCCTGCAGATAGCCACCGCGACCCGAAGCGGCGTCCGAGGTGAACTCCGACAGGAACTCGGCCAGGCCCGGCGTGACGCCGATGCTGGACTTCTTGACGTAGATGTAGAGCGAACGGGCCAGCGGATAGGAGCCGTCCGAGATGGTCTGGGCGTTGGGCTTCACGCCGTTGACGCTGGCGCCCTTCACCTTGTCCATGTTCTCTTCGAGGAACGAATAGCCGAACACGCCCAGCGAACCGGGGGTCTTGGTCAGGGTGCCGACGATGGCGTTGTCGTTCTCGCCAGCGTCGATCCAGCCGTCAGCGCGCAGCGGGTCGACCTTTTGCTTGAACAGCTTTTCGTTGTTCGAGCGCAGTTCGTCGGCGGTGGGGAACTTGCGGGCGCCGGCCTCGATGCCTAGTTCCACGAAGGCGTCGCGGGTGCCCGAGGTGGGCGGCGGGCCATAGACCTGGATGCGGTTGCCCGGCAGGCCCGGACCGACGTCATCCCAGCTGTTGTTGGGGTTCTTGACCCACTGGCCACCCTTCAGGATCTGGGCCGACAGGCCCAGGAACAGGTGCTCGGTCTTGAAGTTGTAGTCAGCGCCGTCCTTGTCGGTGGCGACAACGATGCCGTCGAAGCCGATCTTGATCTGGACGATGTCCTTGATGCCCTTGGCGGCGCAGGCGTCGAACTCGGACTTCTTCATCGGACGCGAGGCGTTGGCGATGTCGGGGAAGCCTTCACCGGCGCCCGAGCAGAACAGCTTGATGCCGCCGCCGGTGCCCAGCGATTCGACCTTGGGGGCCTTCTTGCCGGTCTTCTTGGCGAAGTTCTCGGCCACGCGGGTCGAGAAGGGGAAAACGGTCGAGGAGCCGGCAGCCCAGACATAGTCGCGGGCGGCGTGGGCGGGAACGGCGGCGAGGCCCGACAGGGCCACGGCGGCGGCCGCGCAGGAAAGAAGCTTCTTCATGGAGAACTCCTGGAAATCTCTAAGGCGTGGGGAGGAAGCGGGCCGCGTCAGGCGGCCCGCTTGATAGTCAGGTCTTAGAAGTCGAACTGGGCGCGCATCTGGAACGTGTCGACGTCGACATCGTTCAGCTGCGTGTTGACGCCCGTGGTCAGAGGGTTGTCGTTCTGGGCCTTGGTGTAGTTGGCCTGGAAACGGACGTAGGGGTGGGGATACCAGTTCAGACCAGCGGTCAGGGCGGTGTACTTGCCGGCCGTGGCCACGCCCTTCAGGTCGGTCAGGTCGACCGAGTCATAACGCAGGGCAGCTTCCCAGGCGCCCATGCCACCGGCGGTGACCGGCGACAGGATGCGCGTGCGGTTGAACTCGCCGCGAGCGGCTTCGTAACGGCGGGTCTCGCCGGTCAGGAAGAAGCTGCCGGTGACGTAGAAGGAGTCCAGCTCAACGTCCGAAGCCGTACCGGTGCGGTCGGCGGTGATGCGGGCGTATTCGGTCTGCAGCGAGAACTGCTTGTGCAGCAGGGCGGCTTCCAGGCCGATCGTCTTGTCGTGGACGCCAACGGCGCCCGACGAGGTGTAACGCGCGCCGTAGTTGGTGTTGTTGCGGACCTGATAGGTGAAGTTGGCTTGGTCGCCGCGATCGCGGTAACGGCCCCAGACGCCCAGGTGCAGGGTGGTGGTGTCGGTGACGATCGGCGCGATGGTGAAGCGGCCGTTGTAGCCGAACGTTTCCTTGGAGCCCGTGGCCGAGTTGGTGGCGACATCGGCGTTGTTCAGGCTGTCGCCCGACAGAGCGACGGCGGCGGTCCAGTTGGGGCCGTTGGTCTTGACTTGCAGGTTCATCACGCGACCGGCGTTGATGAAGTCGTTGAACGCACCGCGTTCCATCATCGTGTTGTAGCGCGACGAGGTGATGTCCTCGAGCGAGACGGTCTTGAAGTTACCGACGATGATCGAGGTGGTTTCAGTGGCCTTGTACTCGAGGGTCAGGTCTTCCCACTGGGTGGCGCCGCCGCCGCTGGAAATGCTGGCCTCGGCCTTGTAGGCCCATTGACCGTTCCAGGTGCCTTCGACGCCCAGACGGGCGGTGCGCAGGCGGGTGTTCCAGGCCTTGAAGTCAACGCCGGTACCGGTGCGATCGACGTCCTGATAGACGACGTCTTCGTACACGCGGCCGCGGACCTTGAAGGTCAGGGTGTCGTTGGCGAACTGAGGCGCGCCCTTCCAGCTGGTGGTCGTTTCTTGAGCTTGAGCCGAAACGCCCAGGCCGAGCGCGAGCATGACGCCCAGCGCGGACCCGCCGACCAG
Organism: Caulobacter sp. GSs2; assembly: GCF_058680895.1. The sequence goes on along the minus strand of NZ_CM178725.1, from coordinate 2,797,713 downwards.
CGAGGTCTTGGTGATCATGTGAGAATTCCCCTTAAGGCTGCCCCTGGCCTCTCACCCCTCTTTCGAGGAGCGGGATCAGGATTACAGCGGCTTAACGGGCTCCCATGACGGTTCAGGCACCGATTTGTGACAGCCTGACGACAAGCGTTTTCAAGGGGTTAACCTGTGGCCAACTAGACACATAATCCTCAGTCGTCAGAGTAAACGGCTGCGAATGATCTGCGACAGCAGGTCAATCAGCGACACGGCCACCACGATGACCAGCACGATGCAGCCGGTCTGGTCGTACTGAAATCCGTTGACGGATTCCAGCAGCACCTGGCCGATGCCGCCCGCCCCGATCAGCCCCAGCACGGTGGCCGAGCGGCTGCTGGATTCGAAGCGGTACAGGGCATAGCTGGTCCACAGCGGTGCGACCTGCGGGATCACGCCCCAGACGATTTCCTGCAAGGGCACGGCGCCGGTGGCGCGCACGCCCTCGACCGGGCCCTTGTCGATCGACTCGACCGCCTCGGCGAACAGCTTGGCCAGCACGCCGCCGGTGTTGAACATCAGGGCCATGACGCCGGCGAACGGCCCCAGGCCCACGGCGGTGATGAAGATCAGGGCCACCACCAGGTCGGGCAGCGAACGGATCAGGTCCAGCGCCCGGCGCACCGGCTGCTGGATCCACACCGGGGTGATATTGCGCGCGCCCAGCAGGCCCAGCGGAATGGCGACGATGATGGCCAGGGCGGTGCCCCACAGCGCCATCTGGATGGTCTGCCACATCTTGCCGATATAGGTGGACCAGTCCATTTCCATGAACAGCTTGGCGTCGCCGAACGGCGCGAAGAAGCCGGTGGCGAACTCGCGCATGCGGCCCGCTTCGGTGAACAGCTGCGGGAACTTGTCGATCTCGGCCGGCCTGAAGCTGATGATCAGCAGGCCGATCACCCCGCCCCACAGCAGGATGTCGAAGGCCAGGGCCGAGGCCGACTTCTTCGGCGGCGGCGGAATGGTGTCGCTGCTCATGGACAGGCTCAGTTGGCCGGCGCGGGCAGACCGGCCTTGCCCTCGGCGGCGAGACGTTCGGCCTTGACCCCGTCGAGAGTCTTCTGGGCGGCGGCGATCTTGGCCGCGTCGCCGGTTTCCTTGGCCAGGCCAAACTGCTCCAGGGCTTCCATTTCGCGCACCACCAGCAGGTGGGTGTCGTCGGCGGCCAGGAAGCCGCCCATCGACAGCTTGGCCAGGTTGGCGCGCTGCTGGGCCGCTACGGGCGTATCGCCCTGGCCATAGGTCAGGAAGAACTGGCGGACCTTTTCCTTGGTCACCGGATCCAGCGTCTTGCGCCAGACGATCGGATCTTCGGGCAGGGTCGGCGATTCCCAGATCACCTTGACCTTGTTCAGCTGGGCCGCGCCGCGATCGCCGTTCAGGCGCAGGGCCGTGGTGTTGTTGGTCGCCGCGTCCAGCTTCTTGTTGGCCACCGCGAACAGGTTGGCGTCATGGCTGGCGCTGAGCACGGTCTTGAAACAGGTGTCAGGCTTCTTGCCGGCCGGGATGAACACATAGGTCATCGGCGCCAGGGTGCCCGAGGTCGACTTCTTGTCGCCGATGCCGAAGTCGAGCGTCTTGTCGCATTTCAGCAGATCCTGCAGCGTCAGCTTGCTGTCGGCCGGCACGATGATCACCGACTTGTAGCCGTCGGTGCCCGACGGATCGAAGGTGCGGGCGAAAACCTCGCCGCCCGAGCGGCGCACGGCTTCCAGGCCCGACTGGTTGGAGAACCAGCCCACATCGGTCTGGTCGGCGGCCATGGCCACGATCAGCGACGAATAGTTGGACGAGAAGAACGGCTTCACCTTCATGCCGGTCTGCTTTTCCATGTCGGCCAGGATGGGCTTCCAGTAGCTCTCCATGTTCTGGGCCGACTCGGTCGACAGGATCGAGAACACGATGGTGTCCTTGGGCCCCTCGGCGACCGGCTTGGGCGAGCAGGCCGACAGGGCCAGGGTGGCTGCGGCGGCGATAAACAGGCTGCGGCGGATCATTGCGGAGCTCCTTCCCAGAATACGTCCTCGAATTCCGGGCCGTAGATGTCGATGAGTTGTTCGCGTTTCAGGCCGTCGGCCGGGCCGTCATAGACCTTCTTGCCGGCCTTCAGGGCCACGACCCGGTCGCAGTAGCGCAGGGCGTAGTCCACCTGGTGCAGGGTGACGACCACGGTCAGGCCGTCGGATTTGTTGAGATCGCGCAGGATCTCCATGACCTTGCGGGCCGAGACCGGATCCAGCGACGCCACCGGCTCATCGGCCAGGATGATCTTGGCCTTCTGGACCAGGGCCCGGGCGATCGCGCCGCGCTGCTGCTGGCCACCGGAAAGCGTGTTGGCGCGCTGGGCGGCGTAGTCGGAGACCCCCACCCGGTGCAGGGCGGCCATGGTCGCGGCCTTGGTCTCGTCGGGCCAGGCGCCGAACACGCCGCGCCAGAACGGGATGCGCCCCAGTGAGCCAAGAGCTACATTGCTGAACAGCGACAGGCGGCCCACCAGGTTGAACTGCTGGGCGATGAATCCGATGCGCACCCGGGCCTTGCGGACCTGGTCGCTGACCTTGCCCCGAGCCTGTACGGGCCCGCTGAAGGCGGTGATCACGCCGTCACCGCTCTTGTCGTCTTTCGGCGCGTCGATGGTCTGCAGACCATCGATCGAACGCAGCAGCGTGGATTTGCCCGAGCCCGAGGGGCCGATGAGCGCGATCATCTCGCCGCGACGAACGTCGAGCGAAACGGCGTCCAGCGCCCGACGAGACCCAAAGGTCTTCGAGGCGGCGCGGATCGAGAGAACTGGGTCCGACGTCATGGTCGGGGCGAATCCTTAACGGGGTTTCTGGCCAAGGGGAATGCGTTCACCGCTTTGGCGGCGGTTCGCAATGGATTTGTGACAGAGGGTGGATCAAATCACCTCAGGACCGGCCCCCAAAAGGGACTTTACATCGGGGGGCTATGCCCCTATTTCGCACGGCTCCGGCGGACCCGAAGTCCTCATAAGCGCTGCTAACGCCGGCTAGGTTTAACTTTTGCAGGGGTCTACGTGAATTGCACACGTACCATGAACCCCTGGACCTGGTCCGTGAGCGGTCACCGGAACGTCCCGTCGCACTCGTGCGACCCGACGCGGTGTCCGTAGCGGCGCGCTGGTTCCAGGCTGAATTTAAAGGCGACGTCTTTTACGCGGTGAAGGCCAACCCTTCGCCGTGGGTGATCCGCGAGCTGGTTGACGCCGGCGTGCGGTCGTTCGACGTCGCGTCGCTCAACGAGATCGAGCTGGTAAGCGAACACGCCCCGGGCTCGCGCATGGCCTTCATGCACCCGGTCAAGAGCCGGGTGGCGATCTCGGCCGCCTATTTCGATCATGGCGTGCGGACGTTCTCGTTCGACACCCACGAAGAGCTGGCCAAGATCCAGGACGCGACCGGCAACGCCAAGGACCTCAACCTGATCGTCCGCATGGGCGTGCAGGCCGAGGGCGCGGCCTACAGCCTGTCGGGCAAGTTCGGCGTCGAGCCGCATGCGGCCCCGGCCCTGCTGCTGGCCGCCCGTCGCGCCACCCAGGACCTGATGGGCGTCAGCTTCCATGTCGGCAGCCAGTGCATGCGGCCCACCGCCTATCAGGCGGCCATGGCCCAGGCCTCGCGGGCCCTGGTTCGCGCCGGCGTGCTGGCCGATGTGGTGGATGTGGGCGGCGGTTTCCCGTCGATCTATCCCGGCATGGTGCCGCCGGTCATGTCCGAATATCTGGCCGCCATTGATCGCGGCTTCGCCGAGATGATGGTCCACGAGTCGACCCAGCTGTGGTGCGAACCCGGCCGGGCCCTGGTGGCAGAAGCCTCCTCCTTGCTGGTCAAGGTCGAGCTGAAAAAGGGCGACGCGCTGTATCTGAACGACGGGTCCTATGGCTCGCTGTTCGACGCGGCGCACATGAAGTGGCCCTTCCCGGTCAAGCTGTATCGCAAGAACGGCCCGGCGGGCGGCGAGATGGTCGAAGACAGCCTCAAGCCCTTCCGCTTCTACGGCCCCACCTGCGACAGCATCGACCACATGCCCGGCCCGTTCTATCTGCCGGAAAGCGTCGACGAGGGCGATTACATCGAGATCGGCATGCTGGGCGCCTATGGCGTGGCCATGTCGACCCGCTTCAACGGCTTTGGCGAGAACGAGACCGTCGAGGTCCAGGACGCGCCCATGGCCTCGATGTACGGCCTGGCCAAGCGCTCGATCCCGACCCACAAGCCGGAGTCGGAAGAGCGCAAGGTCGTTCGCTTCTCGCGCCCCAAGGGTGCGGCCGGCAAGCGCAAGCGCCGTCGCTAGTTCGACACCGTTCGCCACTAGATCATTTCTGAGTTAAACCGCGCGCCGCGCTCGACGTTCAAGGACGTCGAGCGCGGTTCGTATTTCCGCTCCCGCCGGTTGCTCCGTCCCGGCGAAGAGCTTGCCTTCAACGACGGGCGTCCAAAGTCAGGGAAACCGAAGCGATGAACGCTCCCGTTCCGAACTCCAAGGCCGAGCTGCTCCAGAACGTGGTCGAGCACATCGACATCGCGTCCTTCGACGCCCGCCCGATCATCGACGCCATGCGCAAGATGTCGTTCAGCAGCCGCGACACCGCCCGCGCCGCCGACATCTTCAACATGGCCCTGGAAGACAAGTCCTGCTCGCCGTGGCTGATCCTGGCCGGTTCCACCTCGGCCGGCGGCTGCATGCACGTCTATCGCGACATGGTGCAGAACGGCATGATCGACGCCGTGGTCGCCACCGGCGCCTCGATCGTCGACATGGATTTCTTCGAAGCCCTGGGCTTCAAGCACTATCAGGCCGCCGGCGCCGTCGACGACAACGTGCTGCGCGAGAACTATATCGACCGCATCTACGACACCTATATCGACGAAGAAGAGCTCCAGAACTGCGATCACACGATCCTGGAGATCTGCAACGCCCTGGAGCCGCGCGCCTATTCCAGCCGCGAGTTCATCTGGGAAATGGGCAAGTGGCTGTCCGAGGGCAACGCCAAGAAGCCCGGCTCGCTGATCCAGACCGCCTATGAGCAGGGCGTGCCGATCTTCTGCCCGGCCTTCGTCGACAGCTCGGCTGGCTTTGGTCTGGTCAAGCACCAGAAGGAGCGCATCGCCGCCAAGCAGCCCTATCTGATGATCGACGCGGTCGCCGACTTCCGCGAACTGACCGACATCAAGATCGCAGCCGGCACGACGGGCCTGTTCATGGTGGGCGGCGGCGTTCCCAAGAACTTCGCCCAGGACACCGTGGTCTGCGCCGAGATCCTCGGCGTCGAGGCCGACATGCACAAGTACGCCATCCAGATCACCGTGGCCGACGTGCGCGACGGCGCCTGCAGCTCCTCGACCCTGAAAGAGGCCGCCAGCTGGGGCAAGGTCAACACCACCCACGAGCAGATGGTGTTCGCCGAAGCCACCACCGTGGTGCCGCTGATCGCCTCGGACGCCTATCACCGCGAAGCCTGGAAGGGCCGCGAGCGTCCGCGCTGGAACAAGCTGTTCGGCAAGTAGGCTTGATGCCCACGGTTTGAAAATGCAGGGTCCTCGAAAGCGATTTCGGGGACCTTTTTCATGTCGGCTTCTTGGCGTTCTTCCTGGACCATCGGTCTCGCCGGCCTGCTCCTCGCCAGCTGCGCCACCGTCCCGGCGGGCGCGCCGGACGGTCGCTACCTGGCCAAGGGCATGTTCGACGCGCGCGACCACCTGCCGCCGCCGCCCGCCAAGGGCTCGCCCGGGGGCCTGCGCGACCGCGAGATCTTCCTGGCCACCCGCTCGCTGAAGGACACGCCGCGCTGGTCGCTGGCCAAGGCCGACAATGTCGAGGAGCGCATCCTCGAAGGCTATGCCTGCGCGCTCGGCGTCACCCCGACCTTGCAGACCACCCCGAAACTGGCCGCCACCCTGCTGCGGATGAGCCGGGACGTACGCTCGGCCGTGGCCGGACCCAAGCTGAAATACAAACGCCCCCGGCCCTACCTGTCGGCGGCGGGGCCGATCTGCGTGAAGAAGAGCCCGGGCCTGTCGCTGTCGCCGGACTATCCGTCCGGCCATTCGACCTGGGGCTGGAGCGTCGGTCTGGTTCTGGCCGAGGCCGCGCCCGACCGGGCCGAGGCGATCCTGGCCCGGGCAAGGGCCTTTGGCGAAAGCCGCATTGCCTGCGGGGTCCACAACGCCAGTTCGGTCGAGGCCGGCCGGACGAACGCCCAGAACCTGTTCGCGGCCCTGAAGACCTCCCCCGCCTTCCAGGCTGACCTCGCCGCCGTCCGCGCCGAGCTGGACGCCGCCCGCGCGGCGGGCCCCGCGCCCGACAAGACCCACTGCGACGCCGAGGCCGCCCTGATCGCCCAGCCCCTGCTCTGAGCTTGCGGGAGAGGCCGCGCGCCTCTACCTCTTGGCCATGGCCCATCACGCCGCTTGCGAGCACGATCACGACCACCACGGCGTCGCCGGTTCCGCCCTCGCGGCCGAGCTCGAGGCCGCCGAAGCGCGCTGCGTGGCGGCCGAGCAAAGGCTGACCGCGCCCCGTCGCCGGGTGCTGGAACTGCTGCTGCAGGCCGGCCAGCCGGTGAAGGCCTATGACCTGATCTCGACCTATGCCGTCGATGGCCCCCAGGCTAAGCCGCCGACCATCTATCGCGCGCTGGATTTCCTGGAAAAGCAGGGCTTCGCCCACCGCATCGAGAGCCTCAACGCCTATGTCGCCTGCCGCAAGGAGGCTGACGGCCACGCTGCCGCCTTCCTGATCTGCGACTGCTGCGGCGCCACCCGCGAAATCGAGCCCCGGGCCAGCGCCGAGATCATCGCCGCCGGCGCGGCGGCCGGCTATGTCCTGACCGGGGTGACGATCGAGGCGCACGGGCTGTGCGGGGCCTGTCGGGGCTGACTTCATCCGCCCCCGACGGGGGCGGACGACCGCGAAGCGGTCAGGTGGGGGCAAGTGGTGAGTTCGTCCGGACTCGCCCCCTCCGCGCTACGCGCTCCTCCCCCGTAGGGGGAAGATGACAATCCCCGTGATTGCCTACCCCAAGCAAACCCCGCTACGCTCAAACAACTGTTCAACCTGCCGAGACCTCGCCCATGACGACCGCTGAGACCCTGCCCGGCGTCGAGATCTGGCGCGGAGGCGTCAACACCTGGGACTGCGACGAGATGGGGCACATGAATGTGCGCCACTATATCGTCCGCGCCATGGAGGGCCTGGCCGGGCTGGCGGCCGAGCTGGGCCTGCCCCACGCCTTCACCCCCTACGCCAACGCCACCCTGCTGGTGAAGGAGCATCACGTCCGCTTCCTGCGCGAGGCCCATGCCGGCGCGACCCTGCACATGCTGGGCGGGGTGATCGAGATCACCGACACTGAAGCCCGGTTGCTGCAGTTGCTGGTCCATTCGGCCACCGGCGAACTGGCCGCCACCTTCCAGACCACGGTCGTCCACGCCACGCCGCGCGAGGGCGAGGTGTTTCCCTGGCCCAGGATCACCCGCGAGCGGGCCGCAGCCCTGATGGTAGAGGTCCCCGAGAAGGCCCGCGCCCGCAGCATCGACCTGTCGCCCTTCACCCCCACCGCCAGCCTCGAGCGCGCCCAGGCGCTGGGTCTGCAACGGATCGGTCTGGGCGCCCTGTCGCCGACCGAATGCGACGTCTTTGGCCGCATGCGCGCCGAGCAGTTCATCGGCCGGGTGTCGGACGGCATCGGCAGCTTCATCGGCCCGTTCCGCGATGTGATCGTCGACCACGCCGACCACAAGCCGACGCGGTTCGGCGGGGCGGTGCTGGAATACCGGCTGGCCTATCTGCGCTGGCCCCAGGCCGGCGACCGGGTCGAGCTGCGCTCGGGCCTGATGGGCGCCGACCCGCGCACCATGCGCATGGCCCACTGGATGATCGATCCCGCCACGGGCCTGGCCTGGGGCACGTCAGAGGCCGTGGCCATCACCTTCGACCTCGACGCCCGCAAGGCGGTGCCGATCAGCCCGGCGGCGCAGGCGGCGCTCAAGGCGTCTTCGGTGGCGGGGCTGGGGCTGTAGCGGCGGAGCGCTCGAACCCACTAACCTTGGTCCGCAGCCAATGCTCAAAGCAGACGTGCTGATCGTAGGTTGGGGGTGGGTCGAGAGCAGAGGCCCGCACCTTTCCCATAAAAAAACCCGTCATCCCGGGGCTTGCCCCCGGCTCGGTTTCGCCGCCTGGGATGACGAGCGTTGTTGGGCGAGAACGGGGATAGGCCGCGCTCAATCCCCGTTATCTTCGGAACAAACTCAAGCCAGATCAACGGCTTGTAAAAAACTTGATCGCGCCCATCAGACGCGCCGAAACCGCCCGCATAATCAATCTCACCTGACAGCACGGGAAGGGCGTCCGGCCGGCGACTGAGACGGCTGTCAGGGGTGATCGAGCGGGACCACCGTTCGGGCCAAGGCCCGGGCGGCCGGTTTAAAGAGAGGGCGGGTGACGTAAACCCGCCTATCGGGGGCAAGCCAAGGCCTCCGCCCGTCCGAAGGTTCGCTCCGGGTTCCTCCGGAATCGGCGTGGCTGCAGCCCAAGGCTGGGTCCGTCGCGAGGAGGGCAAAGCCCGGGTGGGGCAAAAGGCTGAACAGGCCTGCGCACCCCGGCCAGAGGGATAACGATCACGCGGAGCGTCTGTCTTCGTCGAAACGGTATTTACTACTCACTCATCCGGGCGAGGCCCGGACGCTCCGCGACCCTTCCCATTCCCATCGCAGCGAAAGCGCGAGGCCGCGAAACCGTGGCTGCTCTCCCTCTGGGGGAGCTGTCGCGAAGCGACTGAGGGGGCCACCACCGCAATCTCGGAGCTGCCCCCTTCGGCCCTCCGGGCCACCTCCCCCGGGAGGGGAGGATCAATCGCTAGCCCCGTCCGTAGCGCATCTTCGCCAGGGCCGTGACCAGCTCGCTGGCCAGGTCCATCGGCTTGATCCCGGCCTTCCACTTCTCGAAGGCCATGACGTTGTCGATGCGGGCGTCCAGATGCGTCAGGGCCGACGCGCGGCCCGAGGCCATGTCAACGGCCAGGGTCGAGACCAGGATGCCCGACAGAATCGCCCGCTTGGAATAATGGTTCTCGTCGGTGGCTGTATCGCCCGCCCAGCGCCAGAGACCGTCAGCGCTTTCCCAGGTCAGGCGCAGGGCCAGGGCCAGGTTGGTCGGGAAGGCCAGGAAGGCGGCCAGGGGGCGCATGACCCCGGCGTCGGCGCCCACGGCGTCGAGGCGGGCTACCACACCGGCGCGGATCTTTTCGCGGATCTTCAGCGTGCCGGGATCGAGAGCGGCCAGGGTCCGCAGCGCCGCCGCGTCATGGCGTCGCGACAGCAGGGCCGCCAGATCCCTTGCGCCTTCGGGCAGCAGCAGCTGGGTCTCGCCGGGCGACAGGCCCGCCGCCTGGGCGGCGCGCTCGGTCAGCCGGGCGTTCCAGCCGGCGGCCGGCGCCAGGCGCACGGCTTCGTCCAGCACCCGCTGTTCGGCCTCATCGGCCCAACTTCTTTCCGTCTGGTTTCCGTCTTGGGCTGCCTTGCTCATGAATCCGAGTCTACACCGTGGTTTAGGCCGCGTCGCGCATGGACAGGGCCCATTCACTCTGCTATCAGCCGCCCCTCGTTTCCCGGAAGCCCCTCTTCCGGATTTATCAGGTTTTGTTCGCCCGCCCGGCCCCTGAGAGGGACTCGGGACATTGGTCGGGCCGTCGAATGGAGAGAGACCCCTGGTCCAGATTTTCGTCCGCGACAACAACGTCGATCAGGCCCTCAAGGCCCTGAAGAAGAAGATGCAACGCGAAGGCTCGTTCCGCGAAATGAAGCGGCACGTGCACTATGAGAAGCCGTCGGAAAAGCGCGCCCGTCAAAAGGCCGAAGCGGTTCGCCGCGCCCGCAAGCTGGCCCGCAAGCGCGCCCAGCGCGAAGGCCTGATCCCGATGCCGAAGAAGCCGGTCGGCGCTCGGTAGGCTTTAGCCTCACCGTCTAAGACTCTCGAAAGCCGCGCGGCGATCCGCGCGGCTTTCGTCGTTTTGGGCTGCTACTGAGCGGCCTCGCGCGGGCCGGCCACGAAGGCCACGGCCTTGACGATGCGGTCGGCGAAGTCGCGGCCCAGCAGCCGGGTATGGCTGGCCGCCTCGACATGGTCGACCAGACCGTGGCGCGAGGCGTTCGCCGGCGCCGCCTGGATCGCCTTCCACGCCTCGCGGCCCTTCAGGGGCCCGGCGGTGACCACGGCCACCGGCCAGTCAGGATCATAGGGCGGCTGCAGGGCGGCCTGGTCCGAGGCCATGGCCCACAACGCGACCTCGTCGGCCGAGGTGCGGTTATGGCGGCCACTGGCGAAGGCCCAGCGCTTCTCGGCCCCGGCCGCCTTGGGCAGGCCGATCTTGTCGCCCATCCCCGTATGCGCCAGCGGCTTGTAGAGCCCCAGCGCAGCGCCCCGCGCCGCCCAGCGCGAGGCCGTCGCAAAGGCCTTGATGAAGCCGCTCATGCGGGGGTTCAGGGCCGCCTCGGGCGTCGCCGCGTCGACCAGGACCAGGCCCGCGATCTTGCCGGGGTTCTGGCCCGCATACTGGCGCAGCCGCAGCCCCGCCATCGAGTGGCCGACCAGAATGTAGGGCCCCGGCTCGCCCGAGGCGACGACCAGCTTTTCAAAGTCCGCGACGATGGCCAGGCCGTCGCGCGGCGCCGGTCCCGCCGGCGAATAGCCCATGCCGGCCCGGTCATAGGCGCAGGAGCGCCAGCCGGCCGTCGTCAGGGCCTCCTGGGTGGCGCCCCAGTCGGCGGCGAAGCCAAAGGCGCCGGCCTCCAGCCAGACCGCCGGGCGATCGCTGCGCGGGCCTTCGCAGACCAGGCGCAGGCTGCGACCCGGATCGATCTGGACCATCTCGCCGCGAGGACGAGGCGCGCTGGCGGCGCTCATCACGCCCCCCAGGGCGATAAAGGAAACGAGAAAAGCAGCGACACCGGCAAAACCGCGAACGAGGACCTTGAGCATGGTCCTTACCTTACCGGGCGATCGTGACGCGTCGAGGGCCCTGTCTCAGCTATCGGCGACGGAACTGCGGGTCTGGACCCGTCCGGCCTTGCTCTTGGTCGGCTTCACACTCTCTGGCCAGTTGGACACCTGGGCCATCCGCACCTTGCGGGGCACGCGGGCGGCGGCGCGCAAAGGCAGGTCGTCAGCCTCGGCGAAGGTCTGTCCCAGGAAGAAGGAGGGATTGAGAGGCTTGCCCTTGCGGCGCAATTCAAAATGCAGGTGCGCGCCTGTCGAGCGGCCACTGCTGCCGACATAGGCGATCGTCTGGCCGCGCCGGGCGTACATCCCGGGCTTAACACCCCGCGCTGTGGCGCCCAGATGGGCGTACATCGTCCTGAAGCCGTCCTTGTGGGCGATCTCCACGAAACGGCCGTACGAGCCGCTGGCGCCCACTCGGACGACCACCCCGTCGGTAGCGGCCCGGATCGCCGAACCGGTCGGTGCGGCGATGTCGACGCCCTCATGCAGCCGGCCGTTTTCTTCCCACGGCAACTGGCGAAGGCCGAACGGCGAATTGACCACGCGGCCCGGCAAAGGGGTGTCGAACACGAAGGCCGGCGGCGGAGGAGGCGGTGGCGCAATCTCGACAGGCGGCGCCTCTGCCACGGGCGCGGACGCCAGGTCGGGTTCGCCGGCGAAGGCCCGCAGGGCCGAGCCCGCGTTGAGCGCACATACCGTCGCGAGCGCGCCTGCCAGGGCGAGGAAGGCGGCGCGGGAATAGGCAGGTCGGGCAACGAGGGTCTGTGACGTCAAGAATCCGCTTCCTCAAAGACGGGCGGTCGACCTGGGGACCGTGCGAAGTCGCACTTGGTCTCACAACGACCTTTCGTGATCATGAATCGACGGGTTAGATGACGGTATTATTGGGCGAAAGCTGGGCTTAGCTTAACCATTCATCCACCTTTAGGCAGATGATCGGTGACGTTAGGGACGCGTACTCTACGGCGGCAAATCTTCACTGGGATTTCGACAACAATATTCACCCGGCCTCATCAAGAGTAACGCCGGTGCGGGTCAGGGAAAGACGAGGCGTCGCCCGCCGATCCCACTTGGCGATGCTTGGCATTCGCCGGCGCGGTCCGCCGCGACGATCCCGAGAACAGGATCCACGGGCCTGAGCGCCGTTCCGGCCAAGATAATCGGCGCCCTCCCCGACGCGGCTCGGTCCCGGAACGGTGCGACACCCTGTCGCGACACCGTGGCGCAGGTGAGGATCACGATCACCCCGCGCCAGAGCGGCAGCTATGCTTCCAAACATTACTGAAATTTTATTCCATTAAACGCATGTAATTCTCTAAATTAAACGTCATGACTGAGACGTAACGGGACTTAACGAACACTCGCAAGTAAACCTCTGGACATGGGGCGCAGCAAAGCGCCGGACACAAACCAAAACCGAGGGATTACTTCAAATGCGCAAGTTCATCATGAGCCTGACCACTGTCGCCAGCCTCAGCCTGGCAGCCATTCCCGTCCTGGGCCTGACCCAGGCCGCCAACGCCGGCGAACTGAAAGCCCGCATCGCGGTCAGCGACCTGAACCTGTCCAACCCCGCCCAGGCCGCCGTGTTCAAGGCCCGCGTCGACAACGCCGCCCGGACCCTGTGCCGCGCCAAGATCCGCAACAACACCGCCAGCCTGTCCTACGGCGCCTGCCGCCTCGAGGTCCGCCGCGAAGCCGACCGCCAGCTCTCGACCAGCCAGCGCAAAGCCCTGAAGTTCGCCGCCAGCGCCGCGCCCGTCGAGATGGCCGCCCGGTGAGTTCAGGCCAGGCGACACCCGGAAACGACAAAGGCCTCAGGATCACCTGAGGCCTTTGCTTTATCCGGGACGATCAGAGGGGAAGATCAGAGCCCCTTCACGATCCCCTCGACCATCTTCTTGGCGTCGCCGAACAGCATCATGGTGTTGTCGCGGAAAAACAGTTCGTTCTCGACGCCGGCATAGCCCGAGGCCATGCCGCGCTTGATGAACAGCACCGTGCGGGCCTTTTCGACGTCAAGGATCGGCATGCCGTAGATGGCGCTGGTCGGGTCGGTCTTGGCCGCCGGGTTGGTGACGTCATTGGCGCCGATCACGAAGGCCACATCGGCCGTCGAGAACTCGCTGTTGATGTCTTCCAGCTCGAAGACCTCATCATAGGGGACGTTGGCCTCGGCCAGCAGCACGTTCATGTGGCCGGGCATGCGGCCGGCGACCGGGTGGATGGCGTATTTCACCTCGACGCCCTCTTCCTTCAGCTTGTCGCACATCTCGCGAAGGATGTGCTGAGCCTGGGAGACGGCCATGCCGTAACCGGGGACGATGATCACCTTGCTGGCGTTCTTCATGATGAAGGCCGCATCGTCGGCCGAACCTTGCTTGACCGGACGGCTCTCGACCTTGCCGCCGGGACCCGCCACGGCGTCGGCGGCGCCGAAGCCGCCGAGGATCACCGAGACGAACGAGCGGTTCATCGCCTTGCACATGATGTAGGACAGGATCGCCCCCGACGAACCCACCAGGGCGCCGGTGATGATCAGGGTGGTGTTTTCCAGCGTGAAGCCCAAGGCCGCCGCCGCCCAGCCGGAATAGCTGTTGAGCATCGAGACCACGACGGGCATGTCGGCGCCGCCGATCGGGATGATCAGGGTGACGCCGATGATCAGGGCCAGGGCGAAGATGCCCCAGAACGCCCAGATGGCCGCGCCGCCCGACATCACCAGCACCACGACCAGGGCGACGATGCCCAGGCCCAGGGCGATGTTCAGCAGATGGCGGGCGGGCAGCATGATCGGCGCGCCGCCCATATTGCCGTTCAGCTTGGCGAAGGCGATGACCGACCCGGTGAAGGTGATCGCGCCGATGGCCAGGCCCAGGGACAGCTCGATCAGGCTGTTGAGGTGGATGTGGCCATCCTCGCCGACGATGCCGTAGGCGGCCGGCGTATAGATGGCGGCCACGGCGACCAGACAGGCGGCCATGCCGACCAGCGAGTGGAAGGCGGCGACCAGCTGCGGCATCGAGGTCATCGGCACCTTGCGGGCGATGACCGCGCCGACGCCACCGCCGACGGCGACGCCGCCGAGGATCAGGCCCAGCGTGATGACGTCCAGCGCGCCCTGGCTCCACAGGGTGGCCAGGGTGGTGCCGACCGCGATGGCCATGCCGATCATGCCGTTGCGGTTGCCCGCCTGGCTGGTGGTCGGGCTAGAGAGGCCGCGCAGGGCCAGGATGAACAGCACACCCGAGACGATATAGAGGATGGCGGCGAGATTGGCGTTCATTCGGAGGTCCCCCCGGACGGCGGCGGCGCCTTGTCGGCGCGCAGATTGGCGAGCAGCAGAGCCGCGCCCATGCCGACGGCAAAGGGCGAGAGCCAGCGAAGGATGTCAGCAGCGCCGCTGATTCCGGCCTGCAGGCCGATGGCGTTGGCGCTGAGCCCGATGGCGATCAGGACGAAGGCTGGCGCGAAGGCGGCGCCGTTGCCGGTCGCCATCTTGCGGGGCAGCATCATCGAGACGCAGGCGGCGATGATCAGGATGACGAGCGCAGCCAGGGTCAGAGTGGCGAAGCCGCTCACTTGGCCTTGTCCTTCTTCTTGTACATGGCCAGCATCCGCTGGGTGACCAGGAAGCCCCCGAAGATATTGACCGCCGCAAAGGCTGCGGCGATCGCGCCGGCCCCCTTGGAGATCCAGACCGAGCTGGTGGCGGCCTCGCCCGTACCGCCATGGGCGGCGGCGGCGAGCAAGGCTCCGACGATGATCACGGAGGAAATGGCGTTGGTCACCGCCATCAGCGGCGTGTGCAGGGCGGGTGTCACGCTCCACACGACATAATAGCCCACGAAAATGGCGAGCACGAAGATCGCCAGACGGAACACGGTGGGGTCGACGGCTTCCATGGGAGCCTCCCTTTCTATGCGCTTAGGCGGTCTTCAGAGATGAATGAACGATTTCGCCGCCCTGGGTGACCAGGGCCGCCTTCAGGATCTCGTCCTCGAAGTCGGGGGCGAAGGCGCCCTCCTTGTTCAGGAACAGACCCGACAGGGCGAAGAGATTGCGCGAATAGAGCGCCGAGGCGTCGGTGGCGATCCGGCCCGGCAGGTTGGCCTGACCGAGGATCTTGGCGCCGTTGGCGGTGACCACGGTCTCGTTCAGCTTGGCGCCGACGACATTGCCGCCCTGTTCAATGGCCAGATCGACCAGGATCGAGCCGGCGCGCATCGAAGCGACCTGTTCAGCGCTGACCAGCTTGGGCGCGGGCCGCCCAGGGATGAGCGCCGTGGTGATGACGATGTCCTGCTTGGCGATGTGCGCGGAGACCAGTTCGGCCTGCTTGGCCTGGTATTCCTTCGACATTTCCTTGGCGTAGCCGCCGGCGGTCTGGGCGTTCTTGAACTCTTCGTCCTCGACGGCGAGGAACTTGGCGCCCAGCGATTCGACCTGCTCCTTGGTGGCGGGGCGAACGTCAGTGGCGGTGACCACCGCGCCCAGGCGGCGGGCCGTGGCGATGGCCTGCAGGCCGGCGACGCCGACCCCCATGATGAACACCTTGGCCGCAGCGATCGTGCCGGCGGCGGTCATCATCATCGGCAGGGCCTTGCCATAGGCCTCGGCCCCCTCGATCACGGCGCGATAGCCGGCGAGATTGGCTTGCGAGGACAGCATGTCCATCACCTGGGCCCGCGTGATGCGCGGGATGAACTCCATGGCGATGGCGCTGACGCCGGCCTTGGCCAGGGCGGCGAGCGTGTCCTTGTCCTGATGCGGATTGAGCGCGGCGGCGACAATGGCGCCGCTCTTCAGGGCGGCGATCTCCGCCGCTTCGGGCGCGCGCACCTTGAACAGTACGTCCGCGCCGGTGATCGCGGCTTTCGCCGTCTTGGCCAGCTTTGCGCCGGCCGCCTCATAGTCGGCGTCGGGGTAGGAAGCGGCTGCGCCCGCGCCGGCTTCGATCACCACCGAGAAGCCGGCGGCGATCAATTTCTTCACCGTTTCAGGCGTGGCGGCGACCCGCGTTTCACCCCCGCGGGTTTCTTTCGTCACGGCGACGACGGCCATCGGCATACCCCTCCCAGAGCGCTGCTATCCCAGTCAGCTTGCGCTGCTGTTTAGGGGATAGTCTTGCCTCTTGTCGAGGCGTTACGCGCGCGTCAGGGAGAAACTATGCCGATGTCCACCGGTGTCAGTGTGAGGAAGCGGGCTTTTCGCGAAGAAACACAATGCCCACGACAGCCAGCACGAATCCGGAGATCGCGCCGGCGAGGAAGCCGGCCGGCGTGCAGAACCACATGGTAATCGTCAGCAGCAGAACCGCGATCGCCAGCGAGCCCCACTTGGTCATGCCGCCAAAGGCGGCATAGGTCGCAGCTTGTTCCTGGATGTCCATTTCACCGCGGTGGTAGTCGCCGGCCATGTCGTCGTCCTCGTTGGGGAAGAAAAGATAGACCCGCCGCTTACAACGGCAGGCCTAAAGGCTCAAGCGGGCTATGCCCGCGACACTTTCGACGGTTACAGCCGCCATGCCGCCTCGCGGGCCGACAATTGGCCGAAGAAAGCGCGAATAGTCCAGCGGCGGGCTATCGCCAAACAGGCCGATCGACGTGACGCCCACCGAAGCGGCCAGATTGAGCGGCCCAGAATCATTGCCGATGAAAAGATCGGCCCGCGACAACAGGGCCGCGCCGGCGTCCAGCTTCAGGTCGCAGACATTGACGTTGATGCAACTGGCGTCGGCGCGTCTGAGTTCGGCGTCGACTGCGGCGCTGTCACCCGGTCCGCCCAGCCAGAAATGGGCGCCGCCGAGGTCCGACAGGGCGGCGCTCAGACCGGTAAAGCGATCCAGCGGCCAGCAACGACGCGGTTCGCTGGCGCCGACACCGTAGACGATCCACGGTTTGGGCAAGTGGCCGAAGCGCTGCTCGACCCCCTTCAGCGCAGCGGGCACGGGGATCAGGGTCGGTTCGCGGCTGGCGACCTTCAGGCCGTGAGCCGCCTCGAACGCCGCAAGCTTCTCGATCCGGTGGGCCGAGCGCATGGCGCGCGGCAAGAAGGGGCCGTGGGTCAGCCAGCGTTCCTGGCTGTGGCCCAGGCCAAAGCCGCGCCGCTCACGTACCCCAGCCAGGGCGGCGCCGATGGCGGGACGGTCGATCTTTTCCAGGATCCACACCGCCCGCGGCCGTCGCAGGCGGCAGAGGCGGTAGAAGTCCACGATTTCGGCGAGGTGACGAAGGCCACCGGTGCGGTAGTCCAGATAGTCGACGACCTCGACACAGGGCTCGCCGGCCAACAGTTCGCGCGCCCGGCTGGACGGACGCGCGGCCAGCAGAACCCTGCCCTCCAGCGCCCGGGCGGCGATGGCCCGCAAGGTCGGCAGGTGCCACATCAGGTCGCCCACGCCCCGGTCGGGCATGTAGACCATCACCATCCCGGCCGGCGCCCCCCCAGGCGGCGTCATCGCCAGGCGGCGAGCAGGCCGCGCAGCCCGGCCACGAAGGCCAGGGGCTGGTCGATCATCACATGGTGGTCTGCGTCGGGAATCGGCACGAGCAGGACGTCCTTGGGCATCTGATCGATCATATAGCCCAGGGTTTCGTCATGCATAAGGTTGGACCGTTCGCCCCACATCAGCGCAGCGGGACAGGCGATGCGGGTCAGCAGGTCGCCAAGGTCAGGCATGGAGAACCGCTGCCAGATGGCCGGGTCGAATTTCCACGTCCAGCCGCCATCGGCTTCCTTCAGCGAGCGGCGGGCGATGTAGTCGGCGATAAACAGGTTCTCGCAGGCCTGCGGCGGGGCCAGGCGGAAGCGGGCCAGGGCCTCGGTCAGGGTCTCATAGACCTTGTTGCCGAACCCCGCGCGCGGCGGCGGCCCCTTCCAGCGCTTGTCCGGCGGCTGGATGCTGGAATCGACCATGATGATGCCGCGCAGACGGTCGGCGTGCTCGACTCCGCAATAGAGGGTGGGAAAGCCGCCGAACGAGTGGCCGACCAGGATCGGCTTGACCCCGCCGGCCTCCAGCCCCGCCGCCTCGACCGCAGCGAACACCTCGGCCGCGAAACTCTGGGCCGAATAGGCCTCGCGCCAGCCCGAACCGCCCATACCGGCCCAGGAGATCGCCGCCACCCGCCAGTCTTTCGCGAACCAGGGCGCGATGAAGCTCCACCAGTCGGCGTGGGCGCCGTTGCCATGCAGGAACAGCAGGCCCGGCTTGCCGACCTCGCCCCAGGTCAGAAGCTCGATGTCGACGCCATCGACAGGGATTACTGACCGCTCGGGTTCAATGGCCAGCGCCGCCTCGAACCAGGCCGGCGCGGGCGGCGTCTGGCCGTTGAACGCCACCAGGGGCGCGGGCAGGGGCGGCGGGGTGTGCAACAGTTGGTCGTCGGCCATGCTCAGCCCTCTTCCTTGAAGGCCAGTTCGCCAGGACGGGGTTTGCGCGCACTGAGGCCCTTGAAGACGCCTGTCCCGGTAATCAGGGTGCGGTCGCCCGACCAGATCCGGCCGCGCACGGTGAAGACCATGTCTTCCTCGCCGATCAGTTCGCCCTGCCCCTCGACCCAGTCGCCCAGCTTGGCGCCCGACAGGAAATCGCACATCAGCCGCACCGTGACCCAGCTGTAGGACTTCTGCAGCGAGATGATCCGCCCCCAGGCCATGTCGGCGAAGCTCATCAGCATGCCACCGTGGCAATTGCCCAGGCCGTTGGTGTGGTGCTCCTCGACGCGGAAGGCCAGGCGCGCGTCGCCCGGCCCGCCCCGCTGTTCAAACAAGGGCCCGATCTGACGGCCAAAGCCGCGCGACCAGTTGAGTTGGCTGTAGCCATCGGGGATGGCGGCGGTCTGGGCGTCGGTAAGATCGTCGGACATGGAACAAATCCTAACGATCGTTTGAACAAAGCGGAACCCTTCCTCGACGGCGTGTCAGGGGGCCGGCCAGGACGAGGGTCAGGCCACCCCCGCCGCCGCCAGCACCGCCGCCTGGCGCTGGGCCAGGCCTTCCTCGGAAAAGCCCTCCAGCGAGGCCTCGAACAGGGCTTTCCAGTTGTGGCGGGCCCCCAGATGCAGGAAGGCCGCACCGAGGCCGATGGCGGCGCGGTCCATGAACACGAATTCGCGCGGGATGGTGATCGGCCCTTTTTCCTTCAGGGCCTGCCGCACCCGGAAGGCCTCGCGACGACCATATTCGCCGGGGGGCACGTCATCGGCGACGGTGCGCACCCGGTCATCGAGCAGGGGCCCGTAGATGAACCGGGCCCAGACATTGAGCGTATCGACCAGGTCGTCATTGAGATTGGCAAAACCCCAGCTGCGATAGGCCTCGTACTGCTCGGCGCGGTCATCGTTGGACAGGGCGCGGTACAGCCGCACCACCCCGGCCACGAAGCGCGGCGGGAATATCCGGATACAGCCGAAATCCAGCAGATTCAGATGGGCTGCGCCGTCACCGCCCTCGGGCCCGCCAAAGGTGTAGTTGCCCAGGTGCGGATCGCCATGGATGATCCCCAGCTGGGTCATCGGGCTCCACCAGGCCTCGAACAGCAGGGCAGCGATGCGGTCGCGGGTCTCCTGCGGCGCATCCTTGAAGGCCAGCAGGCCCTGCCCGTCCATCCAGGTCATGCTGAGCAGGCGCCCCGTCGACAACGACGGCACGGGCTGCGGCACCCGTATGTCGTCGCGCCCGGCGAAGAAGCCGCCATAGAGGGCCATCAGCTTGGCCTCACGCCCATAGTCCAGCTCCTCACGCAGGCGATCGCCGATCTCGACGATCATCTGGGTGGGGTCGATCGAGCCGTCCATTCGCTTGAAGAGGGCAAACAGGGTCTTCAGCTGGCCCAGATCGCTTTCGACGGCGCTCTGCATGTCGGGATATTGCAGCTTCACGGCGATGGCCCGGCCGTCCGGCGCGACGGCGCGGTGCACCTGGCCCAGCGAGGCGGCGGCGCAGGCCTCGTGCTCGAAGCTCTGGAATTTCGACTGCCAGTCGGGTCCCAGCTCGGCGGCCATCCGCCGACGCACGAACGGCCAGCCCATGGCCGGGGCGTTGGTCTGCAGCTCGGCCAGTTCCGCCGCGAACTCGGGCGGCAGCAGGTCGGGCACCGTGGCGAACATCTGGGCCGCCTTCATCAGCGGCCCCTTCAGGCCACCGAGGGCCGCCCGCAAAGCCTTGGCGTTGCGGGCGTCAGCGCTGTCGCCGCCGAACAGGCTGTTGGCGCCGTAGCTGACGGCCGCGCCGGACAGCCCCGCCCCGACCTTGGCGAAACGGCTCAGGCGGCCCGATAGGCGGTCGCGTTCGGGGTCTTTGATGTCGTCAGCCACGATGCGGACCCTCACAAAACTTGTCATCCCGGGCGTAGCGCAGCGAAGACCCGGGACCACGGCATGCGCCCGCGCTTCCGGCGGTCCCGGCTCGGCGCGCTTCGCGCTTGGCCGGGATGACAGCTTTGATGGTCACACCAGCGCCTCGAACTCGTCGACCAGCCGTTCCAGCTGCGCGCACCCCGCCGTCCAGAACGCCTTGTCGCGCGGGTTCAGGCCAAAGGGCTTGAGCGCCTCGACATAGGTCTTGGTCCCACCCGCCGCGAGCAATTCCTCATACAGCGGCGCGAAACCTTGCGGATCCTCGCGGCGCTTCTCCATCAGGCCGCGCACCAGCAGATCGCCGAAGGCGTAGGCATAGACATAGAACGGCGCGTGGCAGAAGTGGCTGACATAGGCCCAGTAGTGCTCATAGCCGGGGTTGAGCCGCACGGCCGGGCCCAGGCTCTCGCCCATCACCTCCAGCCACAGGCCGCCGATCTGGTCGGGCGACAGCTCACCCTCCTGGCGGGCCTCATGGAAGCGGCGCTCGAAGCGGTGGAAGGCGATCTGGCGGACCACGGTGTTGAGGCCGTCCTCGATCCGGCCGGCCAGCAGCTTGCGGCGATCCTCGGGCGTCGCCTCAGCCAGCAGGCGGTCGAACACCAGCCCCTCGCCGAAGATCGAGGCGGTCTCGGCCAGGGTCAGGGGCGTGTCGGCCAGCAGGGTGCCCAGCGGCGCGCACAGGGTCTGGTGCACGGCGTGGCCCAGCTCGTGGGCCAGGGTCAGCACGTCGCGCCGCTCGCCCATGAAGTTCATGAACACATAGGGGTGCCGGTCGGCCGTCACCGGATGGGAATAGGCCCCCGACTGCTTGCCGGGGCGGGGCCGCGCGTCGATCCAGGGCTGGGTGAAGAAGGTGCGGGCCGCGTCGGCGAACTTCGGCGCCAGGGTCTGGAAGCTGTCCAGCACCACGGTCTTGGCCTCTTCCCAGCCATAGGCGCGCGGCGTGGCGGCATCCAGCGGCGCGTTGCGGTCCCAGTAGTCGAGGGCCTCGACGCCCATGATCTTCGCCTTCAGCGCATAATAGCGATGCGACAGGCGCGGATAGGCCTCGACCACCGCCGCCTCCAGGGCGTTGACGGCGTCGGCGTCGACCTCGTTGGAGAGGTGTCGCGACTGGGCCGGCTCGGCATAGTGGCGCCAGCGATCCTCGACCTGCTTTTCGAAGGCCAGGGTGTTGAGCGCCAGGGCCTGAGTGGAAACGATGGCTTCCAGCGACGTGGCCAGCCCCCCGGCGGCGGCCTTGCGGCGCGCGACGTCGGAGTCCGACAGTCGGTTGAGCACCTCGGGCAGGGTCAGGCTTTCGTCGCCGACCCTGGCCTTCAGCTTGGCGAGGGTCTCGTCATACAGGCGCACCCAGTTGGCGACGGCCGGGCTCTTGTCGACGATGAAGCGTTCCAGGTCCGGCGACAGCTCGTGCGGCCGCGACAGGCGCACCCGGCGCAGCCACGGCCTCCAGCGGACGCCCAGCGGATAGGCTTTAAGAGCCGCCTCGATCTCTCTGTCTTCCAGCCTGTTGAGCTCCAGTGAGAAGAACAGGCTTTCGGCGGCGATCTGCGACGAGCGGGCCCGCAGGTCTCCCTCGAACTTGGCCCAGGCCGGATCGTCCTTGGCGATGGAGCCCGACAGGCTGGCATAGGCGCCGACGCTCCACAGGCCGTTGGTCGCCTGCTCGTACAACCGGATGCCGCGATCGATCAGCAGACCCAGCCGCTCGGGCTCGCCCCGCGCCTGCAGGAACAGACCCTCCAGCGAGGCCAGCTCGTCATTGGCGGCCTTGGCGGCGGCCAGGTCCAGCTCGATGCGGGGATCATCGCGACCGACATAGAGGTCGGCGAGGTTCCATTCGGGAAGGGCGTCGGTCTTGAAGGGGGCGTTCATGATCACAGGGATATGGCCCCTGCGGGGTGGGGCGCAACGGCGCATGGCCTCTTGGGCCGACATTCGTGCCCCCCGCGCACTTGCCCCCTCCTGACCTGCTTCGCAGGTCGTCCTCCCCCGTAGGGGGAAGATGAGGTCGGCGCGGTTCATCTTCCCCCTCCGGGGGAAGACGGTCGCGAAGCGACCCGTAGGGGGCAAGTCTGGCGGACACGGCTTCTCAGCCTCACGCGGCATCAGCCACTGAGCTAGTCGGGGAGGCGCGAAGCGGCCGGGACGAACCCGGAGACCGTGATGAGTTTTTGCGTTTCGGCTCGACCTGTCCGCTTCGCAGAAGCTGTTCTTGCGTGAGGATTGGGCCAAGCGAGCGTCTTTCAGCTCTGATACCCAAGAGCCCCCGTACGGGCGCGCACCAAGGTCAATCGGCTAACCGTCTCGACCCCCGACGATGCGCGATAGGCGGGTTTACGATCCCTCGCCCTCTTCGACCCGCGCTCACCCGGCCGACGAGCCACTCAGCGTTTGGTCCGTCCTTCTGAGACAGCCCGCACACCTCGACCCGCCTTCCAGGGCGTCGCGGCCCCGCTCAGCTCCATCCCCATCGCCGCCTTGGGCCGGTACCACGCGCCCTCCCCCTGCGACGGGGACAAGCTCAAGAATACGGGCGGTTTGAGCTCCGAGGATTGGCGCGATCGATTATTTTATAAGTGGCTGATTTCGTTGGGGTCGGCATTGGTAAGAGCGGGGATACAGCGCGCCCAATCCCCATACCCCAACCCTCTCCCAGAGGGAGAGGAGGGACCCGCGCCGCAGGCGTGGGAGGTGAGGGGTTACGGCGTCAGACGGCGTGCCGGCACTCCGGCTATCAGCGTAACCCCTCAACCTCCCACCGCTACGCGGCGGGCCCCTCCTTCTCCCTATGGGAGAAGGGTTCGATCAGGCGTCCCGCCCGCCTTCGCACCGAAGGGAGCCATCCTTAAATCTCACGGCGAGACGATCGCCGGTCTGACCAGGTTGCTCAAGGACGGCCCCTGCGGGGCCGCCGCCTCGCGGCGACGCGAGAGCGTCGTCCTTGACCAACCTGGTCAGACCGGCACGCTGCAGCCTCCAAGAGATTTAAGGATGAGCAGGACGCGGGGCGTCCGCTTCCTTCACTGACGCCAAAGACTGCTTCCCACCCATAGCCGCCCCTCCGCCCGTCCGCTTCCCCCTCAAACCTCCCACCGCCGCGCCACCGCCTTCGGCGCCACGATCCGCCACGCCTCTCGCAGCAGCCCCGCCAACTCATCGGCGTCGATCTCCGCCAACCGCACCAGCACCGCCGGGTATCCCCGATAATGATCGTCGGTGAAGAACCGATCCGGCGCGGCCG
The DNA here is from genome assembly GCF_058680895.1 of Caulobacter sp. GSs2. Next base: position 2,774,046 of record NZ_CM178725.1, on the reverse strand, counting down.
CGATCAGCATCTCCCGGGTCTCCATCCGGCAGCGTACGGCGATCACGCCCGGAACCAGCACCCGCTTTGCCTTGGGCGCGGGCCGGGCGACATAGCCCCAGGCAAGGCCCTTGCCGCCAACGGAATAGGCGATCTGGGCGCCGTTCGCCCCCGCCTCCACCTCCGGCAGGGCCATCGCCAGGGCGCTCAACTGATCCTCGGTGACCATCCTCAAACCCCTTGCTGGCAAGGCCCTGTTAAGCCTGAACCTTAAGGTTGCCGACACCTCTCCGAAAGCCGGTGTTTACCCGGGTGCTGTACCACTCTGAACCAACAAGAGCCCTGCTCCATGTCGAGCACGGCCGGTTATGGTGGGTGTCTTCCTATGTCCAAGACGGTTCTCGTCGTCGATGACGATCCGACTCAGCGTCGCCTGATCCAGGCGGTGCTGGAACGTGACGGGTTCGCGGTCTCGCATGCCGAGAGCGGCGACGCGGCGATGGCGCACCTGACGTCCGGCGCGCCCACCGACGTGGTGCTGCTGGATCTGGTCATGCCCGGCCTGAACGGCCACGACACCCTCAAAGAGATGCGGTCGCGCGGCTTTGTGCAGCCCGTGATCGTGCTGACCGCCAGCGGCGGCGTCGACACCGTGGTCAAGGCCATGCAGGCCGGCGCCACCGACTTCTTCATCAAGCCGGCCTCCCCCGAGCGGATCACCGTGTCGATCCGCAACGCCCTGTCGATGGGCGACCTGAAGGGCGAGGTCGAGCGACTGACCAAGCGCACGGCCGGCAAGACCACCTTCGCCGACCTGATCGGCACCTCGCCCGCCATGACCCTGGTCAAGCGGATGGGCGAGCGCGCCGCCAAGAGCGCCATCCCGATCCTGATCACCGGCGAAAGCGGCGTCGGCAAGGAGCTGATCGCCCGCGCGGTGCACGGCTCGTCCGACCGCGCCGGCAAGCCGTTCGTGGCCGTCAACTGCGGCGCCATTCCGGAAAACCTCGTGGAGTCGATCCTGTTCGGCCACGAGAAGGGCTCCTTCACCGGCGCCACCGACAAGCATCTGGGCAAGTTCAAGGAGGCCGACGGCGGCACCCTGTTCCTCGACGAGGTGGGCGAGCTGCCGCTGGACATGCAGGTCAAGCTGCTGCGCGCCCTGCAGGAGGGCGAGATCGACCCGATCGGCTCCAAGCGCTCGCAGAAAGTCGATGTGCGCATCGTCTCGGCGACCAATCGCGACGTGGCCCACGCCGTGTCGCAGGGCCGGTTCCGTGAGGACCTCTATTACCGCCTCAACGTCTTCCCGATCGAGGCCCCGTCCCTGCGCGAACGGCGCGATGACGTGCCGGCCCTGGTCGAGGCCTTTATCCGCCGCTTCAACGTGGAAGAGGGCAAGCGGGTCATCGGCGCCTCGCCCGAGACCCTGGCCCTGCTGACCGCCTTCGACTGGCCGGGCAATGTGCGCCAGCTGGAAAACACGGTCTATCGCGCCATCGTCCTGGCCGACGCGCCCTATCTGCAGCCCTATGATTTCCCGGCGATTTCGGGCCTGCAGGCGCCGATCGAGGCGATGCCGTCGGCCAGCGTCACCGGGCCCGACCTGCCGTCCGTGCTGCAGGCGACGCATGCCGCCATGGCCAGCGCCCCGGGCGACGCGCCCGTGCGCATCCTCGACGATCGCGGTCATCTGCGGACTCTGGAAGAAATCGAACGCGACCTTATCCAGCACGCGATCGATGTTTATGCCGGCCATATGAGCGAGGTGGCGCGCCGCCTCGGGATCGGCCGCTCCACCCTCTATCGCAAGGTGCGTGAGCAGGGCATCGATGTCGACATGAAGGAAACTGGCTGATGACCCTCGTTTTGCGCCCGGTCTCGCGCGAGCAGCGCCTGAAGACGCTGATCAAGCCTTGGAAGGCGCCCCGCCAGGCGCCCCGCCAGGTCTGAAGTCAAGCCACCCGGGCGACTTCACTATCGTCGGAATGGTCGGGTTCGACCGTTTCGGCGTTCCGGGTCCAGCCCGCCGCGCCACGCGTCACCGCGCCGTCGGCCTCTAGCTGCTGCAGTTCAAGTGTAATGGCCGTCGCCGGCACCGAACGGTTCCAGCGGCGTTCCAGCTGGAGCGCGATGTCGGTCGCCGCCAGACCCACACCGCCCTGCTGCAGGGCCATCAGGATCATGTCGCCGATCGAGCGGCTTCGCCGTCCGCGGCGACTGGGAGCCGGGCTGGAGAAGGCCGAAGCTTCGGCCGCTATGCGGTCCTCGCTGAGACCGGCTCTTTCGATCGCCCCCAGGGCCAGGCTGATCGCGCGCAGTTCGCCCTCGAAAGGCGCCAGCGCGCGTTTCTGGGCCTCAGCCATGCGGACCTCTAGGTCCGCCTTTCTTCGCAATAGATAGTCATACGTCGTCGCCATGGCGCTTGTCCGTTACCGTTAGCGTTGATCCGGCGCCGATGCAGATAGAGGTCCGCGCGCGCTGGAAAGGGCGAACGTCGCCCCCACCGGACGAAGCGTTCCTTACTGTCAGGATCACGAAGACCCTGCGCCATAATGTCTCACCCCGCTGGTTACCGCGACCTTAATGAAGTTCGCTGAACCTTGTTTTCCGGTAAGCTTTTGGGACTTTATTTCAGTAAAATCAGCCGAAAAACCTTTATGCTGAACGCCGCGTGCCATACCTGAGAATCTAAGTCGTTACAGGCCTGTCTCGCCTTGCGACTTTCAGCCCGAAGACTCCAGCGCGCCGACGGCTGCCGCGTATTGCCAGAATGCCGCTGGGGAAGGCTGCCCGGCTGAAGCGCCCGGACCTCGCCATCGACAGCAGCGCGATCCCAGGGGCCGTCACGCCGCACAACTTCAGAGTGCATAGACATCCCATCGGCGATCGTCGCCGGATCAGGACCTGCAAACGCCGAGCGCCGGGGACATCGACAGCGATCAAGGCGCGCCCGGCTCGAACACCACCGCGACGCCAGCGGCCGCTACCCGTCGTCCTCGGGCTCGACCTCGGCCGGTGCGGGCGCCTCGCGACGGCCAAAGCCCCGGCCGCGTTTCATGGGCTTCTTCTCGCCCTTGGCCTTGGCGACGATTTCCTTGAGCTTGATCGTTTGGTTGCCCGACAGGGCCTGGTCGCGACCACCTTTTTCAGGATCGCCGAAGGCCCGGCCATAGGTCTCGACGCGCTGGGCGACAGAGGTCAGGAACTCGCCCTCCCAGTCGGAAAGCGCGATCCCGCTCTTCTCGGCTGCCCGCCGGGCGCGCTTCAGCGCGTTGAGCGCCGAACGTTTGGCTTGAGCTCGAGGGTCGGGGGGCTTGGCGCGCATCGCCGGGGACTATCCCCGAAGCCGCGCCAAACCGCACCCCGCAAAAGTATCGGCTTTAGATCGCGCCGACGGCCGACAGATAGAGGTCGAGGATGGCGTCCTCTTCCTGACGCTTGGCGCGATCCTGCTTGAGGATGCGAACCACCTTGCGCAGGATCTTGACGTCGAAGCCGTTACCCTTGGCCTCGTTATAGACTTCCTTGATCTGCTCGGAGATCTCGGCCTTTTCGACCTCGAGACGCTCGATGCGCTCGATGATGCTCTTCAGCTGGCCTTGGGCGGTGGAGTTCAGAACGTCGGCGTGGGCGGCGTCGTCGGCCATGACGGAAAGCTCTCAGTCGGAGTGGAAATTGGGTCGCGGACCATAGTCGCGAGCCCTCCCCCTCACAACAGGCCGTGCGCCTGAATCATCGGCCGCAGGGCCGCCGGATCTGTGAACAAGTGTGTATGGAATCCCATCGCGTCGGCGGCGGCGATATTGGCGGCGTTGTCGTCGACGAACAGCAGGTCGCCCGGCGACAGCCCCGTGCGCTCCAGCACGATCTCGTAGATCCGCCGCTCGGGCTTGATGACGCCTTCCTCGGCCGAGACGACCACGTCCCGGAAGTGTCCGAACACCGGGCTCATCGCCTGGACGCCGGGCCAGGCTTGGCTGGACATGTTGGTGAGGCCAAACTGCGGGACGCTCCGCGTGGCCAGGTCGTCCATCACGGCTTCGGTCTCGGAAATCGCGCCCGAGAACATTTCCGGCCAGCGGCCCCACCAGGCGGCGATCTGCTCGGCATAGTGGGGATGCAGCGGCGTCAGCCGGGCGATGTTGTCGGCGAACGACAGGCCCCGGTCGGTCTCGCCGTGCCAGTCCATGGTGCAGACACGCAAAAGGAACCCGTCGAGTTCGGCGGGTTCCTTGAAAATCTTTGCGAAGAGCGTGCGCGGATTCCAGCGCACGATGACATTGCCGACATCCCAGAGCAGCGCCCCGGGAGAGCCGACAGCGGTCATCAGCCCTGCTTGGCTTTGAAGCGCGGGTCGGTCTTGTTGATGATGTAGACCACGCCCTTACGACGGACCAACTTGCAGTCGCGGTGGCGCGACTTCAGCGACTTCAGCGAGCTACGAACCTTCATGACCGTCTCTATACTCAGCGGACAAGTTCGGCGCGCCATTGGGCGACCGGACCATCCGGGATGTTTCGGAGGAAGGGCGTATAGGCAAGGCGGGACACAGAGTCAACGGCTCCAAGGCCCCGGAGCGGAACTTCACCGCTCTGTCGGCCTTGTGATTGAAGAGTTCACCCGGATGCCGGTAGCCTGCGCCCATGGATCGTCGCTTCTTTCTCGTTCTCCTGCTGGCCGGCTGCGCGGATACGTCCCCGCAGGGGCCGCTGACCTCGCTCGTCTCGGCGATGCCCACGGCCGCGCCGACACCGACTGGCAGCGCGCCCTCACCCATGATCGCCACGCCCGTCCCGGCCGGTGAGCTGAGCTTCGACTCGTGGTTGGCCGACTTCATGGTCCGCGCCGAAGGCGCCGGCCTGACCCGGCAGCTGCTGGAGCGTGAACTGGGCGGGGTGACGCCTGACCCTAGGGTCATCAGCCTGGATGGCCGCCAGCCGGAATTCTCCAAGCCGGTCGGCGACTATATCAAGGGCGTGATCAGCGATGACCGCGTCGCTGTGGGCCGCCGCAAGCGAAACGAGCTGGCCTTTCTGCCGGCAGTCGAGAGCCGCTATGGCGTGCCGCGCGACATCCTGCTGGCCGTCTGGGCCATGGAATCGGCGTTCGGCCAGATCCAGGGCAATTTCGACGTCGTGCGCTCGATGGTCAGCCTGGCCGCCGACGGTCGCCGCCGCGGCTGGGCCGAGGGCGAACTGATCGCGGCCCTGCAGATCATCGATTCGGGCGAGGTCACCCGCGCCCAGCTGAAGGGCTCCTGGGCCGGGGCCATGGGCCAGACCCAGTTCCTGCCCAGCAACTATCGCACCACCGCCGTCGATGCCGACGGCGACGGCAAGCGCGACATTTGGGGTTCGGACGTCGATTCCCTGGCGTCGGCCGCCAATCTGCTGGCCAAGGGCGGCTGGAAGCCCGGCGTCGGCTGGGCCAAGGAAGTGATCCTGCCGGCCGGCTTTGATTACGGCCTGTCGGAAGGGCCGCGCGAGATCCCGTCATGGTGGGAAGCCAGGGGCGTCCGCCGCGCCGACGGCCTGCCCTGGACCGCCGCTGACGCCGCCTCGCCCGCCGGCCTGATCCTGCCGGCCGGCGCAAATGGTCCTGCCTTCCTGGCCCTGCCCAACCATTTCGCGATCCGGAAATACAACAACTCCACCTCCTACGCCCTGGGCATCGGCCTGCTGGCCGACCGCTTCGCCGGCGGCGGGCCGCTGGTCGCCGCCTGGCCCGTCGAGGCGCCGCTCTCGCTGTCGGACCGCATGGCCGCCCAGATCGCCCTGGCCCGCCTGGGCTTCGACCCCGGCGCCCCGGACGGCGTGATCGGCGCCGGCAGCCGCAAGGCTCTGCGAGACTGGCAGCGCAGCCGCCAGCTGCCCGCCGACGGCTATCTGTCGATGGATATGGTCCAGCGGCTCAAGGCCCAGGCGGGGCTGAGCTAGGGCGCGGATACTCAGTCAGCCGCCCCTTCTTCCACGTCATTCCCGCCCTTGTGGCGGGAACCCCTGTTTCAGCTGCCACGTGAGACGCCAGAGAAGTGCGCGCGCACTTCGCCCTTCCCGATCTCGCCTTCGCCTAAGGGGTCGGGCCGACTGGCGCACATCGCGACGCACTACGCCTTCGGCGAGCGCGCGACGATGCGGCCTATTCTGGCCGGTTGCTGCCGGGCCCGCTCCAGGATGGCGTCGAGGCAGGGCTCCGGACGATCTGGAACGCAGGTCACGCTGAACGCCGCCAGCGTCCTGTTCTTTTCGCTGATCCGTCGGCCCGCCAGACGCGAGGGGATCGTGATCCGAACGAGATACCGAAATTGTCCTTTGATCGACGGGGCGCCATCAGCGATGTGCACGTTCATGGGCTCGCTGAAGTCCCGAAGAAAGCCGGCCTCGGCCCTCATGCGGGCATCCACGACATCGAAAACCGCCTGTGTATTTGGGTCGGTCCCACTCCAGCTTGCGTAGAAGTGGGTGGGTCCGGCAGGCGAAGTCGTTGCGCAGCCGGAAGTGGCGAGCGCCGTGCAGGCGCCGACGATCAGTAGGCTGGGGGCGTTTCGGGGCATTCGCACAAAACCTCGCCGCACACACGTGAAACGATAGTTTCGCCCGATAATCGCCTCACGGTCAAACCGGGCATTGTTAGGCGATATGGATACCGGTTCGCCGCCGAAATACGCCCTAACCCGTCGCGATCTCCATCCAGACCGTATGGCTCTGCCCCGGCGCCAGCGTCACCATCCCGGTCTCCCCCTCGCCGAACGGATTGGGCCGACTGGCGCAGGGTTCGACGCAGTAGAAGTCATGGCCCGGCGGCGCATAGACGTGCAGCCAGCGGCACTGCGGCGACGCGGTGATCGTGGTGGTCGGCAGGCCGGGCGCGCTGAGTTCGGCGCGCAGGTTCCAGCCGGTGTAGCAGTGGTCGATCAGGGTCGCGTGGCCTTCGACGCCCGCGCCACGGGCCCAGTCAGGCCCCCAGACGCCCTGGTGACGCACCGTCGGCAGCACGTCCTGATCGATCATCCAGACGCCATCGACGGAGGCCTTCAGCCCCTCGCCCGCACGCAGGGGAAAATAGGGGTGGAAGCCCAGTCCGGCGGGCATGGCGGCCTCGCCCGTATTGGTCACCGACAGCTCCAGACGCAGACGGTTTTCGCCCAGGACGAAGCGCTGCTCGGCGCGATAGGCCCAGGGCCAGTCGGAGGGCGCATGGTCGTAGGACAGCAGCGCCTGGGCGCCCTTGGCGGCGTCGACGGCCCAGGGGTGGCGCCAGCCCTGGCCATGCAGAGGATGGGGATGATCGCCGAGGTTCGGCTTCAGAACGCGCTCTTGGCCCTGGAAGGTGAACCGACCGTGCGGAATGCGGTTGCAGAACGGGACCAGCGGGAAGCTGGAGACGTCCAGCGGATCGCTCGCGCCACGCGCCATCGGCCGCAGGATATCGCGGCCCGCGACGGTGAAACCCGCGACGGCGCCGCCGACATCAGGGAACAGCTCAAGGCGCGCCGCGCCGTTTTCAAGAACGATCATGGCCGCATCGGTAGGGCGTTTTCCGGATCGCGCGCAAGCCCGAAGGGTAGCGCTCCCATGCGGGTCGACTTGCGCGATCGGGCCGGGCGATGCTCAAACTTGGCCATGACCGAGAAGCTCTCCGCCAGGACGGCGCGACGCATGGCGCTGGCGGCGCAGGGGTTTGGCAAGGCGCGCCCCACCGCGCCGGGGCGACGCCATGTGCTGTCGACGATCGACACGCTGGGCCTGCTGCAGATCGACTCGGTCAATGTGGTGTCGCGCTCGCACTATCTGCCGCTGTTCTCGCGGCTGGGCGACTATCCGCGAACGCTGCTGGAAGATGTGGCCTGGGGCAAGACGCCCGCCCTGGTCGAATACTGGGGCCACGAGGCCTCGCTGATGCCGCGCGACCTGCACCCGCTGCTGCGCTGGCGGATGGCCGACGCCAAGGCCGGGGTGGGTGTCTGGAAGGGCGTGGCGAAGTTCCTCGACAGCCATCCCGACCTGATCGCCCGGGCCCTGGACGAGATCCGCCGGCGCGGCCCGCTTTCAGCCGGCGAGCTGGAGACCGGCGCCAAGAAGGGGCCCGGCGGCTGGTGGGGCTGGAGCGAGTCCAAGCGCGCTGTCGAATGCCTGTTCTGGATCGGCGAACTGACCACGGCCACCCGCCGCGCCGGCTTCGAGCGGGTCTATGGCACGCCAGACCAGGTGCTGCCGGCATCGCTGATCGAGGCCCCCACGCCCCGCCGCGAGGACGCCCACCGCGCCCTGCTCGCCCGCGCCGCCGGGGCCATGGGCGTGGCCACCGAACGTGACCTGCGCGACTATTTCCGCATGGGTCCCGCCGAGAGCCGCGCCCGCATCGCCGAGCTGGTCGAGGACGGCGTGCTGATCCCCGCCCGGGTCGAGGGCTGGGAGCAGGCGGCCTATGTCGCCGCCGGGGCCGCGCGGCCGCGCAGGATCGAGGCCCGCGCCCTGCTCTCGCCGTTCGACAACCTGATCTGGTTTCGCGAGCGCACCGAGCGGATCTTCGACGCCCGCATCCGGCTGGAAATCTACACCCCCGCCCACCTGCGCACCCACGGCTACTATGTGTTGCCGTTCCTGCAGGGCGAGACCATCACCGCCCGGGTCGATCTGAAGGCCGACCGCAAGACGGGCCGGCTGTTGGTCCAGGCCGCCCACGCCGAGCCCGCCGCTGACGGCGACACAGCCTCCGCCCTGGCTCGGGAGCTGCGGCTGATGGCGGGGTGGTTAGGCCTAACGGACGTTACGGTCGCCGACAGAGGCGACCTGGCTCACGCCCTGATGGCTGAACTGAAGGTCTGAACCGCGCGGTTGACGGGTCTGGTCAGGCCAGACCGGAACGACCTCAGGCGACCTCGCGGCCCTCGCTGAGGCATTCGCTGATGGCGCGCGCGCAGCCCGGTATGCCGAGCGCGCCGATGAACGACATGGCGACGGCGCCGACCAGCATCACGGGCTGAAAGATCGATTGGAAGAAGCGCATGGAGTCTCTCCGCAAAGCCTCACCGTTCGGCACGATGCAGACCAGTAAGCCCGAACCGTGACAATTGTTCCGGACCCGCACGGAAAAGTTCAGACGGCGTTGTTTTTGTCACCGGGACCCGGAAACCCGTAGGCCTGCCTGGTCGCCTCAATCCGGTCGAGCTTGGCCCGGAGGGCAGACCAGTCGTCGTCGGCGGCGATCGGCGCCCACAGGGCTTCGACCTCCTCGATCAGCAGTTCCTCGGGTTCCGGCTGCGCGAACACCGCATGGTCGAGGCGCTCTGGCCGATCCGGCTCGAAGTCCGCCAGACGACGACGGAAATCGGCGAAGGCGTCCTGCCCGTAGAGGCCCGCGCGGGGGCCGGCCATGGCGCGGCCCTCCGACACGGCGCCGCCGAACCAGTCGAAGAAGAACGGCTCCCAGCGCAGGTCGTCGCCGCCGCCGGCCAGCGCCTTGAAGGCTGAGCTGACTAGGTCGATGTCGGCCTGGGGGTCGCGCGGCTTCAGGGCCAGACGCCGCAGCATCGCCGCGCGCAGGGCGTCACGATAGGCGTCGGAAAAGCCGTTCAGCGCCTCCAGCAGTCCGGCCTGATCGGTCACCAGGGTGAGGCAGGCGGCCAGCTGCTGCAGGTTCCAGAACACCGCCTCGGGCTGGCGGCCAAAGCTGTAGAGGCCCGAGTGATCAAAATAGGCGGCCGTAAAATTGGGATCATTGCGCGGCAGGAACCGCCACGGGCCATAGTCAAAGCTCTCGCCGGTCACGACCATGTTGTCGGTGTTGAGCACGCCATGCACGAAGCCCGCCGACATCCAGCCGGAAAGGAGTTTCGCGCTGGCCTCGACCACCGCCCGCATCAGCACGGCCGGCCGGTCGGGCTGGTCGGCGAGGTGCGGATAATAGGTCTCGACCGCGTGATCGACCAGCACGGTGATCAGGTCGGGGCGTTCCAGATAAGCCTGGCGCTGGAAGGTGCCGAAACGGATATGGCTGTGCGACAGGCGGGTCAGCACCGCCGAGCGGGTGGGGCTGGGCTCGTCGCCACGCTGCAAGGCCTCGCCGGTCTCGACCAGCGAGAAGGCCCGCGAGGTGGGAACCCCCACGGCTTCCAGAAAACTCGCCGCGAGGATTTCGCGCATGCCGCCCTTCAGGGTCAGCCGGCCATCGCCCTGCCGCGACCAGGGCGTCTGGCCCGAGCCCTTGGTGGCCAAGTCGAGCAGGCGGCCTGCTTCCGCCTCCCGAAGCTGGGCGAACAGAAAGCCCCGGCCATCGCCCAGGTCAGGATTGTAGCTGCGGAACTGATGGCCGTGATAGCGCATCGCCAGCGGCTGGGGCTGATTGCCGGGCAGCGGCGCGAAGCGGCCGAACGCGGTGAGCCATTCGGCGTCGGACAGGTCCTGCAGGCCCACCGTGGCCGCCGCACGATCATTTCGATAGCGCAGGCGGGTCATCGGAAAGTCGGCGGGAGCGACCGGATCGGCGAACTCGCGCCCCAGGGCCATGAACTGCGGATCGGGACGGTAGGCGGGCGATACGGTCATGGGTCGCAAATGAGCCCGCCCGCCCCGTCTGGCAAGCCTCGCCCGCCCCGTCTTGCAGGGTTGAGAATGGCGAGCGACCCGTGTCGCTTCTCGGCAACAGACCGTTCAGATCCTTTTGTCTGTAGGGGTTTTAACTTGCTCTGGCTGCCCGTGCTCCCTAACCGTTCAGTGTCAATTCGAACACGCGTTCGGGTGAGTCCAAACAAAAACAGCCGCAGGCGATGCAAGCGCCCGTGGCATAACGAACTGAGGTAGGAAATGCGCTTTACCCAGGTGCTTTGCTGCACGGCGTCTGCCGTCGTGCTGGCCGGTCTGTCCACCGCTGGCGCCGTCGCGGCCCAGGAAACTGACATCCCCACCGTCGACAGCATCGTCGTCACCGCCCAGAAGCGCGAGCAGAACCTGCAGGACGTGCCGGTCGTGGTGACCGCCGTCGGCGCCAAGCTGCTGCAAGACACCGGCGTGAAGGACATCAAGGATCTGACGATCCTGACCCCCGGCCTGACCGTCACCTCGACCACGTCGGAAGCCTCGACCACCGCCCGCGTGCGCGGCGTCGGCACCGTCGGCGACAACCCCGGCCTGGAAAGCTCGGTCGGTATCGTGATCGACGGCGTCTATCGTCCCCGCAACGGCGTGTCGTTCGGCGATCTGGGCGAAATGGACCGCATCGAAGTCCTGAAGGGTCCGCAAGGCACCCTGTTTGGCAAGAACACCTCGGCCGGCGTCATCAACATCGTGACCAAGGAGCCGGAATTCGGCTTCGCCGCCAATGCCGAAGCCACCATCGGCAACTTCAACGCCCACGGCCTGGCCGCTTCGGTCACCGGACCGCTGTTTGGCACCGAGACCCTGGCCGGCCGCCTGTACGTCGCCGCCCGCGAGCGTGACGGCTACAACGACGTCGTCACCGGCAAGGGCCCCAGCAAGCGCAACGAGGACTCCGACCAGGGCTTCTACACCGTGCGCGGCCAGCTGCTGTTCATCCCGGACGACAACGCGACCTTCAAGCTGATCGGCGACTACACCAAGCGCGACGAAAACTGCTGCGGCGCCGTGCAGATCCGCACCGGCCCGACCTCGGGCATCCTGGCCCTCGTCAATGGCGGCGCGGCTCTGGCCTCCACCGCCAAGCCCTATGACCGGATCGCCTATTCGAACCGCGGCGCCCCGTCGTCCATCGAGGACATGGGCGTTTCGCTGGAAGGCAACATCACCCTGCCGATCGGCGAACTGACCTCGGTTACGGCCATCCGCAACTGGCGCACCGACAACGGCCAGGACAGCGACTTCACCACCGCCGACCTGGCCTACCGCAACAAGGACGGCACCAACTTCAGCGAGTTCACGACCTACACCCAGGAACTGCGCCTGGCCGGCAAGACCGAAAAGCTGGACTGGCTGGTCGGCGCCTTCCTGGCCGACGAGAAGCTCGATACCGGCTCCAACTTCCTCTACGGCAATGACTACGAGCAGTATCTGGGTCGCCTGTTGTCGCGTTCGGCCGCCAACCCGGCCGGCATCGCCAACTTCGTTGCGCTCCTGACCGGTCGCGCGCCGAACACCACGTTCACCCCGGGCAAGGGCCTGGTGGACACCTACGCCCAGCGCTCCAAGACCATCGCCCTGTTCACGAACAACACCTTCCAGTTCACCGAAGCCTTCGGCATCACCGCCGGCCTTCGCTACAGCTCGGAAAGCAAGGACGTCGACGCCTACCAGACGATCACCGACGGCGGTGTCGGCTGCGGCTTCGCTCTGACCCCGGCCGGTCAGGGCCGTATCGCCGGCATCGTCGGCGCGGCGGCCACCCCGACCATCGTCGGCAACCTCTGCCTGCCCTGGGCCAACCCGCTGTTCAACAACCGCGGCACCCACCAGGAGCGCACCGACAAGGAATGGTCGGGCACGATCAAGGCGGCCTATCGTTTCTCGCCTGAAGTGTTCAGCTACGCCTCGTTCGCGCACGGCTACAAGGGCGGCGGCTTCAACCTGGACCGCGCTCAATCCTCGAACGGCCTGCCCAGCGGCGGCCAAGGCGTCCTGCCGGTGCTCGACACCTCGTTCCCGGCTGAGTTCGTCGACAGCTATGAAATCGGCCTGAAGAACACCCTGTTCAACCGCTCGGTGCTGCTGAACTTCACCGCCTTCTACCAGAAGTTCACCGACTTCCAGCTGAACACCTTCCTGGGCACCTCGTTCGCGGTGCGTTCGATCCCCGAAGTGACCTCGCAGGGTGTCGACGCCGACTTCCTGTGGTTCACCCCGGTGCGCGGCCTGACCGTTCAGAGCGGCTTTACCTACGCCAAGACCGAGTATGGCGATCAGAAGATCCCCAACGATCCGACCAACGCCCTGTCGCAGCTGCCGGGCAACCGCCTGTCGCTGGCGCCGGAATATTCGGCCTCGGGCTCGCTGACCTATGAGCGTCCGGTGGGCGACAACTATCGCGCCCGCTTCAACGTCGGCGCCAAGTACTCGTCGGACTACATCACCGGTTCGGACCTGTTCCCGCCGAAGACGCAGGACGCCTACACCGTGGTCAACGCCCGGGTCGGCTTCGGCGCCGCCGACGAAGCGTGGACCGTGGAACTGTGGGGCCAGAACATCCTCGACGAAGAGTACACCCAGGTCGGCTTCAACGCCTTCCTGCAGGGCTCGTCGGGCCTCAGCGCCACCAACACCACCTATGTGCCGGCTAACGACACTCTGACCTATGACGCCTTCCTCGGCGCGCCGCGTACCTACGGCGTGACCCTGCGGGCGAAGTTCTAACCGGGAGGGGATCCGAGGGCCCGCTCACCAAAGCGAGCAGGGCCTTTGGCTTTCGGATGAGGAAAGGGCGATCCGGGCAACCGGGTCGCCCTTTTTCTTTTGGCCTTCCGATCGCCGCCAAGCCGACGCACCCTGTGCAGAGGATTCGATCGCGAGGCAGGCCGTGAAGACGATCAGGATACTGGGCTTCTGGATCTGCCTGGCCATCGGCGTCGCCGTGGGCGCCTTGGCCCAGCGAACGCCCCAGCCCGTCGACGCCTCGGCCCCGGCTGCCGCCTTCTCGGCCACGCGCGCCATGCACGATGTGCGGGCCATGGCCCAGCGCCCCCACCCGACCGGATCGGTCGACATCGTGCGGGTGCGCGACCACCTGCTGACCCGGATTGGCGAACTGGGCCTGGAGGTTTCGGTCCGGCCGGGCGAGGGCTTCCGCCCCTATTCGAAGGACGGCCGGTCCTTGGGCGTCGCGGCCGTGCAGAACGTGGTCGGCGTCCTGCCCGGACAGGACCGCGACCTGCCCGCCGTGCTGGTGATGAGCCACTATGATTCGGTGCACAATTCCCCCGGCGCCGCCGACGACGCCCTCGGGGCGGCGGCGGCCCTGGAGATCGCCCGCGCCCTGAAGGCCGGCCCGCCGCCGGCCCGCGACGTGATCTTCCTGTTCACCGATGGCGAAGAAGCGGGCCTGCTGGGCGCCGACGCCTTCTTCGCCCGCGACCCCACCGCCAAGCGGGTCGGGGTGGTGCTGAACATGGAGGCCCGGGGCGACGCCGGCCGCGCGGCCATGTTCCAGACCGGACCCGAGAACGGCGCCCTGATGGCCGTGATGGCCCGCGAGGCCGCCCGCCCCTCGGCCAATTCCCTGGCCTCGACCGTCTATGAGCGCATGCCCAACGACACCGATTTCACCCACGCGGTGGAGGCCGGGCTGCCAGGGCTGAACTTCGCCCTGATCGACAACCAGCTGGCCTATCACACGCCGCTGTCGACGCCCGAGCGGCTGGACCAGGGCAGCCTGCAGCACATTGGCGACCAGGTCCTGCCCATCGCCCGGGCCCTGGCCGACGGCCAGACACTCCCAGCCAAGACGCCCAACGTGATCTATTCCGACGTGCTGGGTCTGGTGCTGATCAGCTATTCGACCGCCATCGGCTGGGCGCTGCTGGCCCTGGCGGCCGCCATGATCGGCTTTGTAACCTGGCGCGCCCTGAGCGGCGGGGTGACCTCGCCGCTGGAGATCGTTCGCGGCGTGGCCGGCGCCGTGCTGCTGCTGCTGGCCAGCGCCCTGGTGCTGCATCTGCTGGGTCGACTGCTGAACGTCGGCGACGGACAGAGGCTGTATGACCTGCTGGGCCGCTTTGACCTGCTGCTCCTGGGGGCCGGCGCTCTGGGCGTCGGCGCGGGGCTGCTGGTGATCACGGCCCAGGCTCGGGGCGCGCGGCGGATCTGGCCCAGCCTGGCCGCTATCGCCCTGGGCGGGGCCTGCAGCCTGGTCGGCGGGTTTGATCCCGTCGGTCTGGGCCTGGGCGCTGCGGTCGGCGTGCTGTGCTGGGCGGCGCTGGGCCCGCGGGTCGGGGTGCTGGGCGTCTGGATCGGCGGGCTGGTCACCCTGCTGCTGCTGTCCCTGACCGCCCAGATCCTGGCTCCTGGCGCGACGGTGATGCTGGTCTGGCCTCTGCTGCTGGCCGCCCTGGGCGCGACCCTGGCCATGGGCCTGGGCGGCACCCGCGATCGCCGCGTCGCCTTGGCCATGACCCTGGCCATGAGCGTGCTGGCCACCCTGACCATCGCCCAGCTGACCGCCTGGGGCGCCTGGACCTTCGCCGGGATCGGCCTGATGGAGCCCGCCGTCCTGGCTGTCTTCGTGCTGCTGGCCACCCCCGCCCTGGTGCCGATCACCTTCGACTTCGCGCAGTCGCGCTGGGGCTGGCGCGGCGTGGTCGTGCTGGTCGTGACGGGCCTGGGCCTCGTGATCACCGCCGCCGTCCCCGCCGCCTCGCCCGACCGGCCCAACCTGACCGAGGCCCATCACTTGGCCGATCCCTCGACGGGCAAGGCCTGGCGGGTCTCATCGATGCCGCAGCTGGACGACTGGACCCGCACGGTCCTGATCGCCGACGGCGGGGTGGACCTGAAGATGCAGGCCCTGCCGCCGTTCCACGCCGATCCGATCTGGAT
Source organism: Caulobacter sp. GSs2 (assembly GCF_058680895.1). The sequence continues at coordinate 2,758,564 of NZ_CM178725.1, read as the reverse complement.
GGCCCAGACCCGCGCCGTCGAGGTGGCCCCGCCGATCCTGACCGCCGAACGCTCGGGCGACCGGCTGATCGTGCGGGTCATCCCTGGCCCCGGCGCCGAGGTGCTGAGCCTGAAGATCCGCGCCTCGACCGCCCTGCACGATCCGCGCCTCAACGGCCGGCCGATCATCCTGACCAGCCAGCCCGACGCCTGGTCGACCGTGACCTATCACGCCCCCGACCCCAACGGCGTCACGCTCAGCTTCACGTCCGAGGCGACGGGCCGGGTCGAGGCCGCCGTGATGGAGATGCGCGACGGCTGGCCGATGGACGCCGCGCCGCCCGCCACCAAGCCGCCCGAGCTGATGGCCACCGGCATGTCGGACAAGACCGCCGTCCTGGCCCATGCCCGGCTAGCTTGGTGATAGAAAACCCGCTCTCCCCGGCGAAAGCCGGGGCCCAGATTCAGCCTGAGCCTTTGGGGCTGGTTCGAGATCCGGCGCACCAAATCCACTAGCCTCACCGGGTTCGATCTGGGCCCCGGCTTTCGCCGGGGAGAGCGGTGTGTTTACACCGCCACCACGCCCTCCGGCGGCGGATTGACGTACAGCGCCTCGACTAGGGCCGCGCGGCGCTCCAGCGTCGCGCGCTGGTTCACATAGCCCTTGTCGGTGATCTCGCCGGCGTCGATCGAGGGCGGTTCGGTCATCACGGTGAAGCGGGCGATGCGGCGCGACGAGCCACCGGCCCCGGCGTTGAACGCCGCCAGCCGCTCGCGCAGGAAGGCGGTCAGCTTCTCCATCGGCGTGCCCGGTCCCGGATCGGCGACCAGGGCCATCAGCCCCGACGGCGAAGGCCAGAACAATGCGCCGATGAAGCCCTTGTCCTGACCGCAGATCACCGCGTCGGCGATATAGGGGCTGCACGCGGCCACCAGGTCGGGGCGCAGCACCCCGACGCTGACCCAGGTGCCGCTGTCCAGCTTGAAGTCCTCGGTCACCCGGCCATCGAACACCAGCCCCTTGGCCGGGTCTTCCGGATCGACGAACCGCGCCGCATCCCCAAGCCGGTAGAAGCCCTCTTCGTCGAAGGCCGCCGCTGTCTTTTCCGGATCCTTGTGATAGCCCGCCGCCACGGTCGGCCCCTTGACCCGCACCTCGAACTTGGAGCCGCTGGGCGCCAGTTTCAGCTGGATGCCCGGCAGCGGCAGTCCGACCAGACCGACCCGCTCGGTGATCCAGTGGGTGACGGTGATGCCCTGCGTCTCGGTCGCGCCATACATGGTGGTCAGCGGAATGCGCTGGCCGGTCTCGGCGACGGCCAGGGCCTGGATCCGCGTATAGACGTCGTTGGACAGCGTCGCCCCGCCATAGCCCATATAGCGCAGGTTCTTGAAGAACGAGGCGCGCAGCACCGGGTCGTTCTCCATCGCCTCGGCCAGCATGGAAAAGGCGATCGGGGCCGAGCCGAACACGATCGGCGAGACCTCGTAAAGGTTCTTGATCGTGGTCTCGAACATGCCGGGCAAGGGCTTGCCCTCGTCGATATGCAGGGTTCCGCCGGCCCACAGAACGGCGTTGAACCCGATATTGCCCGCCGAGATGTGGCTCCACGGCATCCATTCCAGGCTTTGCGGAACCTCGCCGGTCTCGGGCTCCTCCAGCTTCAGGCCGTCCTGGCCGGCGATCACCCCGGCCATCATGCCGTGGGTCTGGGGCACGGCCTTGGGCATGCCGGTCGAGCCGGAGGTGAACAGGTACTTGGCCACCGTCGCCGAGCCCAGGGTCTCGCGCGAGGCCTCGACCGCGAGGGTCGGGACCGTGGCGGCGATGTCGGCGAAGCTCACTGCGCCCTCACCGGTTCCGTCTGCGGTGACCACCAGCACGGTCGGGTCGATGGCCTTCAGCGTCTCCAGCGCCTTGGCGAACAGCGCCCCGCTCTGGGCGAAGATCACCCGCGGGGCCACCTTGTCGAAACAGTGCTTCAGCTTGGCGTGGTCGCTCGAGATCAGGCTGTAGGCCGGGCTGATCGGCGCGGCCGGAACCCCGGCCGTATAGGCGCCCAGGGTCATCAGGGCGTGCTCGATCGAATTGCCCGACAGGATCATCACGCTGTCATCGCTGGTCAGGCCCTGGTCCAGCAGCCACTGGGCGATCCCCTCGACCGCGCGGAACGCCTCGCCATAGGTCGTCATCCGCCAGGGCCCGTGACCGGGCTCGCGCTGCTTCAGATAGGGCCGGTCAGAGTGCTCGCCGGCCTTCTGCGCCAACAGGTGAGCGATGGAGCGCGGCCCCTCGCCGGGCGCGTGGTTGGAGGTGATGACCAGTGAGCCGTCAGGCCGATAGTCGACACTGACCTCGGGCCCCTTCATCGGCAGAGGCTTGAAAGCCACCGTGCTGACATCGCGCAAAGGCGACGCGCCATCCGAAGGCGTCATGGTCTCGCTCCCTGTAGGTTATCATTGTTCTCTTTGGGGCGAGACGTTAGCGCAATGCCGGCGAACGGCAAGATGGCTCATGGGCGACGCGGGGCCGGCGGGGCCGACGCGGGGCCGACGTCACCCCTGACCGGCCACGGGGGCCCCTCACCGGTCGAAAACAAGGACAGACGACATCAGGTGACAAATATTTAAATACACAGGACCACAATTCCGACGCTAATACACGCAGCATCCACCCATCATTACAGATTGGTAAGGCGAAAACACCGCCTGTATTAGATCATGAAACACGTCGAACTCTATGCGCCGCGCACGACGCGCCATCGCCGCACCTGGACGGCGGCCGCGATCCCGCTGATCGTGCTGTTCTTCATCGCCGGCCAACTGCTGACCATCTTCGGCATTCTCAAGCCGATGGGCTTTCACCAGGCCGACCTGGCCACCCAGTGGCAGCCCCTGACCATCCAGCTTCTGGGCTTTGGCTTCACCGCGCTGCTGGTCCTGGCCTGGGCCTGGCTGTTCGAGCGTCGTTCTCCCGCCACCCTGGGCCTGAATGGCGACGCCCTGCTGCGCTATGGTCGCGGCCTGCTGGTGGGCGCCGGCTTCCTGTTTGCCTCGATCGGTCTGGCCTGGGCCCTGGGCGGCTACAAAATCGAAGGTTTCGGCGTCTGGACCGGCCCCTCCCTGGCCCTGTTCCTGCCGATCCTCTGCATCTTCGGCGGCTTCATGGTGCAGGGCGCGACCGAGGAGCTGATGCTGCGCGGCTGGCTGATGCAGCTGGTGGCCTCGCGTCATGGCCTGGTCATCGCGATCATCATCAATTCGCTGATCTTCGCCCTGCTGCACGCCGGCAATATCGAGCCCTCGCCCGAACTGGCCCTGGCCCTGGTCAATCTGGTGCTGTTTGCCGTGATGATCAGCCTCTATGCGATCAAGGAAGGCTCGCTGTGGGGCGTCTGCGCCTGGCACTCGATGTGGAACACCCTGCTGGGCGTCGGCTTTGGCCTTGATGTCAGCGGCGGCAAGATCGCCGTCCAGAGCCTGGTCGTCGACCTCGCCCCGGCCCAGGGCGCCCCCTGGTGGCTGACCGGCGGCGCCTTCGGCCCGGAAGCCAGCGTGGCGACCAGCATCGTACTGCTGGCCGGCGTGGTCTATTTCCTGGCGACCGGCGCGATGCGTCAGGGGCAGCGCTATTCGGCGCCGGGGCTGGGTTAGGGCTCACTGCCCTTTCCCTCCCTTCCACCACCCTAAAACCTCCCGTCATTCCCGCCCTTGTGGCGGGAACCCCTGGTTCAGCTGACACGTACAGCGCCAGCGGATCGCCAGCGATCCGCCCCTCCCGCACCTGCGGCGGACAGAGGGGTTCCCGCCACAAGGGCGGGAATGACGGGGAATTATGGGGATGGCGGTTTGCCGCCGCCCCTTCACCTCGCGGCCAGACCATCATCGTCGCCGCCATCACGCCCGCCGCCAGACATACGTCACGTCCGGCATCTTCTCCTCGTTGCGGGCGCCGTCGGTCAGCTCCTCAACCCCGAAACCATGCCGCTCATAGAGCGCCCGCGCCCGCGTGTTGGCCTGAAAGGTATAGAGCCGCAGGTCAGCCTGCTGCGCCTGGGCGAGCCGCACCAGGGCGCTGCCGATCCCAAGGCCGTGGAAGTCCGGATCGACATACAGATGGTCGATCCAGCCGGGCAGCAGGGCGACATGGCCGCGCAGGACCTCGCCCTCGAACGCGCCCCAGACCGGACCGTCGACCATCACCTTGTCGCGGTAGAAGACGACGTACTCCTCGGCCGTATGCAGCGAGGTGTCATAGCCCGGGATCAGCGCACCGCCGCGCCGATGCAGGTCGGCGGCGGCGGGACCTTCATCAGGGCGGAGACGGCGCAGGGTGATCATGCGGCGAGGCTAGTCCGGCGGCGTAAGCCCGGCAATTCGTCCGACGCCCCCGCCATCCGTAACTCCCGCGCGCCCCTCAATCCGATCTCTCATGACCACAACCTTGTCATCCCGGCCGGACGCCCGTCAGGGCGGGAGCGCCGGGACCCAGGGGCAACCGCAGTGCGCCGGCCCCTGGGTCCCGGCGCTCCGCTGCGCTGCGGCCGGGATGACAAGTGTTTTGGTGCTGTTGAAAGACCTTCTCGCCCCGCCGAGAAGGGAGCCAACCCTTCATCTCACGGCGAGACGATCGCTGGTCTGGACCGCAAGAAAAAGAGGCGGAGCCTTTCGACCCCGCCCCCTCAAACTCACAACCTCAGCAGTAGAGCCCTACTCCGCCGCCACCTTCGGCGAGTAACCCAGCACCGCCTTGGTCTCGAGGAACTCGCCGAACGCGTGGTCGCCCCACTCGCGGCCGTTGCCGCTCATCTTGTAGCCGCCGAACGGGGCCATCAGGTCGGAGCCGGCGCCGTTGAGGATCACCTGGCCGGCCCGCAGGCGCGAGGCGACCTTGCGGACCTCACCCTCGTCGCCGCCCGAAATATAGGCCGCCAGGCCATATTCGGTGTCGTTGCCGACCTTCACGGCCTCATCGACCGTGTCGTAGCCGAGGATGGCGACGACCGGGCCGAAGATCTCTTCCTTGGCGATGGTCATCTCGTTGGTGACATTGGCGAAGACTGTGGGCTTGACGTAGTAGCCCTTGTCCAGGCCCTCGGGACGCCCCGTCCCGCCGCTGACCAGGGTGGCGCCCTCGTCGATGCCCTTCTGGATCAGGCCCTGGATCTTGTTCCACTGCACGTCGGAGACGACAGGGCCCATCTTGGAATTGCCGTTGGGGTCGCCCACGGTGTGGGCTTCGGCGGCGGCGCGGGCGATGGCGATAACCTCGTCCATCTTCTTGCCCGGCACCAGCATGCGGGTGGGGGCGTTGCACGACTGGCCCGAGTTCATCATCACCGAGGCGACGCCGCCGGTGACGGCGCGCTGGAAGTCGGCGTCTTCGAGGATGATGTTGGGGCTCTTGCCGCCCAGTTCCTGGTGCACGCGCTTGACGGTCGGGGCGGCGTTCTTGGCCACCTCGATGCCGGCGCGGGTCGAGCCGGTGAACGACACCATGTCGACTTCAGGATGGCTGGACAGGGCGGCGCCGACCACGGGGCCGTCGCCATTGACCAGGTTGAACACGCCGTGCGGCACGCCGGCGGCGTGCAGGATCTCGGTCCAGATATAGCCGCTGAACGGGGCGATTTCCGAAGGCTTGAGCACCATGGTGCAGCCGGTGGCCAGGGCCGGGGCGACCTTGCAGGCGATCTGGTTGACCGGCCAGTTCCACGGCGTGATGAAGGCGCAGACGCCGATCGGCTCTTTGACGATGCGGGTGGTGCCGCGGTCTTCCTCGAACTTGTAGTTCTTCAGCACCGCGATGGCGGTCTGGACGTGGCCGATGCCCATGGCGGCCTGGGCGCGTTGCGCCAGCCAGGCGGGGGCGCCCATTTCCTCGGTGATGGCCTTGGCCATGTCTTCGAAGCGCTTCTGGTATTCGGCGACGATGCGTTCCAGCAGGTCGATGCGCTCTTCGCGGCTGGTCAGGCTGAAGGTCTCGAACGCCTTGCGGGCGGCCATGACCGCCTTGTCGACATCGGCGACGCCGCCCATCGAGATGCGGCCGCAGACCTCTTCATTGGCCGGATTGATCACGTCCAGCGTCTTGGGCGCGACCGGATCGACCCAGGCCCCGTCGATATAGAACTTGGTGTAGTCGCGCATGCTGTGCTCCTGCCCTTTGGGGGAATTGAGGTCCGCTCTGATTTAGGAAGCGGCGGGCCTTGTTCAAACAACCATTTTAATGATCGGCGTTCATGTGGGAAGCCCTCACCACATCACATCGCTGTCGACGCCGTCCAGAGCCTCGGCGATCCGCCGTCGCGTGCCGGGGCTGATATCGTCTGGCAGGGCGTCGGGGGCGAACCAGCCGACGGCGTGGATCTCGCCCTGGGCCGAGGATTGGCAGGGCTCCCAGGCCGTGATCCGATAGACCAGCACGTGGTCGCCGGGGTGGCGCGGCTCGTTGGAATGGGCCGACAGTAGCAGCGGCCGGCCCAGCACACGGATGCCGGCCTCTTCCTGCAATTCGCGGCAGAGCGCCAGCTGCGCCGTCTCGCCCCGCTCGACCCCGCCGCCGGGCAGGTACCAGCCAGGAATATAGGTGTGCTGGATCAGCAGCACCCGGCCTTCGCCATCGGTGACCAGCCCGCGCACCCCCAGCGTCAGCCCCCGGTTCCAGCGAAACCAGGCATAGACCAGGGGGCGGGTGAAGGGTTCGATGCGTCGGCGCCATAGCATGGCGGGGACGATAGCTGTCCTTGGTCTTGCGGTCAGGCCCCCGCCTCGCTAAAGCCGCAGGACCCTTGGTCTTCAATGGAGCCGCGTCATGATCGCGATCCTCGTTATCGGCGCCTTCATCGGCGTCTTCCTGGCCCTCAACTACTTCGAGTTCGGCCGTCTCGACTAAGCCGGCCATAAGCCCGGACCGCGCGGGGGGACGGGGCGCGGCCCTGGTCACCGGCGCGGGGCGTCGGATCGGCCAGGCCCTGGCGCTGGAAGCCGCGCGCGCCGGCTATGACGTGGCCGTGCATCATCGCGGCGACTCCAGCGAAGCCGCCGAAACGGTGGCCGCCGTCCAGGCCTTGGGCCGCCGGGCCATCGCCCTGTCGGCCGAGCTGTCGGACGAGGCCCAGGTCGCGGGCCTGATCGCCCGCGCCGCTCCGCTGGGCCCCCTGACCCTGCTGGTCAACAGCGCCTCCAGCTTCCAGGACGACCGCGTCGGATCGCTGGACCGCGCCCTGTGGGACAGCCATCTCGAAACCAATCTGCGGGCCCCGATCGTGCTGGCGGAAGCCTTCGCCGCCGCCCTGCCCGACGACGCCGAGGGCCTGATCGTCAATATCGTCGACCAGCGCGTCTGGCGGCCCAATCCGCAGTTCTTCAGCTACAGCCTCAGCAAGGCCGGCCTGTGGTGGGCGACCCAGACGCTTGCGCAGGCCCTGGCCCCGCGCATCCGCGTCAATGCGATCGGCCCTGGCCCGACCCTGCCCAACGTCCATCAGGCCCCCGGCGAGTTCGAGGCCGAGGCCGCCGGCACCCTGTTGCAGCGCCGCGCCACCCCCGACGACCTGACCGCCGCCCTGCGCTATCTGATTGACGCACGGGCGGTCACGGGCCAGATGATCGCCGTGGACGCCGGGCAGCATCTGGCCTGGCGCACGCCCGACATCGTCGCACCCTAAGAAAGGGCGCCGCTTGGCCGCCTCTCCCCTCGCCGAAAACACCGCCGATTCGGCTCCGGTCGCCCGCGTGATCGTGACCAAGGTCTTCGTGCGCGCGCTCAAGGTGGAAGCCTGGATCGGGGTCTATGACCACGAGCACGGCCGCCGCCAGCCGCTGGTCATCGATGTCGAGCTGGACGTCGCGGCCAGCCACTGCGAGCGCCTGGGCGACACCGTCAATTACGAGACCATCGGCGAGGCCGCCCGCGCCATCGCCGACGAGGGCCATATCGACCTGGTCGAGACCTTCGCCGAGCGCCTGGCCCAGGCCTGTTTCGCCGACAGCCGCGTGACCCGCGCCCGCGTGCGGGTCGAAAAGCCCCTGGCCCTGGCCCCACACGCCGCCGCCGCCGGCGTGGAAATCACCGCCGTCCGCGCATAATGGATCCGACCCACAGCGCCCGCCTCGCGCCGCTCCAGCCGGAAACGGTCTGGACGCTGAAGGACGGGACGCTGGTCGAGACGCGCGGCGTTCGGGTGCGCGGCTTTCCCCTCAGCGCCCTGACCCGCTTTCGCCTGGCCGCCGCGCCCAGGGGCGGACACCGCCGCGTGCTGCAGCTGAGCTTTGGCCGCGCCCGGATGGTCATCATCGCCCAGAGCTATGCTGGGCCCGGCCATGTCGAGGACCGGCTGGAAAGCTTCTCGACCTTCGTGCGCGCCCTGTCGCGCCAGGCCGCCGACGCCGCCCCCGCCGCCCGCTTCGACCTGGCCCGCATCGAAGCCCGCCCGGCCCTGACCTGGGTCGCCGGCTTGCTGGCCATCGGCGTCGTCGCCCTGCTGGTCTCGTCGCTCAGCGCCGGCATGGCCGGGGTCGGGATCGACATGGCCGCGCGGATGAGCTTCGTGCTGATCCTGCTGCTGGCCGCCCTGCCCTGGCTGTCGCGCGGCGATGGCTTTGATCCGCGCGACCCGCCGCGGGACCTGCTGCCCTAGAGCCGCGACGCCCAGGGTTACGGGACCTTCATTTGCATCGATCGCCGATAAGGACGATCCTTGGGACACCATCGTTTTCCAAGGTTCAGCTTCACCGTGACCGATCTCGACCCCGCCGTCCCACCGCCCCTGCAGGATGAAAAGACCCTGCCGATCATCGTCTACGCCCTCACCCTGGCGGGACTGATCACCGGGGGCGTCACCTCGGTGATCGCCGTGATCCTGGCCTATGTCAGCCGCAAGGGCGCGCCCGACTGGCTGCAGAGCCACTACACCTTCGCCATCCGCACCTTCTGGCTGTCGCTGCTGTTCGCCATCGTCGGCGGGGCGCTGACCGTGATCGGGATCGGCATCTTCCTGCTGGCCGCCCTGGGCGTGTGGATCGCCGTGCGCAGCATCATCGGCCTGTCGTTCCTGCTGAAGGGCCAAGCCTATCCCACCCCCAAGAACTGGATGCTCTGAGCCATGACCGACGTTTCAACGCCCGGCCTGCCGCCCACGGTCCGCGCCGAAGAGGACAAGGTCCTGCCGGCCGTCGTCTATGGTCTGTATCTGCTGGGCTTCGCCAGTTGCGCGGCCACCACCATCGTCGGCCTGATCGTGGCCTATGCCAACCGTTCGACGGCGGGACCGATCAACGAGAGCCACTACACCTTCGCCATCCGCACCTTCTGGATGACCATCGGCTGGTTCCTGATCGGCGCCATGATGACTCTGTTCGGCGGCGTGCTGTCGATCATTCTGATCGGCATACCCGTACTGTTGGCCGGCATCTTCATTCTGGGAACGGTCGGCGTGTGGTTCGCGGTCCGCTGCGGCGTCGGGATCTACTATCTGGCGCGCGGCGAAGCCTATCCCAGACCCCGGACATGGCTGATTTAGAGGCGCCTTTCGCGGCCGGCGCCCTGCGGAGCGTCGTCTTTCGGGACGCACTTCCCCTGCCAGTTGAGACGGCTCGACGGCAGGGCCCGGCTCGGCTGACCTGTGGCTCCTGGCGAATGGACGTCTTGGAGGGGGCGGCATGCTGGCTCGCATCGTAGGGATCATCTTGGGGACGATCCTGGCGACGTCGGGATACGTGGTCGCAGGCTGGGGGCAGCTGGGAAGCTGGGCCGCGCATCTCGATCTCGGACCGTTTGAGCCGCATCGACCATTAGCCGGTGCGGCGGCGGCGATACTCGGGGGAGTATTCGTCGTCGCCGCCCTGACGCCTCGCCCCAAGCCCAAGCGGCGAAAGACGGGTCCTGTCGCCCTGGACCTCGAAGGCGGCCTGGAAGCCGCGCCGGTCATCGCGCCGGCCCAGGACTTCGCGCCCATCGCCACGCCCGTACTCAACGTCTCGCCGGCGCCGGCTGCGGCGCGCCCTCCGGCCCCAGTGACTCGGCAGGCCCCTGCGCCGGCCAAGCCCGCCGCACCCGCAGGCGACACCTTCGCCCACCTGCGCGAGCGCATGATCGCCCTGACCCGGGCCGAATCCTGGTCCGAGGCGGCCCGACTGCTGATCGCCATGAAGGGCGCCGCCAGCGGCGACCGCGAACTGGCCACCGTCTATCGCGACCTGGGCGATTTCGCGCGCAGCCAGGGTCAGATGGACGACGCCGCCGAGGCCTATGACACCGCCGTCTCTCACGCCCGCGACGCCCTGCGCGCCGCGCCCGGCGACCTCAACGCCATGGAACTGCTGGCTGGAACCCTGGCGGGTGTTGGCGACGTGGCCGAGGCCGAGGGCCGCCTCGACGACGCCCTGTCGGCCTTCGAGGAATCCCTGGCCCTGCGCCGGTCCAGCGGCGGCCGCGAAGCCGGGGACCCGGGGGCCCAGCGCGCCCTGTCCGTATCGCTGGAGCGTCTGGCCGACCTGCGTGAAGATCGCGGCCACCGCATGCGGGCGCTGGATCTCTATCGCGAAAGCTATGACGTCGCTGCGCGGCTGGCGGCCGCCGACCCGGCGCGGTTCGGCTCGGACCTGGCCTTGACCCGCCAGCGGCTGGCCGAGCTTGAGGCCAAGGTCTCGACCTGACCTCGCGTTTTCCCGCCTGAGAAACCCGTAGCTCCGGGAAACGCGCGATAACTGGCGAGACGCCCTGGCTGCTGCCGGGAGAACGCCTGTGCGCCGCCGTGATGCTGAACTCGACGCCCAAGCCCCGGCGCGGGAGCTGAAGGCAAGCGTCGGTCAGTGAAACTCAAAAACCCGATCTCGAGGGGCTCTGGTGAACGCTGACCAGATATAGACATGGCGAGACGCGGACAGATCAATCATTTCTCAAATACAATATCCATCAACTCTCTGATCTGAATGTTCGAAACATGAACTCCATGTAATGATTACAGAGATACAAAAACCTTTCACCCTTGTAACTTGAGATAAACGCACCAGACCGGCAGACCTCTCTGCGTAAGTTCGAGGGGGAAATCGATGACCAGAACCATTCTGCTGGCCACCACAGCGCTTGTCCTGACCGCCGGCTCGGCCTTCGCGGCCCAGACGGCCGAAACGCCGGCGCCGGCCAGCGCGGTCGCGGGCGACGCCAGCCAGCGCGGCGTTCTGGTCTTCCAGCCCGACTTCTTCGCCGCCCAGCGCCCCAACACCGCCCTGGACATGATCAACCGCGTACCGGGCTTTTCGGTCAATGACGGCTCGGGCGCGCGCGGTTTCGAGGGCGCGGTCGGCAACATCCTGATCAACGGCAATCGCCCGGCCTCCAAGAACGACACCGGCTCCAGCGTGATGTCGCGCACCCCCGCCAACCAGGTCGAGCGCATCGAACTGATCCGCGGCGGCGCGGCCGGCGTCGACATGCAGGGCTATTCGGTGATCGTGAACGTGATCCTCAAGACCACCGCCAGCCGCCAGTCGATCCTGACGATGAACGCCTTTCTGTTCGACGGCGGGCACGACGTCTTTGGCGGCTCCTACCAGTTCACCGCCCGCGAGGGCGAGCGCAGCTGGGGCGTGACCCTGTCGGACGGCATGGGCACCAGCGACTCCAACGGCCCGGGCCGCACGATCCGCCGCGACGGGACCGGCGCGGTGACCCGCGACGAATTCTATCAGAACGACGGCTGGGGCGGCGGCCGCTCGATCCGCGGCAATTTCAACGGCCCCGTGGCCGGCGGCAAGCTGGACGCCACCGCCCGCTACGGCGTCGGCGACTGGCAGCAGTGGACCGTGCAGCGTTCGCCCGTGGCCCAGCGCGAAAGCGACTACCAAAACGAAGACAAGGACGGCGAGCTGGGCCTGACCTGGACCCGCCCGATCGCGCCAGGCTGGACGCTGGAGACCCGTGCGATCCACGAGTTCGAGACCTTCGACGAGGTCTCGACCGGCAAGGAGACCCTGGGCGGCGTCGCCCGTCCCGAGCAGAAGTTCAGCGCCGAGGGCGAATCGTCCGAGTCGACCTTCCGCGCCCTGGTGCGCAGCGAGCGTTCGGCGTCCCTGACCCTCGAGGTCGGCGGCGAGGTCGCCTACAACATGCTGGAAGTCGACCAGGCCTTCACCCAGGGCGGCGTGGCCGTGCCCCTGCCCTCGGCCTCGGTCAAGGTCGAGGAAACCCGCGGCGAGGCCTTCTCCAAGGCCACCTGGCGGGTGAACCCCAAGCTGAGCCTCGAAGGCGGCCTGCGGCTGGAAACCTCGACCATCAAGCAGTCGGGCGACGCCGATCAGGAAAAGAGCTTCTTCTTCGCCAAGCCGCGCCTGCTGGCCACCTGGACGCCCGCCGACAAGAACCAGGTCCGGTTCCGCTTCGAGCGCGAACTAGGCCAGCTGGACTTCGGCGACTTCGCCGCCTCGGCCGAGCTGGACGACGGGACCGTCTATGGCGGCAATGTCGATCTGGAACCGGAACAGCGCTGGATCGCCGAACTGACCTATGAGCGCCGGTTCTGGGGCGAGGGCATCGTCTCGATCGGCTATCGCCACGACGAGATCATCGGCGTGATCGACCGCCTGCCCCTGCCGGGCGGCCTGTCGGCGACCGGCAATATCGGCGACGGCACACTGGACAAGCTGTCGGTCAACATCGTCGTGCCGGTCGACAGGCTGGGCATCCCGGGCGGTCGCTTCACCTTCAAGAACGACTGGAACGAGACCCACGTCACCGACCCCACCACGGGCAAGGATCGGCCGATCTCCAATGTTCGCCCCACCCAGGCCAATCTGGGCTTCCAGCAGGATCTGGTGCGCTACAAAACCCAGTGGGGGATCAACTGGCTGCCGCTGCTGGGCCAGGGCACCTATGATCCGGACCAGACCAGCGTCTGGCGCGGCGCCCAGTATTACGAGGCCTTCGTCGAATACAAGCCGACCCCGACCCTGGCGATCCGCGCCCAGCTGAACCTCTGGGACGACTACAGCCAGAAGCGCACCGTCTATGCCAACCGCACGACCCGCGCCGTGGCCTTCGTCGAGGACCGCGCCATCAACCCCAACACCTTCGTCTCGCTGCGCCTGCGCAAGACCTTCTGAAGTCGGGCCACACGCCAGGACCTCCGCGAGCCGTCCGGGAGCGATCCCGGGCGGCTTGGTCGTTCAGGGCCGCGCCGCTGAAACACCGCTCATCTCTTCGTCACGGCCGGTGATCGAGCACGCAGAACGGCCGCCGCGCCTGTTCTGGGTCGTGCTCGCCTTGCGGGCCTCGTCGATCTCGGCCACCGTGCGCCCTGGACCTCCCGACATTCCGACCGACAGACAAGTGGACTCAACGGCGATGATAGCCCCCCTGCAGCAAGGCGCGGCCGACCCCCGGCTTATCCTGCGCGAGGAAGAGCTGGACAGCGGCCTGGAGCTGATCCTGCTGGCCGAGGCGGCCCTGTGGGCGGCGGTCGACACGGCCCTGGAAGCCGAGGGCCTGGGCCTGGGCCGCTCGCACTGGCGGGCCGCCTTCCTGCTGCGTCGCCGGCCCGGCATCGGCGTGCAGGACCTGTCCAAACTGACCAGCCTGTCCAAGCAGGCCGCCAGCCGCACCCTGGCCGACCTGACCAAGGCGGGGCTGGTCGAGCGCGGCTCGGGCGATCTGGACGGCCGGCGCAAGCCCGCCGTGCTGACGCCGGAGGGCGTGGCCTTCGAGGCCCGCACCGCCGACCGGCTGCGCACCCTGCTGGCCAAGGCCTATCGCACCGGCGGGCTGGACGGGGTGGCGGGTACGCGCCGCATCCTGGCGGCTCTCGCCGGGCCGAGACAGGGCGTGGGTCCGACGCGTAGAGTGGTGGCATGACGCCCGAGGAACGCCGCGAACGCCATCTGCTGGTCGTCGATGACGACGACCGCATCCGCAAGCTGCTGAAGGAATTCCTGGTCCGGGCCGGCTTTCGCGTCAGCACCGCCGCCGATGCGGCCGGCGCCGACCGACTGTGCGGCTCGCTGGACTTTGACCTGATGGTGCTGGACGTGATGATGCCGGGCGAGGACGGCATGGCCTTCACCAAGCGCCTGCGGGCCATGGGCGGCGAGACCGGCAAGACCCCGATCCTGATGCTGACGGCCCGCGACCAGACCCAGGACCGCATCGAGGGCCTGAGCCACGGGGTCGATGACTATCTGGGCAAGCCGTTCGAGCCGCAGGAGTTGCTGCTGCGCATCGAGGCCATCCTGCGCCGCACCAATGCCCGGCCCACGGGCCCGCGCGAGCTGTCCCTGGGCCGCTGTTCCTTCGAGCCCGAGCGCGGCGAACTGACCTGCGACGGCCAGCCGGTGCGCCTGACCGAGGCCGAGGTGGTCTTGATGCGCCGCCTGGCCCGCTCGGCCCACGAGCCGGTCGACCGCCTGGAACTGGCCCGCGACACCGCCGACGCCACCGGCCGGGCCATCGACGTTCAGGTCACCCGCCTGCGCCGCAAGATCGAGCCGGATCCGAAGAACCCGCGCTATCTGCAGACGGTGCGCGGCATTGGGTATCGGCTGGCGCCGGATTGATGCGCCTGCGCGCCAAGCTCTACATCCCCCGCCAGATCAAGCGCTGGCTGCCGACCTCGCTGTTTGGCCGCTCGCTGCTGATCATCGTCCTACCGGTGGCGGTGATGCAGATCGCCGTAACCTGGGCCTTCTTCGACGCCCACTGGCAGACGGTGAACAGCCGCCTGTCCGAAGGCCTGGCCGGCGACGTCGCCTGGGCGGTGGCCAGCTATCAGGACGATCCCAGTCCCGAGGCCGTAACCAAGCTGGCCGACCGGGCCGAGGAATCCCTGGCCCTCTCCATCGCCTTCCAGAAGGGCAAGAAGCTGCCGACCAGCCGGCGCACCTCGCTGGTTCCGGCGCTCGACCGCTCGCTGCAGGACGCCCTGGCCGACCGGCTGAACGTGCCGTTCTGGTTCGATACCACCCGCTACACCGCCTATATCGACATCCGCGTGCAGGTGAGCGGCGGGGTGCTGCAGATCTACGCCCTGCGCGACCGGGCCTTCGCCACCCAGGGCCATATCTTCATCGTCTGGATGGTGGTGGCGACCCTGCTGCTGACGGCGGTGGCCATCCTGTTCATCCGCAACCAGGTGCGGGCCATTGAGCGCCTGGCCGACGCGGCCGACGCCTTCGGGCGCGGCGGCGATATCGACTTCAAGCCGCACGGCGCGCGCGAGGTGCGCCAGGCCGCCATGGCCTTCCTGGCCATGAAGGCCCGCATCCAGCGCCATATCGAACAGCGCACCGCCCTGCTGGCCAGCGTCAGCCACGACCTGCGCACGCCGCTGACCCGCCTGAAGCTGGAAATGGCCTTGGCCGAGCCGTGCGAGCGGATGGACGCCATGAAGGGCGATCTGGCCGAGATGGAGCACATGATCGACGAGTACCTGGCCTTCGCCCGCGGCGAGGGCGGGGAAGCGCCCCAGACCGTCGACCTGGCCGAGCTGATCGGCGGCGTGGTGGCGGCGGCGCTCCGGGCTGGCGCTGCCGTCGAGTCCAGCGTGCCGCCCGAACTGACCGTCGAGCTGCGTCCCAACGCCTTCAGGCGGGCGCTGGCCAACCTGATCGACAACGCCAAGGCCTATGGCGATCATGTGAAGGTCACGGCCGCCGCGCGGATCACCGGCGGCGTCGAGATCGTCGTCGAGGACGACGGCCCGGGCATCCCCGAGGATCGCTACGAGGAAGCCTTCAAGCCGTTCAACCGGCTGGATGAATCGCGCAACCAGAACGAAAAGGGCGTCGGCCTGGGCTTGGCCATCGCCCGCGACATGGCGCGCGGCCTGGGCGGCGACCTGGTGCTGGAGCGGTCGACGATGGGCGGGCTGCGGGCGGTGATGCGGTTGCCGTAGGGCGGCGATCACTTGCCCCCTACGGGTCGCTTCGCGACCGTCTTCCCCCTTAGGGGGAAGATGAAACGCGCCGAACTCGTCTTCCCCCTAAGGGGGAGGACGGCTGCGCAGCAGCCAGGAGGGGGCGAGTGCTACTCGAACCCCGCCCCGATCTTCGAGAGCCGCTCGGCCATCTGCTTGAGCCGCTTGTCGAGCTCGGCCATCGTCCGGTTCAGCGCGCCCTCGTCGTCGCGCCAGACCTGGACCGTGCGCGCCCAGACCGCCGTCATCGCCGCCAGCCGCACGGGCGTGGCTTCCACGCCGCCGGCCTCGAGGATGGCGCGCGCCGTCTTGGGAAAGCGCAAGGCCGAGACCACCACGCCCTCCGAGGCGGCGATGGCGATCAGCGCCGCGCGGTGCGGCTCCATGGCCTCCAGCCGCGCCATGGCGGCGTCGAACAGGCGATCGTGCGGCGTAGCCTCGTCGGCCGAGACGGTGCCCAGGGCCGCGCGGTCGAAGCGCGTCGACAGGTGGGCCAGCACCGCGCCCTTGCCCGAGGCCAGGGCGTACAGCTCGGCGAACGGGATCTCGGCCTTCAGGGCGATGTCGCGCAGGGCGATGAAATGCCAAGGCCTGTCAGTCGCCAGGGCCAGGGCGGCGGCGGCGGCGCGGTCGAGAATGTCTTCAGCGGCGGTCATGCCCACTCAGATGGCGGGCGCCGGGGACGATGGCAAGGCGATGTGCGTCCCCGGCGACTTCAAATCAGTCGATCTTGACGAACGGCGTCGAGGCGCCGGTGACCTTGGGCAGCACCCCGTCCCACTTCTCGATCGCCTGCTGCTGCAGGACCTGGGGATTGGAGCGCAGGGCCTCGCCCTTGATCCGGATGGCCTCGGCCTCGCCCTTGGCCTTGGCGACGGCGGCGTTGGCCAGGGCGGTTTCCTTGGCCTCCAGCGCCTTGGCGGCCAGGGCTTCCTGCTCCAGTTGGGTCTTGCGCTGCATCTGGTCGATCACGGCGGTCGGGTAGCGGATGGATCCGATCCAGTCCATCTGCGACACCGTCACACCGTGCTTGGCCCACTTGCCGGCGACCCGGGCGAAGGCCTTCTGGATCACCACCTGGCGGCCACCGCTATACAGGGTCTCGACCCCGACCTTCTCGGCCTCGGCCGCAACGGCCGAGCGGACGTCGTTGCGGATCGGACCGTCCAGCAGCTGGTCGAAGGTCAGGCGATAGGTCTGGTAGAGGTTCGGGGCCGAGGCCGGATTGACCTGCATGGTCACCGAGACGTCGGCCGTCATCGGCAGACCGGTATTGTCGGAGAAGGTGATCTCCTCGTTCTCGTTGCCGCGCTCGTCCTTCTCGCGGGTATAGCTGTAGGTGCGCTGGATCACCGGGTACTGGACGATGCGCTCGCCGATGCCCCGGAAGTACCAGCGGGCCGGCAGGGCGTCGTTGGAGACCCCCGCGCCAGAGCCCAGCGTCTTGATCTTGACCCCGACATTGCCGGGTTCCACGGTCGTGCTGTGTGAAAGCACCTGGCAGCCACCCATCAGCAGAACCAGCACACCGACGGTAATGACCAGCACGTTGCGCAAGGCGGTCGGAGTCATCGGCTTGCGGGGTAAGTTGGACACGGTGCTCATGGCTTGGAAATCTCTTGGCGGGTGTCGGGCGAAAGGCCCCTGGCGACATCACGAAACATCAGGCGGCCGAGCCAAGCCATGCCCAGAACACCCGCCGCAGCCGCCAGGACAGAGCCGATCATGCCAAGGTCAGAGGCCGATCCCCACAGGGGACCGATCACCACTCTCAGAAGCACCACGCCGGCGGCCGCGAACAGGATCAGATAGGCGACCGCCTTGGCGATGCTGAAGTACTGCCTGTCGGTCATTCGTCCTCCAGCAACACGCGCACGGGTCTGTTGAACAGTCTATCGCGCCGCTCAGGCCAGGCGAGTGACTTTTTTTGGCTAGGTCCGGGTCAGGCTGGCTGATCGCCCAGTTCCTTTGACCGCACGATGGCCGCGTCCAGCGCCCGGGGTAGCAGGTCGCCGAAGCCGCCTTCGCCCATCAGCACCGCCAGCGCCGCCGCCGTGGTGCCGCCGGGCGAGGTGACCTGTTTGCGCAGTTCGGAGGGCTCCTCGCCGCCGGCCTCCATCAGGGCCGCCGCGCCGATGATGGTGGCGCGGGCCAGCTGGGCGGACGCCGCCGGATCCAGGCCCGCCCCCGCGCCTGCGGCTTCGAGCGCCTCGACGAAGGCGTAGAGATAGGCCGGGGCCGAGCCCGAGACGGCGGTGGCGGCGTGCATCAGAGCTTCGTCGTCCAGATCCACCACCGTGGCGACCGGCGCGAACAGGGCGTGGGCGGCGGCGCGGGCCCTGGGATCGACGGCATGGATGCTGGCCGTGCCCCGACCGATGGCGACGGCGGTGGTCGGCATCACCCGGGCCACGGCGCGGCCGCCGAAGGCTTCGGCGATGTCGGCGGCGCTTACACCGGCGGCGATCGAGACGATGACGGCGTCGGGGGCAAGGTGGGGCACGACATCCTTGATCGCCTCGCGCCAGATCTGCGGCTTGACGGCCAGCAGTACGGTCCTGGCGGCGGCCAGAGCGTCAAGCGGCGGATTGACCAGAGCGCCAGCGAAAGCGGCGGCGTCGACATTGGGATCGCGAACGATCAGGTCAGCGGCGGAAAAGGCCCCGGCCTCGCGCCAGCCCTGAATCAGAGCGCCGCCCATGCGACCAGCGCCGAGGAGGAGGATGGGGGTCATGAGCACTCCTAGCTGTCATCCCGGACGGCCTGAAAGGCCGATCCGGGACCGCCGGAAGCTATAGCGCCTGTCGCGGTCCCGGCTCTTCAGCCCGCGATGCGGGCTTTCGGCCGGGATGACAAGCTGATTATGCCTGCCCGACCGTCTCGAACATGCAGGCAGCCATGGCCTCGTCCGGGGTCTTGGCGCCCTGCAGCAGGAAGTCGAAGGCCGGATAGAAGCGGTCGGCGGCTTCGACGGCGGCGTCGATCATCGAGGCGGCCTGGGCCATGGTCGGGCGCTCGCCCGAGGGCAGGGCCAGGGCGTGGCGGAACACCACCTCGCCATCGTCGGTCCAGACCTCGAAATGGCCCAGCCAGACGCGCTGGTTGATCATGGCCAGCAGCTCATAGGCGCTGGCGCGCTTGGTCTTGGGCGCGCGCAGGTCCAGCGACAGGCACAGCTGCAGGCAATCGGCCTCGGGCCGCCAGGCGAACCACAGCTCATAGTCCTTCCAATCGCCGGTCAGGGCGAAGGCCAGATCGCCGTCGTCGGTGCGATCAAAGGTCAGGTTTTCGGCCGACAGAACATGCTCGACCACTTCGAGGGGGTCGAGAGCCATCAGGACGTCGTCGTCTTCCGGTTGGGCGTCCATGGGAATCCTGCGCGTCCCGTGAGCGATGGCGGGCGTGAGACCCACCATGAATCGCTTACGTCGCGTTGAGTCTAATCTGGTTCGCGAGCGGCGGAACAGCCCCTTCACGTCGAGAGCGAAAGACCGTCCGCCTATTCGCCTGTTGCCGCCGACTTCTTGTCGGTCTTGGGGGCGGCGGGCTTCTTGGTCTTGAGGCTGGCGACCTCTTCGCGCAGGGCTGCAACCTCGGCCTTCAGCGCCTCGAAATCCTCGCGGCGGATCAGGTCGAATTCGGCCGCCAGACGATCAGCCTGGGCCCGCATGGCGGTCTTGGCTTCCTCGCCGGCCGTCTGGGCGATGCCCATGGCCGCCTGGGTGAGCTTGGCGAATTCGTCGAGGAAGGGGTTCTGGCTGTGCATCGAGGTTCCAGGTGCGGGCGGCTTTTCCATGATCCTTATATGGTAAGCGGGGGGTGAAAGCGAAGGCCGAACCGGCTATGCCTGCGACGATCTGTCCAGAACGGAGCCAGCGGCGTGATCTTTCCCGATATCGACCCGGTCGTGCACATCGGCCCGCTGGCCCTGCAATGGGGCCCGCTGGCCATCCGCTGGTACGCCCTGGCCTATGTGGCCGGCATCCTGCTGGGCTGGCGCTACATCATCCGGCTGGTGGGCAGCCCGTCCGTCTGGAACGGGCGGACGCCGACGGCGACGCCGCTGCAGATCGACGACCTGATCCTGTGGATCACCCTGGGCATCATCCTGGGCGGCCGGCTGGGCTATATCCTCTTCTACATGCTGATGAACGAGGGCCAGCGCGGCGGCCTGATGGACAACCCGCTGGCGGCCTTCAAGATCTGGGAGGGCGGCATGTCCTTCCATGGCGGCTTCCTGGGCGTCTGCGCGGCCATCGCCCTGTTCGCCCGCCAGCAGAAGATCGACGTCCTGAAGCTGGGCGACCTGATCGCGCCGGTCGCGCCGATCGGCCTGTTCTTTGGCCGGGTAGCCAACTACATCAATGGCGAGCTGTGGGGCCGGGTCACCGACCATCCGTTCGGGGTGATCTTCTGCAACCAGACGATCCAGAACGCCAATCGCGGCACCTGCCCTGCCGGTCCCGACCCCCGCCATCCCAGCCAGCTGTATGAAGCCGCGCTCGAGGGCGTGGTTTTGTTCGCGATGCTCTGGGTGGCGACCCATCACCTGAAGTGGCTGCAGCGCCGCGGCGCGCTGATCGGGACCTTCCTGATCGGCTATGGCCTGTTCCGCGCCCTGCTGGAGAACGTGCGCAATCCCGATGAAGGCATGCCCGACTTCCCCTTAGGCCTGACCATGGGGATGATCCTGTCGATCCCGATGCTGCTGGTCGGGATCTGGCTGCTGTGGAAGGCCCTGCGCGAACCGGCCGACCAGACCCATGAGCCTGCTTGATCGCCTGAAGGCGCAGATCGCCCAGGACGGCCCGATCGGCGTCGCCGCATACTTCACCCGCTGCCTGCACGATCCGCAGGATGGCTACTACGCCACGCGGCCAGACCTGGGGGCCGGCGGCGACTTCATCACCGCCCCGCTGGTCAGCCAAATGTTCGGCGAGCTGATCGGCCTGTGGGCGGTGGAAACCTGGATCCGCATGGGCCGCCCCTCGCCGTTCCGGCTGGTCGAGATGGGCCCCGGCGACGGGACCCTGATCAGCGACCTGCTGCGAGCGGCCAAGCTGGCGCCCGACTTTCTCGCCGCCGCCGACCTGTGGCTGGTCGAGGTGTCGCCGCCGCTGCGGGCGCTGCAGGCGCAGCGACTGGCCGGCGCCGCGCCGCAGTGGGCCGACCGGCTGGAGGCCGTGCCGGGCGGCGCGCCGATGATCCTGGTCGCCAATGAGGTGCTCGACTGCCTGCCGCCCCGGCAATTCGTCCGCACCGAGACCGGCTGGGCCGAGCGGGTGATCGGGCTGGATGAGGCGGGTGATCTGGCGTTTGGGTTGAAGGCCCTAAGTCCCGCCCCCAGGGGGGAAGGAAGCCGCGCAGCGAAAACAGCTGTCATCCCGGACAAGCGAAGCGCAGATCCGGGACCGCCGGAAACACTGAGTTCAGGCGTCGGTCCCGGATCTTCGCGCTTCGCGCTCGTCCGGGATGACAACCGTTTTTCGGCGACAGGCGAAAGCCTCCCCCATCAGGGGGAGGACCTTCCACCCGGCGCCATCCTGGAATCCTCCCCCGCCCAGGAGGCCCTCGGCGCCGAGATCGGCCACCGGGTCGCCACCGAGGGCGGCGCGGCCCTGCTGATCGACTATGGCCGCGACGCAGCCGGTCCCGGCGACACGCTGCAGGCCCTGCAGAACCACCGCAAGGTCGACCCGCTGAAGAGCCCCGGCCAGGCCGACCTGACCGTCTGGGCCGACTTCCCGGCCGTGCTGGCGGCCGGTGTCGAGGCCGGCGCGAAGGCCGGGCCGATCCTGCAGCAGGCCGTCTTTCTGGCCATGCTGGGCATCGAGGCGCGGGCCCAGGCCCTGGCCGCCGCCCGCCCTGATCGCGCCGACCAGATCGCAAGACAGCTTGATCGCCTGACCGGTCAGGCGCAGATGGGCGCGTTGTTCAAGGCCGTGTGCCTTCATGCGCCCGGTTTCACGCCGCCTGGTTTCGAGGTCGCCGGACAGGATGCATAATGACATGCCGCACAGCCAACTGCCCACCATCCAGTCGCCGCTGCTGGCCGCCGTGCCCGGCGTGCGCCACGCCTTCTTCACCCGCCAGGGCGGGGTCTCGACCGGGATCTATGACAGCCTGAACGTCGGGCGGGGCAGCAAGGACGAGCCAGCAGACGTGATCGAGAACCGGGCCCGCACCGCCCGCTGGTTCGGGGTCGCGCCCGAAGATCTCAACACCTGCTACCAGATCCATTCGACCATCGCGATCGTCGCCGACGGGTCCTGGGGCGACGTCCGGCCCGAGGGCGACGCCGTCGTCACGCGGACGCCCGGCGTGATCTGCGGCGCGCTGTCGGCCGACTGCGCGCCGGTGCTGATCGTCGATCCCGTGGCCCGCATCGTCGCCGCCGCTCATGCCGGATGGCGCGGCGCCCTGGACGGCGTCGTCCAGGCCGCTGTCGACAAGATGGTGGTGCTCGGCGGCGATCCGGCGCGGATGGTCGCGGCCGTCGGTCCCTGTATCGGGCCGGACTCTTATGAGGTGAGCGTCGACTTCCTGCACCGCTTCGAGGCGGACAGTCCGGGTTCGGGCCACTTCTTCCGGCCCGGCGTCAGCGACGACAAGCGGATGTTCGACCTGCCCGCCTTCGTGCTGGACCGCCTGCGCACCGCCGGGATCGAGCAGCGCGAATGGGTGGGCCACGACACCCGCGCCGAGGAAGCCCTGTTCTTCTCCAACCGCCGCGCTTTCCTCAACGGCGAGGGCGACTATGGCCGCCTGCTGTCGGCAATCGCGCTGGAGGGGTGAGGACGGATCGACATCCAACCGCCCCTCTCATTCCTCGTCATTCCCGCCCTTGTGGCGGGAACCCCTCGTTCAGCGGCCACCTGCGGCGGATAAAGGGGTTCCCGCCACAAGGGCGGGAATGACGGAGCTATGAGGGGTTGGGGTCATGCGCTGTTGAAGTCGTGCATGCCGAAAGACCCCAAACCCAACCCGAAAGCCACAAAACGTCACCGATCCGTCATGCCGGCCGTTAAGGTCTTGCTCCGGGGCCGATCACTGCTAGAAGCCCCGCAACGCGCACCCCCTGCCCCGAGCGACCCCATGAAGCTGCTGTCCGGCAACTCGAACCGCCCGCTTTCCCAGGCCATCGCCGAGTATCTCGACATGCCGCTGACCCGCGCCCAGGTGCGCCGGTTCGCCGACCTGGAGGTGTTCGTCACCATCGACGAGAACGTGCGCGGCGAGGATGTGTTCGTCCTGCAGTCGACCAGCTATCCGGCCAACGACAACCTGATGGAGCTGCTGATCTGTATCGACGCCCTCAAGCGCGCGTCGGGCAAGCGGATCACCGCCGTCCTCCCCTATTTCGGCTATGCCCGCCAGGACCGCAAAACCGGCGGCCGCACGCCGATCTCGGCCAAGCTGGTCGCCAATCTGATCACCCGCTCGGGCGCCGACCGCGTGCTGACCATGGATCTGCACGCCGGCCAGATCCAGGGCTTCTTCGACATCCCGACCGACAACCTGCTGCCCTCGCGCCTGCTGGCCGACGACATCATCCGCAACTATTCGATCGGCGATGACCTGATGGTCGTCTCGCCCGACGTCGGCGGCGTGGTGCGCGCCCGGGCCCTGGCCAAGCGTCTGAACGACGCCGACCTGGCCATTGTCGACAAGCGCCGCTCGGGCCCCGGCCAGTCGGAAGTGATGAACATCATCGGCGACGTCTCGGGCCGCCGC
Source organism: Caulobacter sp. GSs2 (assembly GCF_058680895.1). The sequence continues at coordinate 2,734,943 of NZ_CM178725.1, read as the reverse complement.
TGCATCCTGTTCGATGACATCGCCGACTCGGCCGGCACCCTGTGCAACGCCGCCGCCGCCCTAGTCGCCCAAGGCGCGGTCTCGGTCAGCGCCTATGTCACCCACGGGGTGCTGTCGGGCGCCGCCGCCGAACGGGTCACCAATTCGGTGCTGACCGAACTGGTGGTCACCGACTCGATCGAGGCCTCCGACCCGGTCAAGGCCTGCCCGAAGATCCGCTATGTCTCCTGCGCCCCGCTGATCGGCGAAGCGATCCGCCGGATCGCCAACGAAGAGTCGGTCTCCAAGCTGTTCGACTGATCCCCGACTTCTCACCCTTTGGGCGAAGCCGCTTGCGGCCACGCTTGTCAAAGGCTGGTTAAGGGGCCGAGTGTCACAATATCGCCCGTCGCGGATGCTATTCGCGGAAACCAGACCCATGGGGAAGTTGCCCGGAATGCCCATCTTTTCGCGTGCGCGCGCCGTATTGCTGACGGCCGCCGTCGCACTGACCACCGTGGTGGCCGGCTGCGAGACCCCGCCTCCCCCGCCGCCGCCGCCCGTGGTCGTCGCACCGCCCGCGCCGCCGCCGATCACCCTGTCCAATGTGCTGGTGGAGCGCGCCAGCGCCTACCGCGGCTACATGGCCCGGGCCGGGGCCATCGATCCCAAGTTCCAGAACGGCGAACAGATCCAGTCCTCGCTGAAGGTCGCCGTGGCCTATGAGCCCAAGCAGCTGCTGTCGGGCGTCATCGCCTATGCCGCCGTCATCGCCCTGCAAGATCCGGCCTATGTCGGCGCCGTGCGCAGCTTCGCGGCCGATCCGGTCCAGCGCCAGCAGGTGATCGCCCAGTTGGTCGCCGATCCGGCCTATGCCGTCGGCTTCAAGGGCAGCGACACCGCCGCCGGCCTGGTCATCGACACCCTGGGCGCCGAAGGCCTGAAGGTCTTCATCGCCGGCAAGGCCGTCAAGCAGGCCGCCTATGACGTGCAGCACTCGTCGTGGTCCAAGGCCTCGGTGCCCGACCGCGACGTGCGCCTGGCCTATGCCAAGACCATGTCGGCGATCCCGGCCCTGGGCGACACCAGCGACGTAGCCGCCCTGCAGCAGGCCTCGGTCGGCGCCCAGCCCCTGACCCTGACGCCGCGCGCGGCCTCGGGACCCTATTCACCGGTGGTCATTCGCGGCCTGGCCGTGGCCGCCCTGGCGGCCCTGGGCGCGGCCGGTGACGAGAACCTGGCCACCATCGAGGCGGTGATGGCCGAACCCAACTCGGCCATGTGCCTGAACATGGGCAAGCTGAACCTCTATCAGTGCCTGGCCGTTTCCAAGCCGCACTACGAAGACGTCTTCTGCCTGGGCCAGCACATCCTGATGGATACCGGCCAGTGCGTGATCAAGGCTTCGGGCACGCCGATGCCGATCGAACCGCCGCCGCCACCGCGCGCCGTGCCGGTAAAGGCCTCGATCGCCCAAGCCGGCGGGGCTGGCCGCAACTCCAAGAACGCCAAGGCCGCCGCCAAGAAGCCCGCGCCCCGGAATTAGGCTGCGCCTCAATTGACCTGGAAGGGCCGGGCGTTGCATCGCCCGGCCCTTCTGTGTATGTAGCCCCACCCTAAAAACGTCGACCGAGCGGGACAATCCAGTCCTGTGCGGCGATTTTGCATTTCGAGAGCACCGGCTCTCCAGAGAGAACACCATGGCCGAAATCATTCTGAACGTTGAACTCCGCGACCGCGCCGGCACCGGCGGCGCTCGCGAAACCCGCCGCAGCGGCAAGGTCCCCGGCGTCCTGTACGGCGGCGGCAAGGCTCCCGTGAACATCGCGGTCAAGGGCAACGAGTTCCGCAAGGCGCTCTTCACCGGCAAGCTGCTGGGCCACCTGGTCACGCTGCAGTACGGCGAAGAGAAGCAGTCGGTCATCGCCAAGGCCGTGCAATTCCACGCTGTCACCGACGAGCCGGTCCACTTCGACCTGTTCCGCGTCAGCGAGCACCAGCTGATCAAGATCGAAGTTCCGGTTCACTTCAAGAACCACGAAACCTCGGTCGGCCTGAAGAAGGGCGGCACGCTGGAAATCATCCGTCACACCGTCGAACTGGCCTGCCCGGCCGACCAGATCCCCGAAGAACTGGTCATCGACCTGGCCGGCCACGACATCGGCGACGTCATCCGCATCTCGGAAGTCAAGCTGCCGGAAGGCGTCAAGACCGCCATGGACCGCGACTTCGTGATCGCCAACGTCAAGGCCTCGGCCGCGTCGCAATCGGGCGAAGGCGACACCACCGCCGCCTAAGGCTTCGGATCGGTTCTCCGATCGACTATCGAGACGGGCGGGCTTTCGAGCCCGCCCGTTTTTCGTTTGAGCTTCCCGCGTGGATTGAAGCAATGCTGATCCTGGCCGGCCTCGGCAATCCCGAGGCCAAGTACGAGAAGAACCGGCACAATGTCGGCTTCATGGCGGTCGACGCCCTGGCCCGGCGCTGGGGCACGGGGCCGTGGCGCGCGCGCTTTCAGGGCCTGGCTTGCGAAGGCTCGGTCTCGACACCGAACGGCCCGGTCAAGCTGCTGCTGCTGAAGCCCAAGACCTATTACAACGAGAGCGGCCGCGCCGTGGGCGAGGCGATGAAGTTCTTCAAGCTGACGCCGGCCGACGTCATCGTCTTCCACGACGAGATCGACATGGCCCCGGGCCGCTTCCGGATGAAGGCCGGCGGCGGGGCGGCGGGCAATAACGGCATCCGCTCGATCACCAGCCAGGTCGGCGACGCGTTCCGGCGCGGCCGCATCGGCGTGGGCCATCCGGGCGACAAGGCCATGGTCATGCACTATGTGCTGGGCGACTTCCACAAGGTCGAGCACCAGTGGCTGGACCCGCTGCTGGACGCCATCTGCGACGCCCTGCCCTTCGCGGCGGCGGGCGACGACGAGCGCTATCAGGCCGAGGTCATGCGCCTGGCCCCCTCACCCAAGTCCGACCCCAAGAAGCCCGTCAAGTCCGAGGACTGACGGTCAGGACAGCCGGTCGCGGAACTCGGCATAGTCGAACTCGCGCACCAGCTTCAGGGCGTCGCTGGCGCTGTTCCACAGGGCGATGGCCGGCAGGGGCACGCCGTTGAAGGTGTTGGTCTTGACCATCGAATAGTGGGCCTGGTCGAGGAAGGCGATGCGCTGGCCCGGAACCGGCCGCGTCGCGAAGCCGTAGTCGCCGATGATGTCGCCGGCCAGGCACGAGGGCCCGCCGATCCGCACCATCACGCCGCCCTCGACCTCGCCCAGCATCGCCGGCCGATAGGGCGCCTCGATGACATCGGGCATGTGGCAGGTGGCGGAGATGTCGGTGACGGCGACGGGCACGCTGTTGTCGAAGGTGTCGAGGATCTCGCCCACCAGGATGCCCGCATCGAGCGCGATGGCCTCGCCGGGCTCGATATAGACCTGCAGGCCATGGCGCTGGCCGATGCCGGCCAGGAAGGCGATCAGGTCGGCGGTCTGATAGTCGGCGCGGGTGACATGGTGGCCGCCGCCCAGGTTCAGCCATTTCAGCTGGCCCAGCATGCCCTCGAGGCGAGGCTCCACCGACGCCCAGATCCGGCGCAGCGGCTCGAAGTCCTGCTCGCACAGGGCATGGATGTGCAGGCCGTCGACGCCCTCCAGATGCTCAGGCCGCAGCTGCGAGACCGGAAAGCCCAGGCGCGAGCCGCGCTGGCAGGGGTCGTACTTGGCGACCTCGGCCTCGCTGTGCTCGGGGTTCAGGCGCAGACCGATGTCGAACACATCGCCCGCTGCCCTCGCCGCGGCGATCAGATCGGAAAACCGCGCGATCTGGTCGGGCGTGTTGAAGATCACCGAGTCGGAGATCCGCAGGATCGCGGGCAGATCCTCGCGCTTGTAGGCCGGCGAGTAGGTGGTCAGGTGACCGCTATAGAACTCACGGGCCAGCCGCGCCTCCCACAGGCCAGAAGCGCAGACGCCGTCCAGATATTCGCCGACCACGCCGGCCAGCGACCACATCGAGAACGCCTTCAGCGCCAGCAGCACCCGGGCGCCGGACCCGTCGCCCACGGCCTTGAGCATGGCCAGGTTGCGGCGCACCGCGACCTCGTCGACCACGAAACAGGGCGACGGGACGCGGGTCAGATCAAAGCGGGCGAAAGCGCCGGGGCCGGCGGCCTTGGTTTCCATCGGATCAGAACGCCAGCGGGGCCGCCAGGTCCTGGACCTTCCAGGGCAGGCCATGCCTGTTCAGCATGTCCATGAACGGATCGGGATCCAGCTGCTCCATGTTGAACACGCCCGCGCCCTTCCATTGGCCGGTCAGCATCAGGGCCGCGCCGATCATGGCGGGGACACCCGTGGTGTAGCTGACCGCCTGGTTGTTGGTCTCGGCGTAGGCTTCTTCGTGGTCGCAGATGTTGTTGATGTAGACGGTGCGGGCCTTGCCGTCCTTTTCGCCGGTGGCGATCGTGCCGATATTGGTCTTGCCCTTGGTGATCGGCCCCAGCGACGACGGCTCGGGCAGCAGGGCCTTCAGGAACTCGATCGGGATGATCTCGCGGCCCTGGAACATCATCGGCTCGATGCTGATCATGCCGATATTGCCCAGCACTTCCAGGTGCTTGAGATAGCTGTCGCCGAAGGTCATCCAGAAGCGGATGCGCTTGATCTCCGGATAGAACTTCACGAGGGACTCAAGTTCCTCGTGATACATCAGGTACATGTTCTTCGGGCCGACCGCCTCAAAGTCGAACACCTGCTTGTGGCTCAGGGCCGGGCCTTCGACCCACTGGCCGTTTTCCCAGTGCCGCGACGGGGCGGTCACTTCGCGCAGATTGATCTCGGGATTGAAGTTGGTGGCGAAGGGCAGGCCGGTGTCACCGCCGTTGCAGTCCAGGATGTCGAGCGTGTCGATCCGGTCCAGCAGGTGCTTCTTGGTGTAGGTGGCGAATACCGAGGTCACGCCCGGGTCAAAGCCGCTGCCCAGCAGCGCCATCAGACCAGCTTCCCTGAAGCGGTCCTGATAGGCCCATTGCCAGCTGTATTCGAACTTGGCCTCGTCGCGCGGCTCGTAATTGGCCGTGTCGAGATAGTTCACCCCGGCCGCCAGACAGGCGTCCATGATGTTGAGGTCCTGATAGGGCAGGGCCAGATTGACCACGAGGGCCGGCTTGACCGCCTTGATCATCGCCGTGGTGGCGGCGACGTCGTCGGCGTCCAGCGCGGCCGTGTCGATGGTCACGCCGGTGCGCGACTTCACCGATGCGGCGATGGCGTCGCATTTCGACTTCGTCCGACTCGCCAGCGTGATGTGCGAAAACACATCCGCGTTCATCGCCATCTTGTGGACAGCGACCGAACCAACACCGCCAGCACCGATAACCAGCACCCTGCTCATTTGGGCTTCTCCTAACGCGCCTATAGCCTCTGACAGTCTGAACGCCTGCGAGAGGGGGGCGGGGGTCTTATCACGAGGACAACGAGTCCGCTAACACCCCTTAAGCAGAAGCTGCGACGGTTCTCTACCGTCTCGGGCCCGTATCCGCCGCGCGGCCGCTGATCGTCCTCAGAACTTGCCGCTCTGGAAATCCTGGAAGGCCTGCACGATCTCGTCGCGGGAGTTCATGACGAACGGCCCGTGCCAGAACACCGGCTCGCCGATGGGCCGGCCGGCCAGCAGCAGCACGCGGGCGTCGGTGACGGCCTCGACCACCACCCGGTCGCCCGCGCCCAGGAACACGCCCGACAGGGCGTCGATCTTGCCGCCGGACACCCGGACCTGGCCTTCATAGACCGCGATCATCGCGTTGCGGTCGGCGCCCACCGGCTCCTCGAAGCGGGTCCCGGCCGGCAGCACGACGTCGAAATAGAGCGCGTCGACCGCCCCGCCGCCGATCGGGCCGGCCGTACCCGCATCGGTGACGCCCGAGATCACCTTGACCGTCACGCCGCCGTCGCGCGCCTCGACCGGAATGGCGTCGCTCTCGAACTCGCTATAGCCGGGCGCGCTCATCTTCAGCTTCGCGGGCAGGTTCACCCACAGCTGGAAGCCGCGCATCCGGCCTTCGCTCTGCTCGGGCATTTCAGAATGGACGATGCCCTTGCCGGCTCGCATCCACTGGATGCCGCCGGGACCGATCACGCCTTCCCGGCCAGTGTTGTCGCGGTGCCGCATCCCACCTTCCAGCATGTAGGTCACGGTCTCGAAACCGCGATGCGGATGGTCGGGGAAGCCGCCCATATAGTCGGACGCCTGGTCGTTGTCGAAACAGTCCAGCATCAGGAACGGGTCGAACATCTGGGCCTCCTGGGTGCCCAGCATGCGGGTCAGGCGCACGCCGTCGCCGTCCGAGGCGGGGACGCCCTTCACGATCTTCACCACGGGTCGAAGGCTCATCTGACGGCTCCTTTTTCGTCTTCGATATCGGGGGCGGTTACAGTTCTTGCAAGGCCCCGCCGCTTCGCCTTCCCGATCATCCGTGCTAGGTCGCCCCCAACGAAATTCACGAGAGATCCATGGCCCTTAAAGTCGCCATCGTCGGCCTGCCCAATGTCGGCAAGTCCACCCTGTTCAACGCCCTGACCCAGACGGCGTCGGCCCAGGCCGCCAACTATCCGTTCTGCACGATCGAGCCCAATACCGGCGAGGTCGCGGTGCCCGAGCCACGCCTGGACGCCCTGGCCAAGATCAGCGGCTCCAAGGAAATCATCCCGGCCCGCATCACCTTCGTCGACATCGCCGGCCTGGTGCGCGGCGCGTCCAAGGGCGAAGGCCTGGGCAACCAGTTCCTGGCCAACATCCGCGACTGCGACGCCGTGGCCTTCGTGGCCCGCTGCTTCGAGGACGGCGACATCGTCCACGTCGAAGGCCGCATCGACCCGACCAGCGATCTCGAGATCGTCGAGATGGAGTTGATGCTGGCCGACCTGGAAAGCCTGGAAAAGCGCGTTCCCGCCCTTGAGAAACGCGCCAAGGTCGGCGCCGACAAGGAAAGCGCCAACACCCTGCGCCTGGCCAATATCGCCCTGGCCCTGCTGCGCGAAGGCCGCCCGGCCCGCACGGCCAAGATCGACGCCGACGACGAAAAAGCCTGGCACATGCTGCAGCTGCTGACCTCGCTGCCGGCCCTGTATGTCTGCAATGTCGACGAAGGCAGCGCCGACAAGGGCAACAGCTACAGCGACCTGGTGGCCGAACGCGCCGCCAAGGACAACGCCAAGAGCGTGGTCATCTCGGCCCAGATCGAGAGCGAGATCGCCCTGCTGGACGCCGAGGAGCGCGCCGAGTTCCTGGAAACCCTGGGCCTGGAAGAGCCGGGCCTGAACCGCCTGATCCGCGAGGCCTACAAGCTGCTGGACCTGCAGACCTATTTCACGGTCGGCCCCAAGGAAGCCCGCGCCTGGACCATCCATGTGGGCGACACCGGCCCGCAGGCAGCCGGCGTCATCCACACCGACTTCGAGAAGGGCTATATCCGCGCCGAAACCATCGCCTTCGAGGACTTCATCGCCCTGGGCGGCGAGAACGGCGCCAAGGAGGCCGGCAAGATGAAGGCCGAAGGCAAGGAATACATCGTCAAGGACGGCGACGTGATGCACTTCCGGTTCAACGTCTAGACCACCAGATCAAGCGGCCGGTGCGGAAACGTCCCGGCCGTTTTCATATCGGCAAGGAACGCACGCGGATGACCACCGACCGGCTGACCCTGACCGCCGTCCATGACGGCTTCGTCTTCACCGCCGCCCACGAGCACCCGCAGGGCGTGCGCCGGGGCGGGGTGATCGTGATCCAGGAGATCTTCGGCCTCGACCAGTATGTCCAGGCCGACGTGGCGCGCTGGGCCGAGCTGGGCTTCGAGGTGGTCGCGCCCGCGATGTTCGACCGGCTGGAACTGGGCTTTGTCGCCGACCACGACCCGGCCGGGTTCGAGGCCGGCGTGAAATACGCCATGGCCAACGGCCCCGACAACGCCATGGGCGACATCCAGGCCTGTATCGACTTTCTGGCCCCGCGCGGCCCGGTGTTCATCGTCGGCTACTGCTACGGCGGCACCATGGCCTGGCTGGCGGCGTCGCGCTGCAAGGGCCTGTCGGCCGCCGCCAGCTACTATGGCGGCCAGGTGGCGGGCATGGCGAAGTTCGCCCTCTCCTGCCCGGTCATCGTCCATCTGGGCCGCAAGGATCCGCATATCCCCGCCGACGAGGTCAAGGCCGCGATCGCCGCCGCCCACCCCGAGGTGGCGGTGCACATCTACGAGGCCAGCGGCCACGGCTTCAACAATGACGGCCGGCCCGACTCCGACCTCGCCGATGCGCTAGCGGCGCGTCAGCGGACCCTGGACCTGTTCCTGGCCCACGGCGCGGCCTGATGGGCGAGCGCATCGCCCTGGCCACCCGCGACGGCGCGCCGTTCAGCGCCTGGCATGCGCCGCATCAGGACGCCCGGCGCGGCGGTCTGGTCATTCTGCACGCCATCTGGGGTGTGACGCCGCATATCCGCGAGCTGTCCGACACCCTGGCCCAGCAAGGCTATGAAGTGATCGCCCCGGCCCTGCTGGACGCCGCCGACGCGCCGTTCCCGCAGGCCAATACCGAGCCGGCGATCCTGGACCAGCGCATGGCCCTGGGCGAGGCCACAGGCTGGGGCCTGAGCACCCTGCCCCGCGTCCAGGCCTGTATCGACGCCCTGGACGGTCCGGTGTTCGCCATGGGCTTTTGCTTCGGCGGCACGACGGCCTGGCTGGCCGCCGCCCGCTGTGCGGGTTTATCGGGTGTATCCAGTTTTTACGGCGGCGACGTCGTACAGTTTATCGGGGAGGTTCCGACCGTCCCCACCGCCCTGCATTTCGGCAAGACCGACCCGATGATTCCGATGACCGATGTCGAGACCATCCGGGCCGCCCACCCCGACCTGCCCGTCTGGCTGTACGACGCCGGCCACGCCTTCGTGGCGCCTAACGGCTACCACGCCGACAGCGCGCGGCTGGCCATGCTGCGCACCCTGCAACTTTTCCAGCGGGGCGGCGGCAACCGGGGCGAGGCCTGAGCCCCGCGACCGGCCCAATCAGGGCCGGCCCGATCGACGCCATCAGATCGGCCGGCGCCCTAGAATTCTTTCCAGCTATCGGCGCCGGCGGCTGCCACGAGCGCGGGCTTGCGCGCGGCGCCCCCGAAGCCCGTGGTCTTCATGACCGATATGGCGGCTGATGGACGAGAGGGCTTCCGGGCGGCGCCTCTCTGGGCCGGGGCGTCCTGGCCGACCTCGAAGCGGCCAATTACACGCGCCAGTCCTTCGGCTTCCTGCGACATGCTGTGGCTGGCGGCGGTGGCCTCTTCAACCATGGCCGCGTTCTGCTGGGTCACCTGATCCATGTGGTTGATGGACGAATTGACCTCGTTCAGGGCTGTGGCCTGCTCCTGGGCGGACGCAGCGATAACGACGACGATGTCGTTGATCTCGCCCACCTGAACCACGATCCGGCTCAAGACCTTGCCGGTCTCGCCGACGAGTTCCACGCCGGCCCTCACCTGCTGGTCGGAGTTGGTGATCAGGGCCTTGATCTCCTTGGCCGCGCCAGCCGAGCGCTGGGCCAGGGCCCGGACTTCCTGGGCGACAACGGCGAAGCCGCGACCGGCCTCACCGGCCCGGGCGGCCTCGACCCCTGCATTCAGGGCCAGGAGGTTGGTCTGGAAGGCGATCTCGTCGATCACGCCGACGATCTGGCTGATTTCCTGGGACGATTTTTCGATCCCGCCCATGGCGGCGACCGCGTTCTGGACCACGTCGCCGGACTGCTCGGCGGCGGACTTGGCCAGGCCGACCACGGTGCGGGCGTGTTCCGAACCTTCGGCGGTCTTGCGCACCGTGGCGGTGATCTGATCGAGCGCCGCAGCGGTCTCTTCCAGACTGGCCGCCTGCTGCTCGGTCCGGCGCGACAGGTCTTGCGACGCCACGGAGATCTCGGCGGCGCCGGCCTGGATGGTGGCGGTATTGCCGGACACCAGCTTCATGGTGTCCTGCAGGGTCGTCATCGCGGCGTTGAAATCGGCGCGCAGCTTCTCGTACTCAGGCGCGAAGCTGGCGGTCAGGCGATAGACAAGGTTGCCGGCGGAGAGTTGCTCCAGGCCCGACGCGACCGCCTCGACGACCAGGGCCTGGGTCCGGGCCATTTCAGCGTCGGTCTTTTGGCGGGCCGCGCGTTCACTGTCGGTCAGCTGACGTGCATCGGCGTTCTCCTGCTCCAGGCGAAGGGTCCTGGCCCCGGCCTCCTTGAAGACCTGCACGGCCTTGGCCATCTCGCCGACCTCGTCTGTGCGTCCCAGGGACGGCACCGGGACGGACAGGTCGCCCGAGGCGAGCTTGCCCATCGCCGTTGTCAGGGCGCCGAGCGGCTTGACGGCGCGGGCGGACCACGCCGCGACGGCGACACCCAGGACCAACGCCCCGCCACACATCGCGATGTTCAGCCAAACGAAGCCGACCGACATGTGGTGGACTTGCGAACCGATCTCCTTGTTCTTCGCCTCTTGCAGGTCAATGAACTGATTGATCTGTTTCAGCCAGACCATGAACATGGGCCTGGCGCTCTGCATCAGAAGCGCCTGGGCGGCATCGACCTCACCGGCCTTCTGGAGCCGGATCACTTCCGAGATCAGCGGCAGGCCCTCGGCCTGAGTGGCCTTGATGCTGTCCAGGATGGCGGTCTCATCGGGGGTCACGCCGGCGCCCTTGGCCATCAGCTCATCGAGCGGACCGGCCGATTTGTCATAGGCGGCCTCAAGGCGCTCTATGGTGGCGATCGCCGCGTCAAGCTCGCCAGGGTCGCTGACCAGGATGACGTCGCGAAGGCTGATGGCGCGGTCATGCACGCTGCCGCGGAAATTGATCGCGAACCGCTGTTTGGCGCTGTTGACGTCGTTGATCGTTGTGAGGCTGCGGGCGATCGCATCGACGCGGCTCTGCGCCACCAGGCCAATGCCGGCCATCATCAAGAGAATGATGCCGAAGCCAATGACGAGGCGCTGGCCTATCTTCAAGTTCGGCAGCATGGCGGCTCTTTTTCTCTACTGGGAAATCTGGCGCGACCACTGCTCGCCGATCCCCTAACGACCTCCTAACTTCCAATAATCAAGACACGAAGTCGCAGTTATAACATCCCTTCTATGATTGCTTTCAGCTGCCGCATGCCGATTGGTCACGTATAGGAAGGCAATTATATTGCAACTTAGCCGACCAAAATATTGAGATAACTTTGATTTACTTCTGCAGCATTTAAGGCGTTGCCCGCTCAAATTGAGCAGTTAGGCATGTTTTCAGTGATCATTTGCGGCGATATTTCGTCCGGAACCCAGCGGCGCTCACGCCTTAGCGATTGCCGGCCGTCGACTGCCGGGCCCCAGGCTCACTTGATCCGGGGCATATCGCCCCCGCAGCCGGCCAGGCGCTGTCGCCGACCCGCTTGAGGCTCATCTCGAAGACCGTCGCCGGAGGGGCGGCCCGGCATCACCCGCGCTGTGCGGGGTCGAGCGGCATCTGGGCCAGAACCGGCGTGGCGGCCGTCAGGATCACGGCGGCGAGGCCGGTGGCGAAGGAACGGGACATCGGTGGTCTCCGGGCCGGTATTCCCGAACTTTGATCTTCAGTGTTTTTGTTCCCGCCCGCCTCACGGGAACGACCGCCATCGGGCATTTCGGCGCCATCGCGGTTGGCGCATGCTCACGCCTGTCGCCGAGCGCGAAAGGCTTGGCTAGGATCGTCGCATGCGTCGCTCAGCCACCGCCCTGCTGTTGATCCTGCCGCTGGCGGCGGCTGGCCCCGCCGTGGCCGGCGAGACGGCCTGCTGGTTCGAGAACGGGGCGGTCGTCGCCCCGGCCGCCATCGCCGACATGACCGGCGACTTCGTGATCGACCTGTCGGCCCCGCGCACCCTGCTGCACAACACCAAGGCCCAGATGAGCGGCTATGCCGAGCTCGACCTCACCCTGCCAGTGCGGCTGGCCGGACAGAGGGTGGAGGCCGCGCCGATCCTGGTCAGCGACCTCGACTATCGCGGCGTCGGCTTCGTGGCGCCCATCGCCGGCGTGATCGGGGCCGATATCCTGGGCCGCTATGTGGTGATCATCGACTTTGCGCCCTGCCGCCTGCGGCTGGAGCCCCAGGGCTGGGCCGAACGGTCCGGCGGGCGCGGCCTGCCCGTCACCGTGGTGGGCGGCGTGCCGACCGTTCAGGCCACGGCCTCGGACGGCTTTTCCAGCCTGACCGGGGCCTTCGCCCTCGACACGGCCTCGAACGGCGGGGTGCGGGCGCGCGGCGACGCCGATGGGCCGCGCCAGAAGCCCGCCGGCGTGCTGGCCGGCCTGTCGCTGGATGGCCGCCTGCGGCAGCGCGTTGCGGCCGTCAGAGCCGGCGACCTGCCCCCGGGCGTGGCCGGGGCGGTGGGCGTGGCGATCCTGTCGGACTATCGCCTGCGCCTCGACGCCCAGGCGGGCCGGCTGTGGCTGACGCCCGCCCGGCTTGAGCCCAAAGAAAAAGGGCCCGGCGTTACCGCCAGGCCCTGATCTTTTCGGTCGCTGCGAACGGTCAGTGCGACTCGTTCTTCCAGACCTTGCGGTAGCTGGCATAGAGCAGGCCCGAGAACAGCAGCAGATAGAGGATGACCACGAAGCCGGTCTGCTTGCGCTCTTCCATCTTTGGCTCGGCCGCCCACATCAGGAAGGCCGAGACATCCTTGGCCTGCTGATCAAGCGTCGACTTGGTGCCGTCGTCGAAGGTCACCAGATCGGCCTTGAGCGGCGCAGCCATGGCGATGAAGCCACCGGGCGGAACCTTGTCGTGTGGGCCCGACCACGACGCGGTCAGATCACCGGCCATGTAAGGGTTGTAGTGCTGGCCTGCGCCGACCTTCAGGCCGGTGGGCGGCGTGTGATAGCCGGTCAGCAGCGAGTAGATATATTCCGGACCGCCCGAGCGAGCCTTGGCCAGCAGCGACATGTCCGGCGGCAGGGCGCCGCCATTGCCGGCCCGCGCCGCAGCCTCGTTGGCATAGGGCGAGGGAAACCGATCAGCACTGGTCGCCGGACGCTTGATCGCGTCGCCAGTCTCGGAGTCGATATCGGCGACCTCGTAGTCCTTGGCGATCGCCTTGACCCACGGGTTGTCGTTCGGGTTCTTGTGCTCGTTGCTGTAGAACGGGCCGCCCTTGTCGCCGAGGTTGCGGAAGCTGATCAGGCTCATCGAGTGGCAGGCCGAACAGACCTCCCGATAGACCTTGTAGCCGCGTTGCAGCTGGGCCTGATCGAACTTGCCGAACGGGCCTTCGAACGACCATTGGACGTCCTTGGGCGGCAGGGGGTGCCCAGCGGCCAGAACCGGACCGGCCGCCATCAGGCCGGCCACGGCTGCGAGGATGGAAAGTTTGCGCAGCATCATGATCAGCCCTTCATCTCAGGCGCGGTGGTCGCGTGGGCCGGAACGCCGGCGGGGTGCGACAGAGCCGGCGAAGCAATCGAGTCCGGAACCGGGAGCGGCGTTTCCTTCAGACCCAGGACCGGGAGGATCACCAGGAAGAAGCCGAAATAGTACAGCGTTGCAAAGCGGCTGAGCCAGACAAAGCTGTTCAGATCGGCGTCGATCAGCAGGAAGGTCTTCAGGTGCGGGATGACCGGATCATCCGGCAGCTTGGCGCCGCACAGGCCCAGGATGCAGCACGCCACGACGAAGATGAAGAAGTACATCTTCGCGGTCGGGCGGTAGCGCATCGAGCGCACCTTGGAGGTGTCCAGCCACGGCAGAGCGAACAGGCAGGCGATGGCGCCAAACATGGCCAGCACGCCCATCAGCTTGTCGGGAACGGCGCGCAGGATCGCGTAGAACGGCAGGAAGTACCATTCCGGAACGATGTGGGCGGGCGTCACCAGCGGGTTGGCCGGGATGTAGTTGTCGGCATGGCCCAGGGCGTTGGGCATGTAGAAGACGAAGAAGGCGAAGAGGATCAGGAAGACGCTCATCGCGAACCCGTCCTTCACCGTCGCGTAGGGGGTGAAGGGAAGGGTATCGGCTTTCGACTTCGGATCCACGCCCGTCGGGTTGTTCTGGCCGACCACGTGCAGCGCCCAGATGTGCAGGATCACGACGCCGGCGATCATGAAGGGCAGAAGATAGTGCAGCGAGAAGAAGCGGTTCAGCGTAGCGCTGTCGACCGCGAAACCGCCCCACAGCCAGGTCGTGATGCTCTGACCGACGATCGGCAGGGCGCCAAACAGGTTGGTGATCACGACGGCGCCGTGGAAGGACATCTGACCCCAGGGCAGGACGTAGCCCATGAAGGCGGTGGCCATCATCAGCAGATAGATCACGCAGCCCAGGATCCACAGCACTTCGCGCGGGGCCTTGTAGGACCCGTAATAGAGGCCGCGGAACATGTGGATATAGACGGCGATGAAGAACATCGACGCGCCATTGGAGTGCATGTAGCGGATCAGCCAGCCGTGATTGACGTCACGCATGATGCGCTCAACGCTGTTGAACGCGTCGCCGACGTTATAGTGCATCGCCAGGATGATGCCGGTGATCAACTGAGACGCCAGGCACAGCGAAAGAATGCCGCCGAACGTGTACCAGTAGTTCAGGTTACGCGGCGTGGGGTAGTCGACGAAGCTGTCATAGCCCAGGCGCACGATCGGGAGACGGGCGTCGAGCCAGCGCTCGAAACCGGTCTTGGGTTCATAGGTCGAATGTCCGCTCATCTCGCTTAACCGATCTTGACCTTGGTGTCGGTGAGGAACTCGTACTCCGGAACCGCGAGGTTCAGGGGCGCGGGACCCTTACGGATCCGGCCCGAGGTGTCGTAGTGCGAGCCATGGCAGGGGCAGAACCAGCCGCCGTAGTCGCCGCCGCCGAAGGTGGGCACGCAACCCAGGTGGGTGCAGGAGCCGATCAGGACCAGCCACTGGGCCTTGCCCGGCTTGACCCGCTCGGCGTCGGTCTGCGGATCCTTGAGAGCCGCGCCGTCATCGGCCACGGCCTTCTGGATCTCGGCCGGCGTGCGGTTGCGCACGAACAACGGCTTGCCGCGCCACTTGAGCGTGACCTGCTGACCGTCGGCGACCTTGGTCAGGTCGAATTCGGTCGAGGCCAGCGCCAGCGTATCGGCTGACGGGTTCATCTGATCGACGAACGGCCAAACAAGCGACACGGCGCCGCCTGCGGCGGCCGCCATCGTCGCGATGTAAATGAAGTCGCGCCGGCTGGGGTCAGCCCCATGCTCCGGCTCGGTCGTTGCGCCCAACGCGGTGTCGGCCACCTAAGTCACCCTTCGATTCCGCCGCGCCGGGAAGCCGGCCGGCCAGGAGAAGCACCTTTCGGCGCCGTATCTTTCTCGACCCGCGAACGGATCTCCGCCACAAGACGACGGTTGGATCGTCCTATCGGACGCGCGGACTGAGTCCGCAAGCCCTTTCGATTCGCAGGCAATGTCCCTGCTAGCCTTGTGGTGGTTCGCTTAGAATGCGTCTCGCGCTTTTTCAACCAGGCATTCCTCAAAACGTCGGCGCCGCAATCCGCCTCGCGGCCTGTTTTGGCGCCGGCCTGGACGTGATTGAGCCTTGCAGCTTTCCCCTGGATGACAAGAGTCTCAAGCGGGCGGCGCTGGATTACGGCCCCTTGGCCCATATGAAACGCCACGATTCCTGGGAAACCTTCCTCGCCGCGCCGGAAAGGGCCCAGGGGCGGCTGCTGCTGTTCACCACCCGGGGCGCGACCCCGTTTCACCGATTTGGGTTTCAGCCGGGCGATACGCTTTTATTCGGCAATGAAAGCCGGGGCGCCCCCGAAGAGGTCCATGCCGCCGCTCAGGGCCGTCTGGTGATCCCGCTGCGGCCCGAGGCCCGGTCGATGAATCTCGCGACGACCGCCGCCATGGCGCTGGGCGAGGCGCTGCGGCAGACGGACGGCTTCTTCGAGGCCTGACAGCCCTACGCAGAACCCCGGATTTGCACCGCGCGCGCCAAGCGCTTAATCGGCTGTCATGACCGACGCTTCCGATCTCGACGACAAGAAAGCCCGCGCCCGCGCCTGGTTTGAAACCTTGCGCGACCAGATCTGCACGGAATTCGAGCGCCTGGAAGACGAGGCCCCGACCGGCCTCTATCCGGGCCAGCCGGGCCGCTTCGAGCGCAAGCCGTGGGATCGCGCGGCCGGCGGCGGCGGCGTCATGTCGATGATGCACGGTCGCCTGTTCGAGAAGGTCGGCGTCCACTGCTCCACGGTGTTTGGAACCTTCACACCGGAAATGGCCAAGTCGATGCCGGGCGCGGGCGACGACCCCCGGTTCTTCGCCACCGGCATCAGCCTGATCGCCCACATGACCAATCCGCGCGTACCGGCCGTGCACATGAACACGCGCTTCATCGCCACCACCAAAAGCTGGTTTGGCGGCGGCGGCGACCTGACGCCCCTGCTCGGCTATCAGCGCCAGCAGGACTTCCCCGACGCCATCGACTTCCACGCCGCCTATCAGCGAGCCTGCGACGCGCACCACCCCGACTGGCACGCCAAGTACAAGGCCTGGTGCGACGAGTACTTCTTCCTGCCCCACCGCAACGAGCCCCGCGGCATCGGCGGGATCTTCTATGACCACCACGACAGCGGCGATTGGTCGCGGGACTTCGCCTTCACCCAGGACGTCGGCAAGGCTTTCCTGGAGGTCTATCCCGAGCTGGTGCGTCGACGCATGGGCGAGGCCTGGACGGCGGACGAGCGCGAGCAGCAGCTGGTCCAGCGCGGACGGTATGTGGAGTTCAACCTGCTGTACGACCGGGGCACGATGTTTGGCCTGAAGACCGGCGGCAATGTGGAATCGATCCTCAGCTCGATGCCGCCGACGGTGAAGTGGCCCTAGAGCAAAGGTCGCCATGATTGAATCACGTCGTTTGCTCTAGATTCTTGTTTTGACGCGTTATTCTGGCGGCGAACCGGTATCCGCTTCGCCGAATAACGCTCTGGAGCCCGCTCAACGGGAGCCCAGGCGCAGAGTTTCCTGATCCAGGAAAGCCCCGATCCAGCCGCCCACGCGCAAGCGGTCGTTGGGCGCGGCCAGGGTGGCGATCGCAGCGTCAGCTTGCGCGTCGGTATAGCGGGTCCCGCGCCGGGCCTCGATCAGGGCCGCCGCATAGGCCGGGTCGAACTCCGGGTGGAACTGCATCGATATCGCCCCCTTTTTCCGTCCGGGCGCGTCGTCATAGGACAGCAGGCCATAGGGCGTAAAAGCGCTGCCGCCGATCACGGTCGCGGAGGGCGGCAGGTTCACCACCTGGTCCTGGTGCGAGGCGGGAATGGCGACGCTGTCGGCGTCGGTCCAGCCCTGCGGCCGCGCGACGGCGTAACGGTGCAGGCCCACGCCCCAGCCCTTGTCGGACTTCACCACCTGACCGCCGAAGGCCTGGGCCATGATCTGATGGCCAAAACACACCCCGACCAGCGCCGCCTGCCCCCTGGCGGCGCGCAGAAAGCCCGACAGCGGCGCGATCCACGGCAGGTCGTCATAGACCCCCGCCGACGAACCCGTGATGAGATAGGCGTCGTGCTGCTCCGGCGCGCCGGGCAGCTGGCCGGCCTGGACGTCATAGATCGTATAGGCGTGATCAGGGCCCAGCAGGGTCTGGAACATGCCGCCATAGCGGCCGAAGGCCGGCTGAAGCGACTCCGGCGGCGCGCCGGTCTCCAGCAGACCGATCCGCATCAGTAGACCATGCCCTGAGCCACAGCCTTCAGGCGCTCAATGGCGCTGAACTTGTCCTCGATGAAGTCCTGATCGATCCACCAGATCTCGATCTCGCGCATCACCTCGCCCACCATCGGCCCCTTGGGCACGCCGGCCTGCATCACCTCTTCGCCCGACAGCGGGAAGGGCGGCGGCGTCCAGGTCTCGGCCATGGCCAGCAGGCCCCGCCACTGCGGCGCGGTGACCGGACGGCCAGAGCCGGCCCAGGCCAGCTTGATCCGGTCGCAGAAGGTGCGCACGCCCAGGGCGTAGATCGAACGGCGGGCCTCGCGCGGGCTCATCCAGCTGACGATGCGCGGGTTCTTGCCCACGGCGTCGACCAGGCGGTCCCTGACATTGTTGGGCAGGCGCAGGCGCTCGGACATCTGCTCGGCCACCTGGGGATCATCGGGAATCAGCGAGGCCAGACGCAGATCGGGATTGTTCTCGAACAGCTGCTCGGTCTCGATGGCCACCAGGCTGTCGAAGCGGGCCAGGGATTTGACGAACGGCAGGATCGAGCCCAGCACGCCGGTGGCCGCCATCAGCCGCAGGGCCGGGCGCGGATCCTCCGACGTCAGCAGCTTCATGATCTCTTTTTGCGTGCGCTCGGCGGCGCGGCCCGAGACCATGCCCTTGAGCGCCTTGCAGGCCGCCAGGGCTCTCTGGTCGGGCTCGCCCCGGCCGTACCAGGCCTGGAACCGGAAGAAGCGCAGGATGCGCAGATAGTCCTCGCGGATGCGGGTCATGGGATCGCCCACGAACACCACCCGCCCCTCGCGCGCGTCGTTCACGCCCTCGCCGGTCGGATCGTAAAGCCGGCCCTCGGGATCGACATACAGGGCGTTGAAGCGGAAATCGCGACGCTCGGCGTCCTGGCCCCAGTCCTGGCTGAACGCCACCGTGGCCCGGCGACCGTCGGTGGAGACATCGCGGCGCAGGGTGGTGATCTCATAGGGCTTGCCGCCCGAGATGGCCGTGACGGTGCCGTGATCCACGCCGGTCGGGATCGCCCGCAGGCCGGCATGGGCCAGGGCGTCGATCACTTGGTCGGGGGTCAGGGTGGTGGCGATGTCGATATCGTCGATGGGCTTGCCCATCAGGGTGTTGCGCACACAACCGCCGACGAATCGCGCGCAGCCTGCAAAGCCGCGCTCCTCCAGGGCCGCGATCACGGCTTTGGTCTCGGGCAAGGCCATCCACGGCGCTATGCCGATCGATTCAGTGTTCAAGCAACACACTCCTACGCAATCAACGCCCCCCCAAAGAGCAAGGCGGCATTGTTAGGCACGAAGCGCGACGGCCGCTATGGGCGATCCGCCCTAACCCGGGATTTGATCTGTGGATTCATCATGCAGTCGCTCATACAGGGCCCGCAGCATCCCGGCCGTCGCGCCCCAGATGAAGCGGTCGTTCCACGGCATGGCGTAGAAGTTGCGCCGCTCGCCGCTGGGCGTCACCCGATGCTGGCGCTCGTGATTGGTCGGATCCATCAGGAAGTCGAACGGCGTCTCGAACACGTCGGCCACCTCTGCGGGGCTGGCGACGAATTCGGCGGCCGGATCGATGAAGCCGATCACGGGCGTGACGTGAAAGCCGGTCACCGTCTGATAGCCCTGCAGCAGGCCTGACAGGGTGACGAACCTGGGATCCAGCCCCACCTCTTCCTGGGCCTCGCGCAGGGCCGTGACCCACGGCGTCTCGCCCGGATCGCAGCGCCCGCCGGGAAAGGCGATCTGGCCGGTGTGGCTGCGCATGGTGTCCGACCGACGGGTCAGCAGCACGGTCAGCCCGTCCTCGCGCTCCACCAGCCCCACCAGCACGGCGGCGGGGCGCAGGGCGTGGGGATTGTCGAAGGTCAGGCCGGGATTGAGGTCGAAGTCCGAGCGAACCGGATCGGCCAGGCTGGGATTATAGTGTTCGATGGGGTCCAGCCGGCTGGTGATCCAGTCGCGGCGCTGCTGCGGCGTCATGCGCCGACCGTCCCGGCCGGCGCGATCGGGAACCAGGCGCCGTTCGAGGTGATCCCGAACACCGCGCCGTCCGCCGTCTCGCGCGGGGTCGCCATCTCGGCCAGCTCATAGAACACCGGCCGGGCGATCAGCGCCTCCAGCCCCCGCCGCACATGCAGATAGGGTCGTGGCTCGCCGGTGGCCGGATCGATCTCGACCCGGATGATGTTGTCTGGCCCTGCCTCGACCACGTCGCCGACATTGGTCTCGAAGCGCAGGGTGTCGCCCACCCGGTCCACGCGGACGGCGATGAAGGGCGCGTCCTCGACCGTGATCTTCATCTTCTCGGCGGGCGTGACCAGGTGATAGCCGTCGGGATCCCGCCGCAGCACGGTCGAGAACAGACGCACCAGGGCCTCGCGGCCGATCGGCGTGCCCTCGTGGAACCACACCCCGTCCTTGCGGATGCGAATGTCGATCTCGCCGCAATGGGCCGGATGCCAAAGATGGACCGGCGGCAGGCCACGCTCGCCGGCGGCCTTGGCGGCGGCGGCGACGCCTTCCAGTCCGGGTTTGCCTGCGTCTGTCGTTGGAGCATCGACGGTCATGGCCTTCAGGTAGGCCATGCCGCCGCCCTGCTCAAGCGACGCAACGTCTCAGGCGACCGCGACCTTACCCGAAAGGCCTTCGTCGCCGCCCTCGACCAGGGCCTTGAGCAGCACGCGGCGCTGATCGACAGGCCCCGGCATGATGATCCCCGCCGTGTGCGCGGCCGAGAAGCCGGCGCGGGTGAAATAGGGCGCGTCGCCGACCAGCAGCACGGCTTTCCAGCCGGCGGCCCGGGCAGCCTCGCAGGCATGCTCCACCAGGGTCTGGCCCAGGCCCACGCTGCGCTCGTCGGGATCGACGGCCAGGGGGCCCAGGAAAGCGACCGCCGCGCCGCCGATGGTCACGGGCCACATCCGCACGCAACCCACCGGGCGGCCCTCGCGCATCGCGACAAACGAGCAGGCGGCCAGCAGACGGTTGCCCTCGCGCAGGCGCTCGGAAACCTTGGCGAAGCGGCCGGGGCCAAACACCCGGTCGATCAGGGCGGTCACGGGGATTTCCATGGCGGGCGTCTCAAGGACGAGCGCGGGGGCGGAAACGGCGGAACTGGGAACAAGGGAAATGGAGGTCATCAGCCTTCGGAATGCGAAAGGTCGTCGGGAGCTCCCGACGCCAGGCGCGGGAGGGCTTCAGATCGTGGCGCTATCGCGCGTCATTCGTCGCAGGCGCATGGCCGGACCTCCCAAGCCTCAAGGGCATGAACTTGCGGGCGCTTTAGGGCCAAGCCTCTGTCAGGTCAATAACGTTGCGGCGGGGCCAAGCGCCAGTATGGTGCGGCGCAATGTCTGACATCCCCTCCCCGGCCGAAGACCCGTCTCCCGACACCTCTACCCGCGCCCTGTTGCGGGAGCGTGACTTCATGCTGTTCTGGGCCATGCGGTTCATCTCGACCCTGGGTGTGCAGATCCAGTCGGTGGCCCTGGGCTGGCAGGTCTACGCCATCGCCCGCGAGACGCGGTCGGTCGGCGAGTCGGCCTTCCTGGTCAGCATGATCGGCCTGGCCCAGTTCCTGCCGCTGCTGGCCCTGACCCTGATCGCCGGCGAGACCGCCGACCGCCGCACCCGCAAGTTCATCGTCGCCATCAGCCTGGCCGTCGACGCCGTCAGCGCCGGCGTGCTGCTGCTCCTGGCCTTGAGCGGCTCGCATGCCCTGTGGCCGGTGTTCGCCGTCTCGGTAATGTTCGGGGCCAGCCGCGCCTTCCTGTCGCCGGCCAGCAGCGCCCTGGGACCCATGCTGGTGCCGCGCCCCCTGCTGCCTCGCGCCATCGCCTGGAACTCGCTGGCCTGGCAGAGCGCTTCGATCATCGGTCCGGCCATCGGCGGCCTGCTGCTGATCCATTCGCCGTCCCTGGCCTTCGGCGCGGCGCTGGGCCTCTATCTGGCCGCCGCGATCATGGCCCTGATGATCCGCCAGAACACCAGGCCCGAAACCCAGCCCGGCTCGCGGCTGGCCCTGATCAAGGAGGGGCTCTCCTATGTGTGGAACAACAAGATCGTCTTCGGCTCGATCTCGCTGGACCTGTTCGCGGTGATCCTGGGCGGGGCCACGGCCCTGCTGCCGGTGTTCGCCAAGGACGTGCTGCATGTGGGGCCGGCGGGCTTTGGCATCCTGCGCGCCGCGCCGGCCATCGGTGCGACGATCATGGCGATCTATCTGGCCAGCAACCCGATCCGCAGCAAGGCCGGCCCGATCATGTTCGCGGGCGTGGCGGTGTTTGGCGCCGCCACGGTGGTCTTTGGCCTCTCACAGGTGATGTGGCTTTCGGTCGGGGCCCTGGCCCTGCTGGGCGGGGCCGACATGCTCAGCGTCTATGTCCGCCAGACCCTGGTGCAGATCGTCACCCCCGACGCCATGCGCGGCCGTGTCGCCGCCGTCTCGGGCGTGTTCATCAGCGCCTCCAACGAGCTGGGCGAGGCCGAGAGCGGCGTCGCGGCCTGGTTCATGGGCCCGGTCGGGGCGGCGGTGTTCGGCGGGATCGGCGCGCTGGGCGTCACGGGCCTGTGGGCCTGGCTGTTCCCGGAACTGCGGAAAGCCGACCGGCTGGACTAGGCCCCCGCCAGTTTGCGCAGGGCGTCGCCGGTCATCCGCCGGATGATCCATTCGTCCAGCGCCGCAGCGCCCAGGCTGTCATAGAAGGCGATGGACGGCGCGTTCCAGTCCAGCACCGACCATTCCAGTCGGCCCAGATTCTCGTCCAGGCAGCGCCGCGCCAGATTGGCCAGCAAGGCCTTGCCCGCGCCGGAACCTCGCGCCTCGGGCCGCACGAACAGGTCTTCCAGATAGATCCCGTGCCGCCCGACAAAGGTCGAGAAATTGTAGAACCACAGGGCAAACCCCACCGGTTCACCGTCGATCTGCGCGATGTCGCAGAACGCCCGAGGGTTTTCGCCAAACAGCGCCGCCGTCACGTGGCCTTCCGTCGCCTCCACCGAGTCCAGCAGCTTTTCATACTCGGCCAGATCGCGAATGAACTGCAGGATCAGGGCGCTGTCAGCGGCGACGGCAGGGCGGATGGTGACGTTCCCGGAGGGTGAAGGCATGGCGGTCTCTGCACGTGATCCCTCTCCCAGAGGGAGAGGGCGGGGCCCGCGCTGAAAGCGTGGGAGGGTGAGGGGTTTGGACGGTGGACGGCGTGCCGGCGCGCCGGTTGCCGGCGTAACCCCTCACCTCCCACCGCTGCGCGGCGGGTCCCTCCTCTCCCTCTGGGAGAGGCTTGATTGACCCTCAGCCGATCTTCACCCCCGGCGGCGGAACGCTGTCCTCCGGCACGAAGAAGTCCGGCATCAGGGTCGCGGTCGGGTCGACGGCATAGGGCGTGAAATCGGTGACGCCCTGCTCGTACAGGAAGCTGTCGTCGATCAGGAAATTGCCCGAAAATTCGCGCGATGGCTTGCCGAAGATCGCATGCGCGGCATCAGCCATGATCTCGACCTTGCGGCAGTGGCGCAGGCCTTCCTCGCCGGTCAGGGCGAACTGGATGGCGGCGGTGGCGATGCCGGTGCGCGGCCAAAGGGCGTTGAAGGCGATGCCGTCGCCGCGGAATTCCTCAGCCATGCCCAGAACGCACAGGCTCATATTGTACTTGGCCATCGAATAGGCGACGTGCGGCGCAAACCAGCGGGGCTTCATGTCCAGCGGCGGCGACAGCATCAGCACGTGCGGGTTTTCGGCCTTCTTCAGGTGCGGGATGCAGGCCTTGGAGACCAGGAAGGTGCCGCGCCCGTTGACCTGATGCATCAGGTCGTAGCGCTTCATCTCGGTCGACAGGGTGCCGGTGATCGAGATGGCCGAGGCGTTGTTGACGCAGATGTCGATGCCGCCGAACCGGGCCACGGCCTTCTCGACGGCCTCATAGACGCTGGCTTCTTCGCGCACGTCGACGATCAGCGGCAGGGCCTGGCCGCCCGCCGCTTCGATCTCGGCGGCGGCCGAATAGATGGTGCCCGGCAGCTTGGGATGGGCCTCGGCGGTCTTGGCGGCGATGACGATATTGGCTCCGTCACGCGCCGCCCGCAGGGCGATGGCCAGGCCGATGCCGCGGGAGGCCCCGGTCACGAACAGGGTCTTGTTCTTCAGGCTCATGCGGGGTCTCCACGGGGTTTGACCAGATCGACGGCGGCGGCCACGAAGCCGAGAATGAAGGCCATCTTGGCCACGTGCGCGATCGGACCCTGATCCTTCAGGACCAGGCCCGCAAGGCCGATGACGAGGGCGGCGATCCACAGGCCGGCGGCGATGCGGAAGGGCCCCCTGGCCCGCAGCAGATCCACGCCCCAGACGGCCATGCCGATCGACCAGACGCTGGAAGCGATCATGTACGACGCCTCGCCGAAGATGGCGGCCGACGAGGTCCGCACCAGCATCACGCCCAGCAGGGCCAGGACAAAGCCGGCTAGGGCGACAGGGCCGGCCGAACGTCCGCTCACGGAGCGAACCCCCAGCATGCCGAAGACCAGCAGCAGATCGATGGCCACATAGACCAGATGCGGCCAGGGCTCCGCGAGGCGCGGATAGATCACGAACGGCGCAACGATATCGATGGCCGCCCCGAAAAAGGTGGCGAGAGCGGCCAGCCGCAGGACGGAGCGGCGCTCCATCAGGCCCCGGCCCCCGTCGTTTCCACCGACAGCGCCCACAGGCGCTCGGCCGCCTCGGGGTCGAGGGCGTGCGGCAGGACTCCGGCCCAGGGCTTTTCCTTGGTCCAGGGCTCGGCCTGGGCCAGGTCTTCCAGATAGAGCCCGCCGACACCTTCCAGTTCATCGCCGACGGCGGCCCAGACGCTGGTCGAGGCGCCCTCTTCCGTCGTCTTGAAGCCGTCGCGAACCTTGCCGTTCTCGTCGATCCAGCCCAGGGCGATCTGCTCCTCGATCGGCAGGTGGCGCTGCAGCGGGGTCATGATCCCGCCCGGCATCACGGCGTTGGCGAACACGCCCTGATCCTTGAAGCGCTTGTTGAAGCCGACCGCGAACAGGGCGTTGGCGGTCTTGGCATGGCCGTAGCTTTCCCACTTGTCGTAGGCGCGGGTCTTGTAGTGCGGGTCCTCGAAGTTGAAGCCCGCCCGGCGGTGGCCGATCGATGACAGCGAGACCAGCCGCGAGCTCTTGCCCGACTGCTTGGCGCCGGCGATCAGGTTCGGGGCCAGCAGCACCGACAGCAGGAAGTGGCCGAAATGGTTGGTGCCGACCTGCATCTCCAGCCCGTCCTCGGTATAGGTCAGGGGGCTGGCCATCACGCCGGCGTTGTTGATCAGGATGTTCAGCGGCTTGTCGCCCCAGCGCTCGGCGAAGGCGCGGATCGACTTGAAGCTGGAAAGATCCAGCATCGACCAGGAGGCTTTCGCACCCTTGGCCGTCTTGTTGACCTCGGCGACGGCGGCTTCGGCCAGATCCGGCTTGCGGACGGCGATGATCACTTCTGCGCCGGCTTCGGCCAGGGCGCGGGCGGTCTCGACGCCGATGCCGGTGGCGGCGCCGGTGACGATGGCGACCTTGCCGGTCAGGTCATGGCCGGCGACCACGTCGCGGGCCGGGGTATAGGGGCTGAAGCCCGAGGTGATGCGGTCGGCCATGTCGTTCTCTCCCGTGATTTTTTTGGTATTCGGAACGCTACAATTGCAGGGCCAGCAGCCCTAGGGCGATGGCCAGGCACAGTGGGCCATAGGCCCGCCGGTTGAGGCGAGCGAAGGGCGTGCCCTCGGCATAGCGAAAGACCGGCGGCGCATAGGTCGCCAGCCCCCGCAGGGCGAAGACGGCGAACAACGGCCAGCGCGCCATCCACAGCCAGAAACTCAGCGGCGAGGCCGGAGCCAGCGTGGCGAGGGCGAGCAGGCCACCTCCCGCCAGGGCCACCGCGACGGCGGCGCAGGCCAGAGGTCCCGGAGCGCGCATGCCGGCCGTGCGGCCGACCACATGCTCGACCAGCGAAGCCTCGTCATGTCCCGGCCAGCGACCGCCGAACCCCCAGTAGAGGTGGACCCCGGCCAGGGCGAAAAGCGTCGCCGCCAGGATCACCGCCAGCAGCACGGCGTCAGGCCACCTTGCTGAAGTCAGCCGGCCGCCGCTCGGCGAAAGCCATGAAGGCCTCGCGGGCTTCGGCGGTCTGCAGGCGTTCGGCGAAAAGGGCGCCTTCGGTGTCCATCAGGGCGGCGATCTTCTCGGCGTCACGCATCAGGCGCTTGGTGGTGGTCAGGGCCCCCAGCGGTCGCTTGGCCAGCTGGTCGGCCGAGGCGCGGGCCCGGGCGCGAAGCTCGTCCAGCGGCACCACCGCATTGGACAGGCCCCAGGCGGCGGCGGTCGTGCCGTCCACGGCTTCGCCCAGGGCGAACATCGCATAGGCGCGAGCATGGCCGATGCGGGCCGGCAGCAGCCAGCTGGAGGCGGCTTCCGGCACCAGGGCCAGGTTGACGAAGGGCGTGGTCAGGCGCGCGTCAGGGCTGGTGAACACCAGGTCGCAGTGCAGCAGCATGGTGGTGCCCACGCCGACGGCCTGGCCATGCACGGCGGCGACCAGCGGCCGGGTGGCGTTGGCCAGCGCCTTGAGGAACCGTCCCACATGCCGCTCGCCACTGAAGCCGCCCGTGGCCTGGGCGGTGAAGTCGGCCAGGTCATTGCCGGCCGTGAAGGCGTCGCCATCGGCCTGGAACACCACCACCCGCACAGCGGGGTCGGTCTCGGCCTGCTCCAGGCTGTCGGCCAGCACCCCGTACATGGCGTTGCTGAGGGCGTTCTTCTTTTCCGGACGCGACAGGGTGATGGTCATCACGCCGGCGTCGATCTGAACTTTCACGTGATTGGGCACATGCTCGGTCATGCGGCGTCTCCTTTGGGGAATTTGGTTTGCAGGCTGGTCAGCCAGCGGGCGACCACGGCGATCTCCTCACTGGAGAAGCCCTCGGTCAGGTTGGCATTGATGCTGTCGAGGCCGCCCTTGGCGTATTGGCGCGCCGCGCGGCCCTTTTCGGTCAGGTACAGCCGCATGGCGCGGCCGTCGGCCGGGTCGGGGCGACGCTCGACCAGATCCACCTTGGTCATGCGGTCGATCAGGCCGGTCATGGCCGAGGGGGCCAGGTCCAGGGCCTCGGCCGCCTCGCCGATCAGGGCGCCGTCGCGCTGGCCCAGAAAGAACAGCACGCCCGAATGGGCCGCCGTCAGCCCGCCCTTGGCCGCCATCGCCGCCTCGATCCAGCGCTGAACGCGCCGGTTGCCGGCGTTGAGCAGGAAGACGAGACGGCGGTCGGGCGGCACGGTCATGGCGCGACGCTAATACTTCGCGCGCGAAACATCAAACAGTTGTTTCGACGACCTCCACGGCGCCGTACCAGGCCACGCCCTCCGCGTCGGTGTCGCGGCGGACCACACCACGATGCATCAGGCAGTTCAGGTGCGCCAGGGCCTCGCCCGTGGCCATGCCCAGCAGATCGGGACCGATCGGCCGGGCGAACAGGGCCCCGAAGGTGTCGACCGCGCGCCGGGGTTCGACCAGCTTCTTTTCCAGCCGCGCCAGGCCCCGCTCGTGGCCCGCGATCAGGTTGTCGATCCGCGCATGCAGGCCGTGGAACGGATCATTGTGGGCCGGCAGCACCAGTACGCTGTCGGGAACCACCGCCTTGACCTTGGCCAGCGAGGTCAGCCAGTCGCTCAGGGGATCGGCCTCGGGCTCGGTGGGAAACACCGAGACATTGGACGAGATGCGCGGCAGCACCTGGTCGCCGCTGATCAGCACGTCCAGCTCCGGGCACCACAGGCAGGCGTGATCGGGCGAATGGCCCTGCCCGGTCACGACGCGCCAGGTGCGGCCGCCGATGTCGAAATCCTCGCCGTCCGATAGCCGGCGATAGCTGTCGGGCAGAGCGTAGATCGCCTTGCCGAAGCCGCCGAACCGGGCCTTGTAGTTCTCGATGGCGTCTTCGTCCCAGCCGGCGGCCTTGAAGAACCGCACGCCGTCCTCGGGCGCCTCGCGGCCGGTGTCGGCCACCAGCATCCGGCACTGGAAATATTCCAGGCGGGTCATCCACAGCCGGCAGTCGAACTTGCGCACGATCCAGCCAGCCAGGCCCACATGGTCGGGATGCAGGTGGGTGCAGATCACCCGGGTGATCGGCTTGCCGCCCAGCACGCCGGCGAAGGCGGCCCGCCAGGCCTGGCTGGTCTCCTTGGTCTGCAGGCCCGTATCGACGATGGCCCAGCCCTCGCCGTCGGCCAGGGCCCAGACATTGATGAATTGCAGCGAGCCGCCCAGCGGCTGCCTCAGCCACAAAACGCCCGGCGCCACCTCGACGGCCTGGCCGGTTCCCTGCTCGGGAACGGTCTCGAACGGGTAGACCAGCCGGGGCCTACGGGGCTGCGTCTCATCCTCTTCCAGTCCGTCGCGCATCTGTCGTCCCTTCCCGCCATGTTTTCGCTCACGTGGGAGGACATCTTGACCCCCAACGCAAGGGCGCGCTTATGTCCGCGCGAGGAATCCACCCAGGAGATGTTTCCCATGAGGCCATTCGCGATCGGCTTGGTTGCCGCCCTCGCGCTCGGTGCGCTCGTGCCGGCCGCCGTCATTTCGGCGCCGAAAGAGAGCAAGGACAAGCCAAAGATTGACGCCAAGGCGCGGGAAGCGGGCATGAAAGACGCCCCCGCGCTCATGCAGGCCGTCAATACCGGCTGCACCGTCACCGACGCCCGCCTGATCGGCGCGGACAAGAAAACCGCGAGCACCTATTACGAGGTCGCCTGTCAGGACAGCATCGGCTTTGCGCTGATCGCCAAGAAGGACACCCCGCCGCAGGTGTTCACCTGCCTGGAAGCCAACGCGCCAGCCGCCGACGGCAATCCCAGCGCCCTGGCCTGCCTTCTGCCCGGCAACGCCGACCCCAAGGCCGGCCTGAAGCCGTTCGTCAGCAAGGGCGGCGTGGCCTGCGACATCGAAAACGCCCGCGCCATCGGCTCGGGCGCCAAGAAGTCGTACTTCGAAATCGCCTGCAAGGGCGGCACGGGCTACATCCTGCAGACCAGCGCCCCGGCCAATGCGGCCGACGAAGTGGTCGCCAGCAGCTGCCTGCTGTACGAAGACGGCGCCAATGTCAGCTGCAAGCTGACTGACAAGGCCGCCCAACTGGCCATCGTCGACACCCTGACCGCCGCGTCGGGCAAGGCCTGCCAGGTCAAGGACAAGCGCTACGTCCTGAGCACCAAGACCGACAACTACTTCGAAGTCGCCTGCGCCGACGGCAAGGGCTACATGCTGCAGCAGACGGCGGCCGGCGGGGCTCTGGCCCGCACCATCGACTGCGCCCAAGCCGCCTTTGTCGGCGGCGGCTGCACCCTGACCGATTCGGTCGCGGCGCTGACCGAGCAGGCCGCCCTCTACAGCAAGCTGTCGACCAAGGGCGGCTTCAACTGCGATGTCGAAAAGTACGGCATGCTGCCCAGCGCCGATCCCAA
Organism: Caulobacter sp. GSs2; assembly: GCF_058680895.1. Next base: position 2,705,715 of record NZ_CM178725.1, on the reverse strand, counting down.
AAAGGAAATCGTCGAGCTGAAGTGCAAGAACCGTCCGGACGGCGCGATCGCGATCTTCTCGACCGGACCGGCGCTGATCTATGACTGCCTGTTCGCCGAAATGAACGGCTATCGCTGCAGCTTCTCCAAGCAGGACGCGATGTTCCCGCGCCTGTCGGCCGACCTCAAGGCCTTTGGCAAGGGCTCGTGCGAGGTCTCCGGCGTCCGCCTGGTCGGTCGCAACGAGACCGAAGGCTATTTCGAAGTCGCCTGCTCGGACGGTCTGCCCGGCTGGGTGATGAGCTATCCGGTCAACATGCCCAATCCGAAGTCCAAGGAAATCCTCGCCTGCTCGCAGGCCAAGGGCATCGGCGGCGGCTGCAAGCTGCCGACCAACGTCAAGAAGAGCTGATCGGGTCGCAAGCCTGAAACAGCAAGCCCGCCGGGAGCGATCCCGGCGGGCTTTTTGTTGTCCGAAGTCCGGCCCCGAAGTCCGGCAAAGCCCCTCAGCGCAGGCTCATCACCTCGTCGAGGGCCAGCTTGGTCTTGGCGTGGGCCGGGACGGTGGCATCCTGCGCCGGGTGGCCAACCACCAACAGGATGTAGGGCTTTTCATGGTCCGGCCGCCCGAGCGCCGTGTTGAGAAAGCCCATCGGGCTGGGCGTGTGGGTCAGGGTCGCCAGACCCGCCTCGTTGAGCGCCGCGATCAGGAAGCCCGTCGCAATGCCCACCGATTCGGGCACGTAGTAGTGCTTGATCTTGCCGCCGGTCGCGTCGACGCCATGCCGCTGGCCGAAGATGGCGATCAGCCAGGGCGCAGTTTCAAGGAACGGCTTGTCGGCGTCGGTGCCCAGGGGCGTGAGGGCGTCGAGCCAGGCCTCCCCGGCCCGGCCGGCGTAGAATTCCCGCTCTTCGGCCTCGGCCGCAGCCCGAAGTTCCGTCCGCAAAGGCCCCGGCCCAATCAGGACAAATCGCCAGGGCTGCTGGTTGGCGCCGCTGGGCGCGGTCGCCGCCGCCGCGATACAGCGCTCGACCACCGCCCGCGGCACGGGACGGTCACTGAAGGCGCGGATGGTGTGACGGCGGCGAAGCCGGGCCAGGGCCGCCTCCGCCCGCTCCAGCATCTGCTCGTCGGTCAGCTCCCAGCGATCCGGCAGGGGCAGATGGTCGGGCTGGGTGGTCATGGCTCGCCTATTTCATCGCCGCTTCGATGAAATGCGGTCCCGGCGTCGTCATCGCCCGCGCCATGGCCGCATCGAAAGCTTCAGCCGTCTCGACCCGCTCGGCGGGCATGCCCAGGCCGCTGGCCAGAGCCACCCAGTCGATCCGGGGATCGCCCAGGTCCAGCAGCCGCGAAGCCTTGGGGCCGGGCTCGCCGCCGCCGGTGCGGCCCATCTCGATGCCCAGGATGCGATAGGCCCCGTTGGCGAAGATCACCACGGTGACGTCCAGCTTCTCGCGCGCGATCGTCCACAGGCCCTGCACCGTGTACATGCCCGCGCCGTCACCGTTCAGGCTCAGAACCTTGCGGTCCGGACAGGCCACCGCGGCGCCGATGGCCACCGGAATGCCCTGGCCGATGGCCCCGCCGGTCAGGCTCAGCCAGTCATGGGCGCGGGCGTTGCGGGTCTGGGTGAAGATCGGCAGGCCGGCGGTCACCGCGTCGTCGGAAATGATCCCGCCGGTCGGCATATGCCGGGCGATCGAGGCCCCCATGGCCCAGGCGTCGAACTTGGCCCCCGGAGCGGCCGGCTCGATATAGGCCTCGACCGCGCCGTGGGCCGGTGCGCCCAGGGCGTCAGCCAGGGCGTTCAGCGCGGCAGGCGCATCGACCTCGCGACCGCACAGGGTCTCCAGCGCGCAGCCGTCCGGAACCAGCACGCTGGGCCGGTCGGGATAGGCGAAGAAGGCGACCGGCTGGCTGGTCCCGGCCAGCACGATCAGATCAACGCCGGTCAGGTCCTTCAGGGCCTGCTCGCCGAAATACATCATCTTGTCGGGTCGGAACCGGCCCTCGCCCCGTGACTGGCGGGCGGTGAAGGTGTCGGTCAGCACGCGGACGCCAGCGGCGGCCAGGCGTCCGGCGGCGGCGATCCCGGCCTCGCCGCAGCCACTGGAGCCCAGCAGGATGGTCGGCTTGGCCGCCGCCCGGATCGCGGCGGCGACGGCGGCGACGGCGGCGGCGTCAGGCGCGGCGGGACGCGGCGTCTCGATCACCGGCCCGGCGGCGTTGGTTTCGTTCCAGGCGCTGTCAGCCGGCAGGATCAGGCAGGCGTTGCCGCCCGGCGCGCCGAAGCTGGCGGCCACGGCCTCGGCGGCGAGGGCGCCGACCTGATCGGCGCTCTCGGCCGACTTCACCCAGATCGAGTTGGGCGCGGCCAGGGCGGCGATGTCGGAATTGAGCGGCGCGTCGTATTGGCGGTGATCGGTGGCGTGGTCGCCGATCACATTGACGACCGGCGTATAGGCCCGCCGCGCATTGTGCAGATTGGCCGCGCCATTGGCGTAGCCGGGACCCAGGTGCAGCAGGGTGCAGGCGGGCTTGCCGACCATGCGGCCATAGCCGTCGGCCGCGCCGGTGGCGACGCCCTCGAACAGGCACAGGATCGAGCGCATGCGCGGCTCGCGGTCCAGGGCCGCGACGAACTGCATCTCGCTGGTGCCGGGATTGGCGAAACAGGCGGTGACGCCGTTATCGGCCAAGGTGGTGATCAGGGCGTCCGCGCCGTTCATGGTCTTCTCCGTACCGTGTTCCTTTCCTTCCAACATTTCGGGCGGCGCGCCAACGGTGGTTGCGCATCACCTGCAAGCTGAAGCAGTCTGAAGGCGCCGAAGCCTCGCCACAGAACGAGCCGGCAGGGGGACGACCATGACGCAATCCACCACTCTGGCCCGCTGGGTGCTGATCGCCTCGATCCTGGCCGGGATCAGCTATGTCTTCGCCTGGGGCCTGGGCCTGCCGCAGGCCGCAGAACTCACCTGGAAGGGCCTGGGCGTCAGCCTGCTGGCCGTCTATGCGGCCCTCAAGGCGCGCGATCTGGACGGCTGGCTGCTGGTCGCGGTGATGGCGTTCGGCGCGCTGGGCGACGTGCTGCTGGGCGCCATGGGGCTGACCGTCGGGGCCCTGGCCTTTCTGGCCGGACACCTGATCGCCATCGGCCTCTATCTGCGCAACCGGCGACCGGCCCTGTCACGCAGCCAGCTGGCCCTGGCCATCGTGCTGGTTCCCGCCACCGTCAGCATCGCCTGGCTGCTGCCTGCCGACCGGGCCGGCGCGCCGGGCGTGGCCTTCTATGCCCTGGGCCTGTCGCTGATGGCCGCCACCGCCTGGACCAGCCGCTTTCACCGCTTTCGCGTCGGGATCGGGGCGGTGATGTTCGTGGTCTCCGACCTGCTGATCTTCGCGCGGTCGGGGCCGCTGCCGGACAATTTCCTGACCGGGCTGGGCGTGTGGGGGCTGTACTATTTCGGGCAGCTGCTGATTTGCGTGGGGGTGGTGCACGGGCTGGCAAAATCTTCCGCTCTCCCCGGCGAAGGCCGGGGCCCAGATCCAGCCCAGAGCGCCTGATACCTAGCCAAGGCCGTATCCCGGATCATCCCCAAACGCTCGGGCTGAATCTGGGCCCCGGCCTTCGCCGGGGAGAGCGGTGTTCTTGTAGGACTCAGAACACCATCACCCCGTCATCCGGCGCCTCGGCGAACAATCGCTCCAGCTCGACAGGGCGCCGGTCCCGGGCCAGGGCCTGGTTGATATAGCCCTTGTCGGTCAGCTCGCCCGAGGCCGCATCCGGGGCGCCGTCGAGGATCAGGGCCCGGGCCACCTTGCCGCCGCCCTTGGCTGCAGCGTTCAGCCGCTCCAGCCCCTCGCGCACCGCCGCGCGCACGGCGGCCGCATCACCCAGTCGCCCGGCGGCGGTGGGATCGATGAACAGCATCAACCCGACCCCATCGCGCCCCTCGCCACAGACCAGGGCGTCGGACACCACGCCGCCGATCGCCGACACCGCCGCCACCCGCAGGGCCCCGGCCGCCACGAAGGTGCCGCTGGCCAGCTTGAAGTTCTCGACCAGGCGCCCGTCGAACACCAGACCCGCCGCCGGGTCTTCGGGATCGGCCAGCCGCGCGGCGTCGCCCAGGCAGTAGAAGCCCTCGTCATCAAAGGCGTCGCGGGTGGCTTCGGGCTGATCCAGATAGCCGGGCGACACCTGTGGTCCCTTGACCCGGATCTCGAACTTGTCGCCGGCTGGCACCAGTTTCACCGCCGTGCCCGGCGTCGGCAGGCCGACCATGCCCGAGCGGGCGTTGTGCCAATGGATGTTGCAGGCGGTCGGCCCCGTCTCGGTGGCGCCATAGCCGGCCGCGAAACTGACCCGCTCGCCGATGGTGCGCACGGCCACGGCCTGGATGCGGTCGAGAATCGACTGGGCCATCGAGGCCCCGCCATATTGCAGCACCCGAACCTTTTCGAAGAACTTGGCCGCCAGGGCCGCATCGCGCTCCAGCTCGCCCACCAGCAGGCCCCAGCCGGCCGGGACCATGTTGTGATAGGTCGGCGAGACCTCGCGCAGATTGCGGATCGTCTCGGCAAAGCGCGTCGGCGTGGGCTGGCCGGCGTCGATATAGAGGGTCCCGCCCCGGTGCAGCACCATGTGCAGGATGGCGTTGGCGCCCAGGCTGTGGCTCCACGGCGCGGAATTGACCAGCACCGGCGGCTCGGGATCGGCGTAGCAGGCCTCGATCTGGGCGGCGTTCAGCGCGATATTGGCATGGGTGCAGATCACCGCTTTCGGCTTGCCGGTCGAGCCCGAGGTCAGCAGCAGCTTGGCGACGTCAGTGGGCTGGCAGAGCGGCGCCACCGGCGGGGCGTCCAGCAGATCGGTGAACGGGATGTGGTGGCCGGCCGGATTGAGACTGGCGATCACCGGCAACCCCGCCAGGAACTGCGCCTCCAGCGCCCCCGCGAAGGCGGTCGCGTCATCGGCATAGACCGCCGCCGGCTTCAGCCGCTCGACCGCGAAAGCCAGCCGCGAGAGGTCGGCGCCCGCCAGACCGTACTGCGGCGACACCGGTGAGATCGGCGCGCCCAGGCTCATGGCGGCATAGCCGATCAGAGCGTGGTCGATGGTGTTGCGGGCCAGGATCAGCAGCGGCTTGCCCGGGCCCAGGCCCAGGGCCTTCAGCCCGCCGGCCAGGGCTTCGATCTTCGTCCTGGCCTCGGCAAAGGTCACGGTCCGCCAACCCTCGCCCTCGCCCCCATTGGCCCGCTCCGCCAGCCAGACCCGGTCGGGCGCTTCGACGGACCAGCGGGCCAGGGGCGCGGTCACGGTCTGGACCGCGTCGGAATAGGGCATGGGATTGCGCAGGATCAGCGCGACGCCGCGCTGTTCGAACTCGAGGGCGCGCGGCGCATAGCGGGCGTCGCGAAAGGGGGCCGTAGCGGCAGATGATCCGTCCATGGGCGCTGTTATCCCGCGCCTCTTACGGTTGTTCAATCCGTTGCGAGCGCGGCGCGGCGACGCTGCAGCCAAAGCCGCTCGGCGGGACCCGGATCCAGGGCCAAGGCGCTGTCATAGGCCTCGCGCGCCGCGCCGGGCCGGCCCAGCCGGGCCAGCAGGTCGGCGCGGGCGGCATGGAACGGCGCAAACGCCGTCAGCCCGGCCGGGTCCAGCCCCTCGACCTGGGCCAGGGCCGCCTCCGGACCGGCCACCTCGGCCAGGGCGACGGCGCGGTTCAGCCGCACCACCGCATCGTCGCGCCAGACCAGCAGGGCGTCATAGAGGCGCAGCACGGCGGCCCAGCGCGGCGGCTCGGCCAGGCTCTTGCGGCCGCACCAGACGGCATGGATCGCCGCCTGAAGCTGGCGAGGGCCGGGACGGTCCAGATCAGCAGCGCGGCGCAGCAGACGCTCGGCCTCGGCGATCAGGGGCCTGCGCCACAGGGCCGGGTCCTGCTCCGACAGGGGAACCATGGCGCCGGTCTCGTCCAGCCGGGCCGGACGCCGCGCCTCGGCGTAGCGCACCATGGCCGCCAGCCCCAGGCCTTCGGGCTCGTCCGGCAAGAGCTCGACCAGCACCGCCGTCAGGTCCAGCATCTCGCGGGCATAGCCGGCGTGGGGCCCCGCCCCGGCCGCGTCGCCGTGGGCCCTGGCGTAGGCGACCTCAAGGGTCGAGAGCACGGCGGAAAGCCGCTCGGGCCAGGCTTCCGGACCGGGCGCCTCGAAGGCGACCCCGGCCTGGGCGATCTTCTTCTTGGCGCGGGTCAGGCGCTGGAACAGGGCCGGCTCCGACACCAGAAAGGCCCGGGCGATCTCCTGCACGCTCAAGCCGCAGACCAGCCGCAGGGTCAGGGCGGCGCGGGCCTCGGGCGGCACGACCGGATGGCAGCAGACAAAGATCAGCTTCAGCCGCTCGTCGGGGATCAGGGCGTCGTCGGACACCAGCCTGTCTTCGGCCGAGCGCTCCGGCGCAGGCGGGTCAGGCGCCAGTCTTTCGCGAACCGTTCGCCTACGGATCATGTCCAGGGCGTAGCGCCGAGCGGTGGCGTAGAGCCAGGCGGCCGGATCGCGCGGCTCGACCTGCGCCCACGCCGGGACGGCCCGGGCGCAGGCCTCGGCGAAGGCCTCCTCGGCCAGGTCCAGATCGCGGAAGCCGGCGGCCAGATAGGCGATGATCCGCCCGCCGCTCTCGCGCGCCACCCGGTCGAGGAGACCTGGATCGGGCATCAGCGCCTAGCAGTTCGGTCCGGTCGGCCGGACCTCGACCTTGCCGCCGGGCGACAGTGGAACCTTCCGGGCCCAGCCGACGGCCGCCTCGCGGTCGGCCACATCGACCATGTAGTAGCCGCCCAGCTGCTCATGGGTCTCGGCGAACGGGCCGTCATGGACCACGCCGTCCTTGGCCACGGTCGCGGCGGTGAAGGTCGGGGCCAGTTCCGAGCCGCTCCAGTCGATGCCCGAGGCGATCAGCTCTTCGGTGAAGGCGTGGTGTCCGGCGATGATGTCAGCCAGCAGCTTTTCACCCGCCTCGCCGGCGTAGTTGGCCTCGTTCTCATAGATCAGCAGCATGTACTTCATGACGGTCTCCCAGCAGACGAGCGCACGCCGCGCCGCCTTCAGGGCACAGACGCGCGAGGTCGACGGGATTCGACAGGGGGTCGGGAGAAATGTCGAGAGGGCGGCCGCCAGAAGCCGGAATCGCGGCTAGGGGTTGGGGCCGCTCTCGGCTCGCGGATCGACGGCTTCCGGCTCAGCCTCCTCGACCTCGGTCTCCACCGGGCGAGCAGCGGGCAGGATGATCTCCGGCTCGAAGGCCTCGGCCGCGACGTCCGGCTCGACCGCTTCCGGTTCTGCCTCGACCGCCACCACAGCCTCCCCCGCCGTCTTCGCCTCGGCCAGCAGCGCCTTGGCCGCCTTGACCACGGTCGCCACCGGCAGGTCGCTCATGTGGCGGATGGCTTGCGACAGGTCGGGATCCACGGCCAGGAACTGCTCGAACTCGCGCGGGCCCCGCACGGCGCGGGTCAGCGGGCCCCAGGGGGCGTAGCGGCGCTCGTCGGAGGGGCCAAACAGGCCGATGGTCGGCGTGCCGGCGGCGGCGGCGATGTGCATCAGGCCGCTATCATTGCCGATGAACAGGTCGGCGCGTTTCAGGCAGGCATAGGCGGTCAGCAGATCGACCTTGCCCGTCAGGTCCACGCAGCGGCCGCGCGCCGAGGCCATGCGTAGCTCCTCGACCATGCGGGTGTCCTCGGGACCGCCCAGGATCAGCAGGCGGCCGCCGGCCATCGGGCCGTCGGGACCCAGCAGCTGGCCCGCCGTCTGGGCAAAGCGCTCGATCGGCCAGACCTTGCCCACCCAGTTGGCGGCGGGACCCATGGCCAGCAGAGGCCCGGCGACCTCGCCCGGCTTGGCCGCCAGCATCTGGTCGGCCAGGGCCTGGACCTCGGGGGTGATGTAGAGATGCGGAGCCGGCGGCGCGCCTTCCAGCTTCAGCACCCGGGCCGCGTCGATCACCTTGTGAACGACCTCGCCGGGCACCTTCTTCCAGATCGCCCGCTTGTCGCGGCGCAGGAACAGGGCCGTGCCCGAGCCGCGCAGATCGACGATCAGGCTCCACTTCTTGTGGCGCACCTGGTTCCACAGCTTGAACCAGTGGCCCTTGCCCTTGCCCTTCTCCATGACGATCACCCGGTCCAGACCCGGCACATGGGCGAACAGCGGCGCGGCCAGGGGGCCGGCGACGATGGTGAAGCGGGCATTGGGAATTTCGTCGGCCAGCATGCGGATCAGGCCGGACGACAGCACAGCGTCGCCGATCCGCGTGGCGGTGATGAAAAGAATCGGGAAGGCCCGCTGTGTCATCGGCGCATGTATAGGGCCAACGGCCCGATGGCGCATCCCGCTATAACGGCTCAGCTTTCCAAATGGGTCGCGCCGTCCGGCAAGGCCCGCCGAGGGGGGTGGCGCCCGCGACCCTGCGGCGCCACATCTGAGGCATGACCAGCCCCGCCCTCGCCCGCCTGACGTCCCGCGCCGTGATCGCCGTCAGCGGCCCCGACTGGCGATCCTTCCTGCAGGGCCTGATCACCCAGGACGTCGAGACCCTGGCGGTCGGCGAGCTGCGGCTGGGCGCCATCCTCACCCCGCAGGGCCGGCTGCTGTACGACCTGTTCATCGCCGGAACGGAAGGCGGCGCCCTGCTGGACGTGGCGACCCAGTATCGCGAGGCCATCATCCTGCGCCTGACGATGTATCGCCTGCGGGCCAAGGTCGAGATCGCCGCCAGCGACCTGACCGTCACCGCCCTGTGGCCGGCCGACGAGACCCTGAAGGCCGATGAAGGCTTCTATCGCGACCCGCGCGCGCCGCAGCTGGGCGCCCGCGCCTATGGCCTGGCCGCAGACCCGACGGCGGACGAGGACGCCTATGACGCTCACCGTCTGGCCCTGGGCGTCCCGGGTCCGGCCGACTGGCTCAGCGACAAGACCTATCCGATCGAGGCCAATTTCGACCTGCTGAACGGCATCGACTTCAAGAAGGGCTGTTTTGTCGGCCAGGAAACCACCAGCCGCATGAAGCGGCGCGGCACGATCAAGACCCGCATGCTGCCGATCACCTTCGACGGTCCCCCGCCCGCCTTCGGCGCCGAGATCCTGGCGGGCGAACTCCGGGCCGGCGAGGTGCTGTCGGGCCGAGACGGCCGCGCCATGGCGAGCCTGCGGCTGGACCGCATCGAAGCCGGCGGCCTCACTGTGGATGGGCGACCGGTCAGCGTCGACTGGCCCGGCTGGATGCCCGCCGCCTGAGCCTGTTCACGAAAAGTTCTGGAAATCGCCGCGCGGTTGCGCCAAGCTTGACCGCATGACCGAGCTGCAACGCTGCACCACCTGGAAGGGCATGGCGGGTGACCCCGTCTATGAGGCCTATCACGACACCGAATGGGGCGTGCCCGAGTACGACTCCCGCGCGCTGTGGGAAAAGCTCGTCCTCGACGGCTTCCAGGCCGGCCTGTCGTGGATCACCATCCTGCGCAAGCGCGACGCGTTCCGGGCCGCTTTCGCCGATTTCGACCCCGAGATCGTCGCCCGCTTTGGCGAGGCCGACCGCGCGCGGCTGATGGCCGACGCCGGCATCGTCCGCTCCAACGCCAAGATCGACGCGGCGATCGGCGGGGCGCGGATCTATCTGGACATGCGCGAGCGCGGCGAGGATCTCAGCCAATTGCTCTGGGGCATGGTCGGCGGCGCCCCGGTGCAGAGCGCCTGGACCAGCCAGACCGGCACGCCGGCTCGCACGCCGCTGGGCGATGAGATGGCCAAGGCGCTGAAGGCCAGGGGCTTCAAGTTCTGCGGGCCGGTGATCGTCTATGCGTTCATGCAGGCGACGGGGCTGGTCAACGACCACCTGACGACCTGTTACCGGCATGAGGCGTGTCGGGCGATGACGCGGCAGGGCTGAGCCTTGCCGATCGCCTACCCCTTGGCGGCGCGGGCGATCACGCTCTCGAAACCGGCGGCGCAATAGGCAAACAGGCGGCGGCGCACCGCCTCCAGATCGGTGGAATGACACTCGCCGTCCGACAGCGAGTCGATCCGACCCGTCTCCGACAGGGCCAGCATCATCGAACCGGTCAGGAACTGATAGCACCAGTACAGATCGCCATAGTCGGCGTCCGGCCGCGCCGCCTTCAAGGTCTCGACCAGCCGATGGACCACCGGATCAAAGAACCGGGTCATGGTCTCGCCGCCCCAGACCGGGGTGTTGTTCACCTGGGCGACCAGCACGAAATAGTTCTTCCAGCCCCGCCCGCCGTCCTGGGAGATCCGCAGCAGCGGCTCGATGAAGGCCTCGATCACGCCCTCCACCGTCATGGCCCCGGCATGGGTCTTCACATAGAGGTCCATCGAGGCCAGCCGGGCCTGGTTGAGGATCTCGGCCCGGCGCAGGAACACCGCGTCGAACAGCTCGCGCTTGGCCCCGAAATAATAGTGGATCAGCGCCGTATCGACCCCGGCCTCGGCCGCCACCTGCCGGGTGGTAACGCCATAAAAGCCGTGACGCGCGAACAGGCCCTCGGCCGCGTCGAGGATGGTTTCCTTCAGGTCCAGGCCCTTGGCCTTGGACGGTCGACCCCGCCCGCCGGGACGGGCGCGGGGCTTGGCTGCGGTCATTCGACTCTCGTGCCTGCCTTGATTGCGCTGCCCCCGGATGGCGCATCCGGGGGAGCGTGGCAAGGCGGAAGGCCCTGCGCGGAGCACGGTCGAGCGCTGATAGGCGGTGACAGCGGACGTGCTGAACGGCGGTTATGGGTGGTTAGGAGACGTTCGCCGCGAGGCGTTCGGTGAGCCAGTCTTGAAGGCGATCCGCATCGAGCGTGACGCCTGACGAAGACTTCACAGGAAGCACAGGAGAAGGCGAGTCTGTGCAAAGGTGTAGTGAACCAGATATTCTCGCCTCTGATCGAAATGATCTTTGCATTCGATGGCTATTAACCATACTAGGCTGTTAGATGCCAAGGATGATTGCCTTGTGTTCAATTGTTTACATTTCCCGAGGGGAACATGACATCAATCAAGGCTAAGCTGGCTGCGGTGGCCGCAACGATATTGGCGGTGAGTGCTGCATCGGCGGCAATGGCGGCGCCGGCCGCTGCCTCCTGGCTGGACAACACCGAAAAACTCCACGTCGAGAAGACCGGCGGCGGCAAGCTGGGGAAAGCCAACTACGCCCTGGGCGAATTTACGGGCACAGGAGGGCTGACAGTTGAGCGAACCTCGGGGTTTAGTGTCCTCAACGGCGCCTACAGCAGTGTCAAAAAGAAATATGATAACAAGTTCACCGTCATGCTGCCCGGGCAGACGGAGCGCGTCGATGTAACATGCACGGGTGGACAGGCGCGCGCCGGTCTGACGTGGATTGCGTTCAAGCGATCAAAACTCGGCTATCACTGCGACTATGTCGGCGGCGGCGTACCGGCGGGAACAGCTTTCGACCTGGCTCTGTCCGAACCCGGCCTCATGAAATCCCTGGAGCAGCCGCAGCGCGCCGGTGAGTTCACCTTTGGTGACATCGTCTTGAAGGCGGAAACGCGCCAGGTCGACACCAAGTTGATCGCGAGCCCGGGCGTCCTTGGCTATGTGTTCAGCCGAGGGGGCGTGGACGTGTGCGCGATCAGTCTTGTCGGCTGGAAAAAGACGATTTACCTGCCAAAGGCGGGTGACCCCAACCGGACGGCCTGCGCCCTGCTGGCCCTCTCACTCAATTACTTCAATGACCCGGGCAATCTCTAGGCGATTTGAAGTCTTACCTTCCAGCATTGCGACCTTAGAAATGTAAGGGGGCGTCCGGTGTTTATCTGGACGTCAAACCTCAGATGACGTGGGTCTTCGGATCCCTCGCGATGAGGGTTTTTGGTGAGTATACATGATAAAGTTTGCTGGCCACGCGCCTCGTATTCCTGAAGCCAAGGTTTCGACAGTGTCGCGCCTTGGGCTAACCTTGGTCATCGCAGCGTGCGTAGCGTTGAGCGGTTGCAACCCAGCGGGTGCAAAGGCGCAAGCGCCAAGTCCCGGGAAAAATGCGAAGGGCGCGGCCCCTGTGGCGCAAACCCCAAATCCCGGAGAAATTGTGAGGGAGGGCGATTGGGACTCTGGCCCGAACAATGATGACCAAACAATGTCTTGGGATGACGGACTTGGCCAATACCTCCTATTCGTTTGCTCTGATGGTGACTTCACTGTTGTCGGCCGTTCTTCAAATACGGTAACCGGTATGCCAAAAAAGGGTCGGCTTTATTTGGGTGACGGCAGCAATGAATTACAGGCTAAAGTCTATTCCGAGAAAGTCGATCTATTCAAAGGGGACAATAGCTTTTACTTATCTATTCCCTTCACCGCGGCGTTCCTCAAAGATCTGGAATCGTCCAAAAAGCTAACGGTCGAGGTCGGTGAATCGCTCATCACGCCCAATCCTCCCCCGGAAAATGTTCTCAAGAATTTCGTAGCGGGGTGCGGTAACTGGAGTCTGTCTGACAAAGTGGCGGCGCCAGAGAATCTGCCCTTTCCAAAGATTAAGACGCCTAACGGCCCCGAGGTCGCGATGTCTGCCGCCGCATCGGGCGCGCGAGTCTCCTCTTGGCGCTTTCGGGATACCTTGATCGGGGGTGGTTACGGTCCGGAGATGGTCGCGCTCCCCGCCGGTAAGTTCATCATGGGGTCGCCCACGACGGATCGGAATGCGGGGCCTGATGAAATCCAGCATCCCGTTCGCATTGGATACCCGTTCGCCGTTGGCCAGTATCCGGTCACGGTGCATGACTATCTTGGCTGCGTTGCCGCCGGGGGTTGCAGGCTCCCGGAATGGAAGGAAGCCAAGCCTGAGGTTGGCCCCCTGCTCGATCCCAATGCAAAGGCTGACCCCTTGGCTCCGAACAATCCCTATGAGCGTCCGGGGCTATATTTTGACGCCGCCGCCAGCCCCGTGGTCGGCATAAGCTGGGAAGACGCCAAGGCCTATGCCGCCTGGCTGAGCCGCAAGACAGGGCAGAGCTATCGCCTGCTGACAGAGGCGGAATGGGAATATGCGGCGCGTGCCGGCTCCACGACGATCTACCCGTGGGGCGATAAGATAGGCGTCAATAACGCCAACTGCGCCTATTGTGGCAGCGAATGGGATGACAAATCGATGTCGCCTGTCGGTAGTTTTGCGCCCAATGCCTTTGGTCTCTACGATATGATAGGCAATGTAGAAGAGTGGGTCGAAGACTGTTATGCGACGCGGTCACCCGCTCACCCCACCGACGGCTCAGCCTTTATCAACGGCGGGTGCCTCTTTCACGTCACCCGCGGCGGAGCTTATCACAGTGGGAATAGTGAAGCCCGCTCTGCAAGTCGTAGCATGGACGTTGGTGACAGAAGTGATAACCTTGGATTTCGGATAGCGCGAACTCTTCCACATTAGGGACCAAGTATTAAGGGTATGGGCGCGCAAGACTAGGTCAGATCAAGCGTGACTTTACGATCGGTGCCGCATCGGCACGACAGGATCAGTTGAGGGCGTGAATTGAGGCCCTTAGGGATGGGCCTGAAGCGACCGTGAGGTTTGCCAGCGCTACGCGCTGTATCTCAAATCTATCTCCACCGTTGCCGGCCTTCGTGAAATGCCAAATGGCCGCAATGGGTCGAAAGCACGCTTTGCTTTCCTCACACAAGCGGACGCCCCCACGTCCCGCTCACCGTTAAATCTCCTGGAGGCTGCAGCCGTGCGGGTCTGTCCAGGCGGGTCCGCCGACACTGGCCTGCGGCCAGCCGCGACGCGGCGGCCCCGCAGGGGCCGGCCTTGAGTGACCTGGACAGACCGGCGATCGTCTCGCCGTGAGATCCAAGGATGGCTCCCTTCGGCGCGAAGGGGGGCTCCCAAGTCCTCTCCCTGAAGGGGGAGGCGATCACGAAGTGATCGGAGGGGGTAGTGCTGCTGGCTCGGCGGGGTCTTCCCCCACCGGCCTCCGGCCGCCTCCCCCTTCAGGGGGAGGACTTTAGAGCGCGCACGGGGATAGAGGGCGCTCAATCCCCGTTCTTTCCAGAACAAACTCAAGCTAAATCAATCGCTTGCAAAAAACTTGATCGCGCCCATCAGACGCGCCGAAACCGCCCGCATAATCAATCTCACCTGACAGCACGGGAAGGGCGCACGTACGGCGACCGTTGCGGCTGTCAGGGGTGGTCGAGCGGGAAGCGCTCGCCGCCAGTGTCAGCGGGTGTTGGCTGGCCAACGGTCTTAAGGGGTGACCCTCGTCGCCAAGGTGGCCTGGCCCACCCTGACCGTTCGCCGCCGACATCGACCCGAGGATGCGAGCGGCGATGTCGCAACAGGCATGGGCTGAAATCGCCCATGCGGTCTGGACGGGGTCGCTATCCCCTCCACCCGTCGGGGGCCTAACGTCGGAAGCGGGTTAAAACCCCGCGCCCCGAGGGCTCACCGGATAACGGCTGCGCGGAGCGTCTGTCTTCGTCGAAACGGTAATCACTATCCCAATCCTCCGGGCGAGGCCCGGACGCTCCGCAGCCCTTCCCATCCCTTCAGCGGCAAGCCGCGTGAAGCCGGAAAGCCGCGCCCTCAGCCCAGGAACACGCGCCACATCAGCCGGCCCGGCATGAAGGTGAACAGGCCGGCGATCAGCAGGCCGCCGACGAACATCCCGGTCATGTTGCGCGCATGCTGGCGAACCTTGCCGCGCTTGATGGCGAAGATGGCCATGGGCAGGGCGATCAGGGTCCAACCACTGATCAGGTGGATGAAGCTGAAATGGCCCGGGCGGATGGTCTGGATGAACAGCGAGCTGATCGCCGTCAGGGTCATGGCGGCCACCCAGGTCCAGCCCAGCCCCTTGTGCAGGCCCGTGCCCTTGACCCCGGTCAGCAGCACCGCGCCGATCAGGAAGGCGGTCACGGCGCCGGCGATGTGCAGCTGGATGACCAGCGGCGCGGCGGCCAGCAGCGACAGGTCCGGCGCATGGGGCTGAAAGCCGGCGCGCTCCAGAACGCGAAGCGGCGCAGCCAGTACGGCGGGATTGGCCGCCAGGATGGCCAGGGTGACCAGACCCAGGGCCAGAACGCCCAAACGGCCGCCCAGGGTGGCCCGGCGCATTGACATGTTTTGATCGGCCATCTTCATCTCCATCGCGACGCCCTCCATCGACGGGGGGGCCGTCGACACCTCATCCCTGGAGCTCTCCGACCCGTGCCTCAATCGTCGTTGCGTCAGTCGCCGCCCTTGCTTCGTGAACGGCTGGCCGACGCCGTTCACGCTTCGCGACTGGCGCTGACCAGCCCGGACGCCCGGCGCGGTTTTCTGGTCTCGGCCTTCGCCGGCCTGTTCCTGGCCCTGATCGGGGCGTTCGGATCCGACCAGGCGCCGCTGCCCTTGAGGCTGGTCTACTGGGTCGGCCTGTGCCTGGCTGGGGCGGTGGTCGGCACGGGCGTCAGCCAGCTGATCGGCCGCGACGGCCGGGCCGACGCCCGGCCCTGGCTGTATGGAAGTCTGGTCGCCATCGGCATCACCCTGCCGTTCACCGTCGTCGTCTGGCTGGTGACCGAGTTGATGTTCCACGGCCCGCCACGCCTGCAGGCCCTGCCCGTCTATCTGGCCCCGGTGTTCATCGTGACGGCGGGCATGACCGGGCTGAACTTCCTGGTCCAGCGCAGGCCGCCCGAGACCCACGCCGCCGCCCTCGGCGCGCCGGCCCCGCGCTTTCTGGAGCGCCTGCCGCCCCGACTGCGCGGCGCGCAGGTCCGCGCCGTCGAGGCGCAGGATCACTATCTGCGCCTGCACACCTCGAAGGGTGACGACCTGATCCTGATGCGCCTGTCCGACGCCATCGCCGAGCTGGAAGGCATCGAAGGCGCCCAGACCCACCGCTCCTGGTGGGTGGCGAGGGATGCGGTGGAAGACGCCCGGCGCGGCGACGGCCGGGCGACCCTGACCCTGCAGGGCGGGGTCGAGGCGCCGGTCAGCCGGGCCTATGCCAAGGCGTTGCGGGAGGCGGGGTGGTTCTAGGGCAGGATGATTTCGGACATAACCAACGTCTCAAACTCCGCTCTCCCCGGCGAAAGCCGGGGCCCAGATCGAACCCTGGGCCGAGAGCGTTCTGGCAGGGTCGGAAGGCGCGTCATCCCCAAACGCTCTGGCTGAATCTGGGCCCCGGCTTTCGCCGGGGAGAGCGGATTCGAAGGATGATTCAGCTGGAAACGATTCTCTCTCTACCCCCGCCGCGCCCGCCACTCATCCCGGGTCTGGCCCCAGATGTCGATGACGTGGTCGGC